>RBWT01000148.1 GCA_004010275.1 Streptomyces huasconensis
CCCCTGCCCGCTGTCCTTCGCCCAGCAGCGGCTCTGGTTCCTGAACCAGCTGCGGCCCGGCGACGCCCGCTACAACAGCGCAGTCGCCCTCCGCCTCACCGGCGAGCCGGACCGGGAGGCCCTCCGCCGCGGCCCTGACCGCCGTCAGTGGCCCGGCACGAGGCGCTGCGCACCGCCTTCGAGGAGACCGACGGCCGCCCATCGCAGCGCGTGCACCCGGCGGGCCCGGTGCCGCTGCCGGTCCGGGACGCCGGTGACCTGGACAAGGACCTCCTGGCCGAGTACGCCCGGCCCTTCGACCTGCGGGGCGGCCCCCTGCTGCGCGCCCTGTTGCTGCGCGAGTCCGCGACCTCCCACGTCCTGCTGCTGACGGCCCATCACATCATCACGGACGGCTGGTCGATGGGCGTCGTCCTCGACGAGCTGTGCACCGCCTACGACGCCCTCGCGCAGGGCGCCGCGCCCGACCTGCCGCCGGTGGCCACTGCAGTACCCGGACTTCGCGGTCTGGCAGCGTGCCCGCCTCTCGGGCGCCCGCCTGGACGGTGAACTCGCCCACTGGCGCGAGCGGTTGGCCGGGGCGGTCGCGCCCGAGCTGCCCCTGGACCGGCCCCGGCGCGGCGAGGAGGCGGGCGAGGGCGCCGTGAGCGCCTTCACCGTCCCGGCCCGCCTGGCCGCGCGCCTGCGCGACCTCGCGAGCGAGCAGCACACCACCCTGCACACCGCCCTCGTCGCCGCCGCCCAGGCACTGCTGGCCCGCTGGTCCGGCCAGGACGACATCACCGTCGGCTCCCTCACGCCCGGCCGCTCCCGCACCGACCTGGAACGCACCGTCGGGTTCTTCGTGAACACCGTCGTCCTGCGCACCCCGGTGGACGCCTCCGGCTCCTTCCGCGACGTGCTCGCCGCGCGGCGAGACCGTGGGCGACGCCTTCGCCCACGGCGACACGCCGTTCGAACGCATCGTGGAGGCGGTGGGCGCGCCCCGCGAGGCAGGCCGCAACCCGCTGTTCGACGTGATGGTCCTGCTGCACCCCGACCCGCCCGCCGCGACCGCCCCCCGCGGCCTCGCGACCACCCCGGTCACCGTGCCCCGGCAGGCGGCCACCTTCGACCTGAGCATCGAGTTCGTGCCGGACGGCGACGGCCTGACCGGCCTGCTCGAATACCGCACCGACCTGTTCGACCCGGCCACGGCCGAGCGGATGGCCGGACAGCTCATACGTCTCCTCGACGGCGCCTGCACCGAGCCGGACCGCCCGCTGGGCAGCCTGCCCCTGCTGTCCGAGGAGGAGACCGCCGCCGCGTCCACGACTGGAACCCCGCCCCGCTCCCCGCCACGAACACCGCCTACCCCGAGCTGTTCGAACGCCGGGCGGCCCGCAGCCCCGACGTCTCGCGCTCGTCGCGGGCGGCGAACGGCTGGACTACGCCACGCTGAACGCGCCAACCGGCTCGCCCACCACCTCATCGCCCAAGGCGCCGGACCCGAACAGGTGGTCGCACTGCGGCTGCCGCGCACCGCCGACATGATCGTCGCGATCCTCGCCATCTGGAAGTCCGGCGCGGGTTATCTCCCGCTGGATCCGGCCCTCCCGGAGGAGCGGGTCCGGTTCCTCCTCGACGACGCCCGCCCGGCCCTGGTGCTCGACGAACCGGCCCTGCGCGCCGTGCCCGCTGACGCCCCCGACACCGACCCCACCGACGCCGACCGGCGCTCCCCGCTGACGGCGGACCACCTCGCGTACGTCATCTACACCTCCGGTTCCACCGGGGCCGCCCCAAGGGTGTCGCCGTCACCCACCGCGCGGCGGCGCACCTGCTCGCCGCCCACCGGGCCGGTTTCGTCGCCGAGGCGGGCGGCGGCCCGCTGCGGGTCGCGCTCACCGCGTCGTTCTCCTTCGACACCTCCCTCGAAGGCGTGCTCCTGATGGCCGACGGCCACCCGCTGCACCTCGTCGACGAGACCACCCGCATGGACCCGGCCGCTCTCGTCGAGTACGTCGACGAACACCGCGTCGACTTCCTCGACCGTCACCCCGTCCTACCTGCGGCAACTGTTGCCGCCGGACTGCTCACCGACCCCCGGCACCACCCCCGTGTCCTCATGCTCGGCGGCGAGGCGATCGGCCCCGCGCTCTGGCGCGAACTGGCCGCCCACCCGGACGTGGCCGCCCACAACTTCTACGGCCCCACCGAGTGCACGGTCGACGCGCTGTCCTGTCGCATCGACGGCGGCGACCGCCCGCTGGTGGGCCGCCCCCTGCCCGGAGTACGGGCCTACGTACTGGACGACCGGCTCCGCCCGGTGCCGCCCGGGGTCGGCGGCGAGCTGTACCTCGCGGGCGCCAGCTGGCCCGGGGCTACGCGGGGCGGCCGGGGCTGACCGCGGCCCGCTTCCTGCCCGATCCGTTCGGCGGCCCCGGGGAGCGGATGTACCGCACCGGCGACCTGGCCCGCTGGGCCGCCGACGGCCGCCTGGACTACCTCGGGCGCGCCGACGACCAGGTGAAGGTGCGCGGCCACCGCATCGAGCCCGGCGAGATCGAGCCGCCCTGCTGGCGCTGCCCGCCGTGGCCGCCGCCGCGGTCGTCGCCCTCCCTGACGCGCACGGCCACACCCGCCTTGCCGCCTACGTCGTCCCCGCGCCGGGCGCGTCCCGGCCCGCCCCCGCCGACCTGCGGGCAGCCCTGCGCGAGGTGCTGCCGACGCGCTGGTGCCGTCCTCCTTCACCTCGCTGGACGCGCTGCCGCTGACCACCAGCGCAAGCTGGACCGCCGCGCCCTGCCGGCGCCCGAGAACACCGCGGAGGACCGGGAGTTCGTCGCCCCGCGCACCCCCGGCGAGGAGACCCTGGCCGGCATCTGGGCCGAGGTGCTCGGGGTGGCCCAGGTCGGCGTCACGGACAACTTCTTCGAGCTGGGCGGCGACTCGATCCTGAGCATCCAGGCCGTCTCCCGCGCCCGCGCCGCGGGCCTGCACATCGGCTCGCAAGGACGTCTTCCGCCACCAGACGTCGCCGACCTCGCCGCCGCCGCGTCCCGCCGCACCGCCGCCGTGCCCGCGCCCCGCCGCCCGCACCAGGACGGGCCCGCGCCGCTCACCCCCATACAGGAGTGGTTCTTCGCCACGCACGGGCCGCTGCGGCACTTCGCCATGTCGATGCTGCTCGACCTCCCGTACGACCTCGTCGAACAGGCCCTGGACCGGGCGCTGCACGCCGTGGCCGCCCGCCACCCGGCCCTGCGCACCCGCTTCACCCACACCGACGGCGCCTGGCGGCAGCACCCCGGCACCGGCCCCGCGACCGGCCTGCTCACCCGCCACCACCCCGAGACGACGCCCGCCGAGGCCGCCGAAGCGGCCCGCGCCGCTCTGGACCCGGCGACCGGAACCCTGCTGCGCGCAGCCCTGCTGCCCGGCGGGGAACGCCCGCAACTCTTCCTCACCGCCCACCACTTGGCGGTGGACAGCGTCTCCTGGCGCGTCCTGCTCGCCGACCTGGAGCACGCCTACCGTCAGGCGGCCGCCGGAGAGGAACCGCAACCGGAGCCCGAGCACACCCCGTTCGCCGACTGGGCGCGCACCCTCACCGAACGGGTCCGGACCGGCGACCTCGACGACGACCTGCCGCACTGGACGCAGGAGGCGCAGGCGCCGCGCACCCCGCTCCCCGTCGACCTGCCCGGCACCCCGCTCGCCGGGTCCGTGCGCACCGTGCGACGCGCGTGGACCGCGACACCACCGAGGCACTCCTGCGGCGGGTGCCGGGCGCGTACCGCACGCAGGTCAACGATGTGCTGCTGAGCGCGCTGGGCCGCGTACTGGCCGACTGGACGGGCGCCGACCGGGTGACCGTCGCCCTGGAGGGCCACGGCCGCGAGGAGGAACTGGACGAGGGCGCCGACCTGTCGCGTACGGTCGGCTGGTTCACCACCCAGTACCCGGTGACCCTGACCCCGGCCGGACGGGACGACTGGGGGACCACCCTCAAGTCCGTCAAGGAGCGGCTGCGCGCCGTACCCCGCCGCGGCCTGGGCTACCAGGCGCTCGGCCACCTCGGCTCACCCGCGCCCGAGGCCCGTGCGCTCGGCCAACTGCCGCTGCCCGACGTGTGCTTCACCTACCACGGCAGTGGGAGGCGTCCGCCGGAGGCGACTTCGCGCCCGTCGCCGACGTACCGGGCCGGGACATGGACCCCGACGCGCCGCTGGACCACCTCCTCGACGTGTCCGCCCTGGTGACGGACGGCCAACTGGAGATCACCTGGCACTACAGCGACCAGGTCCACCGCGAGGACACCGTCCGGGAGCTGGCCGCGGGCATGGTGGGGGCGCTCGCCGCCATCGCCGAGCACTGCGCCCGTCCCGGCGCGGGTGGACGTACACCCTCCGACTTCCCGCTGGCCCGACTGGACCAGGCCGCGGTGGACCGGCTCGTCGGCGACGGCCGGGACGTCGAGGACCTGCTGCCGCTCACCCCGCTCCAGGAAGGCATGCTCTTCCATCGGCTCGTCGGCGGCGAGGACGACGTATACGTGGACCAGGCCGCGCTCCTGCTTGAGGGTGTGAGCGACCCGGACGCCCTCGCCCTGGCCTGGCAGCGCGTGACCGACCGCACTCCCGCCCTGCGCACGTCGGTGGTGTGGGAAGGCGTCCCCGTGCCGCTCCAGGTCGTGCACCGCCGCGTCGAGGTGCCCGTCGTCCAGCTGGACTGGCGTGAACTGGACGCTGCGGAGCGGGCCGAGCGCCTGGAACGGCTGCGCGCCGACGACCTCGCCCGCGGCCTCGACCTCGGCACCGCGCCCCTGATGCGGCTCACCCTCGTCCGCCTCCCCGACGCCCGGCTGCACCTCCTGTGGACCTCCCACCACCTGATCCTGGACGGCTGGAGCCTCGCCCAGGTGCTCACCGAGGTGTCCGAGGAGTACGCGGCACTCACCACCGGCAGCGAACCACGGCCCCCGGCGCGTCGGCCAGTTCGCCGACTACGTGCGCTGGCTGGCCGGCCGGGACACCGAGGCCGCCCATGCCCACTGGCGGACCGTCCTCGACGGATTCGCCACCCCCACCCCGCTTCCCGTCGGACCGCGCCCGCCGCCCCGGCCACGAGACCCGGTCCGCCGACGTGCACACGTGTGCGCTGTCCGACGACGTCTCCACCCGCCTGGCCCACACCGCGCGGACGGCCGGACTCACCCTCGGCACCGGTGGTGGAGGGCGCCTGGGCGCTGCTCCTGTCCCGCTACAGCGCCGAACGGGACGTGCTGTTCGGCACCACCGTCTCCGGACGGCCCGACGACCTGCCCGGCGCCGAGTCGATGGTCGGCATGTTCATCAACACCCTGCCCACCCGCGTCCGCGTGGACGGCGGCCGCACCGCCGCCGCCTGGCTCAGGGACCTCCAGGAGGAACAGGCGCAGGCACGGCGGTTCGCGGAGGTGTCCCTCGCCGAGCTGACCTCGCTGAGCGACGTACCGGCCGGCAGTCCCCTCTTCGACAGCATGGTGGCCTTCGAGAACTACCCCTTCGACGAGGCGCGTTCGGCCACGACCGGCATACGCCTGGCCGATGTCTCCTCCCGGGACGCCACCAACTTCCCGCTGGTGCTGCGCGCCTACCAGGGCGAGCGGTTCGGCTTCGACCTCGCCTACGACCCCCAGCTGTTCGACGCCGCGACCGTACGCGCCCTCGCCGACCGGCTCTGCCTGCTGCTCACGGAGCTGGCCGACGACCCGGACCGGCCCGTGCGCTCCCTGGCGTGGACCACCGCCGAGGAGCGGCGGCGGATGCTCACCGACTGGAACGGCACCGAGGAGGGCCGCCCCGCCGACACACTGGACGCGCTGTTCGCCGCCCAGGCCGCCCGCACCCCCGACGCCGAGGCGCTCACCGCGGCGACGAACGGCTCGACTACGCCACCCTGGACGCGCGGGCGGGCCGACTCGCCCACCGCTCGCCGAGCCCGGTCCCGGACCCGAGACGTTCGTCGCCCTCGCCCTGCCCCGCTCCACCGACCTCGTCGTGGCCGTCCTCGCCGTCCTCAAGACCGGCGCCGCCTACCTGCCCGTCGACCCCCGGCTGCCCGAGGAACGCGTCCGGCACCCTGCTCGCCGACGCCGCACCGGTCGCGCTGGTCACCACCCGGCAGACCACGGCTGCGACCCGGACGTGCCCCGGCTGCTCCTCGACGACCCCGAGGTGCGCGCCGACCTGGCCCGCCGCCCGGCCGCGGGACCGGCCCGGCGCGCACTGCCCGACAGCCCCCGCCTACGTGATCTACACCTCCGGCTCCACCGGCCGCCCCAAGGGCGTCGTCGTCCCGCACGACCAACGTGGTCCGGCTCTTCACCCGCACCCGGCAGTGGTTCGGCTTCGGCGCCGACGACGTGTGGACGCTCTTCCACTCGTACGCCTTCGACTTCTCGGTGTGGGAGCTGTGGGGGCCGCTGTTGCACGGCGGCCGGCTCGTGATCGTCCCCGAGGACACCGCCCGCTCCCCGGAAGACTTTCTGCGCCTGCTCGCCGACGAGCGGGTCACCGTCCTCAACCAGACGCCGTCCGCGTTCTACCCGCTGATCCGCGCGGACGCCGAACTCCCCGCCATCGGCGACCGGTTGGCGCTGCGTACGGTCATCTTCGGTGGCGAGGCGCTCGACGTGGGCAGGCTCGCCGACTGGTACGCCCGCCACCCGGACACCGCTCCGCGCCTGGTGAACATGTACGGGATCACCGAGACCACCGTGCACGTCACCTACGCCGGTCTGGACAGCGGCCTGGCCGCCCGCCCCGGCGCCGCCGCGAGCCCTATCGGCACCGGGATACCCGACCTGCGCCTCTACGTCCTCGACGACACGCTCCAGCCGGTGCCGCCGGGCGCCGTGGGCGAACTGTTCGTGGCCGGTGAAGGCCTCGCGCGCGGCTACCTGAAGCGGCCCGGGCTTACCGCGACCCGCTTCCTCGCCGACCCCTTCGGCGCCCGGGCACCCGCATGTACCGCACCGGGGACCGGGCCCGCTGGCGCGCCGACGGCACCCTGGAGTACCTGGGCCGCGCCGACCAGCAGGTCAAGATCCGCGGCTACCGCATCGAACCCGGCGAGGTCGAGGCCACCCTGCACAGTCACCCGGGCGTCGGTGCGGCCGTCGTGGGTGTGTACGAGGATGCCACGGGGACGCGGCGGCTTGTCGCCCACGTCGTCGGAACCGGCACCGGCGCCGCAGAGCGCGGGGAGGGTGCCGCACCGCCGCCTGCCGCCGAACTCCGCGCCCACCTCGAAGGGCTGCTGCCCGCGCACATGGTGCCGGCCGCCTACGTGCCGATGGCCGCGCTGCCGCTCACCGCCAACGGCAAGCTCGACCGGCGAGCCCTGCCCGCGCCGGGCCCCGACGGCTTCGCCGCCGACGGCACGCGGACCGCGCCGCGGACCCCTGCCGAGCGGCTCGTCGCCGCCGCCTGGACGGACGTCCTGGACACCGACGAGGTCGGTGCCGACGACGACTTCTTCGCCCTCGGCGGTGACTCCATCCTCGCCGTCCGCGTCACCTCGCGGCTGCGCGCGGCCTTCGGCGCGGACGTCTCGCCCCGGCTGCTGTTCACCCACTCCAGGCTCCGGGACCTCGCCGCCGCCCTGGGGGAGCCGGGCGGCGCGGAGGACGCCGACGTCATCCCGGCCGCCGACCCGGACGCTCCGGCGCCCCTGTCGTACGCCCAGCCAACGTCTGTGGTTCCTCGACCGGTTCGAGCCGGGCGGTACGGAGTTCACCACCCTGTCCGTGCTGCGCCTGCGCGGCCCGCTGGACACCGCCGCCCTGCGCACCGCCCTGGACGGCCTGGTCGCCCGGCACGAGGCGCTGCGCACCACCTTCGCCGAGCACGACGGCCGGGCCCGGCAGATCGTCCACCCGGCCCGGCCCGTGGACCTGCCGCTGCTCGACCTCCCGGACGGCGACACCGCCCTGGACGGCCTCGTGGAGCAGGTCGCCGCCGGGCCGTTCGACCTGGCCGTGGGCCCCCTGCTGCGGGCCCGCCTGGCCCGGCTCTCCTCCGAGGACCACGTCCTCGTCCTGGCCGTGCACCACATCGTCACCGACGGCTGGTCCGTCGGCGTACTGGCCCGGGACCTGGGGGAGCTGTACGCGGCCGCCCGTGAGGACCGCCGCCCGCAGCTGCCCGCGCTGCCCGTCCGCTACGCCGACTACGCGGCCTGGCAGCGTTCCCGCGCCGACCGCGCCGAGGCCGAACTCGTCTACTGGCGGCAGGCCTTGGACGGCGTGACCCCGCTGGAGCTGCCCGCCGACCGGCCGCGCCCGGCCGTCCGGACCCGCGACGGGGCCCTGCTGACCTTCACCCTGCCCTGCCGCCGCGCTCACCGAGCGGCTGCGCGAACGGGCACGGGAGGCCGACGCCACCCTCTACATGACGCTCGTGACGGCCTGTCAGACGCTGCTCGCCCGGTGGGCGGGACAGGAGGACGTCACCGTCGGCACCGTCACCGCAGGACGCGAACGGGCCGAACTGCACGACCTGGTCGGCATGTTCGTCAACACGCTGGTGCTGCGTGCCCGCGTCCGCCCCGGTGTGCCCTTCCGGGAGCTGCTCACCGAGGTGCGCGACACCGTCCTGGACGCGTTCGCCCACCAAGAGGTGCCCTTCGAGCGTGTCGTGGACGCCCTCCAGCCCGAACGGGACACCAGCCGCACCCCGCTCTTCCAGGTCATGGTCGCCCTGCACAACCTCGGCGCCGAACCGCCCCTGCTGCCCGGCCTGACGGCGGAACCGGTGACCCCGCCCGTGCGCACCGCCACGTACGACCTCGCGTTCGACTTCGTGGAGGGCGACGACGGACTCACCGGCCACCTGGAGTACAACACCGGGCTGTTCGACGCCGACACCGCCGAACGCCTGGCCGCCCGGCTGCGCGTCCTGCTGGAGGCCATCGCCGCGGACCCGGGGCGGAGCGTGGACCGGTTGCCGCTGATGAGCGACGACGAGCGGCACCGCGTACTGCGCCAGGGCGAGGGCAACCGCCTGCCCGAGCCGGACACCACCTTCCCCGCCCTGTTCGAGGCACAGGCCGCCCGCACCCCGGAGCGCACCGCCCTGGCCGCCCGTGACACCACGCTCGGCTTCGCCGCGCTGAACCGGCGCGCCAACCGGCTCGCCCACCACCTCATCGCCCAGGGCGCGGGCACCGAAGACGTGATCGCCGTCCGGCTGCCGCGCACCAGCGACCTGATGGTGACGGTGCTCGCCGTCCTCAAGGCGGGCGCCACCCTGCTCTGCCTGGACCCCGAACTCCCCGCCGAACGACAGGAGTTCCTTCTCGCCGACGCCCGCCCGCACACCCTGCTCACCGGCCTGGACGCGGTGCCCTGGGACCGGCTCCCCGCCCACGACCCGACCGACGCCGACCGCCTCCGGCCCTTGCTGCCCGAGAACACCGCGTACATCATCTACACCTCGGGCTCCACCGGCCGCCCCAAGGGCGTCGCCGTCGAACACCGCAACCTGGTCAACCTCTGCAACGACCACCGCGCGGGCCTGCTCGCCCCGCACACCGCCGACGGACGCGCTGCGGGCCGCGCTCAGCGCCTCCTTCTCCTTCGACACCTCCTGGGAAGGACCGCTGCTCCTCGCCCTCGGCCACGAGGTCCACCTGATCGACGAGGACGTACGGCTCGACCCGCGGGCGTTCTGCGCCCAGGTCACCGAAGACCGCCTCGACCTGGTCAACGTCACCCCCTCCTACCTGCGCGAACTCACCTCCGCCGGGCTGCTCGCCGCCGACCGCCACCACCCGCGCCTGCTGCTCGTCGGCGGCGAGGCCGTCACCCCGGCCGGCTGGCGCGACCTCGTCCGCGCCGAACAGGACCTCGGCGTGGCGGTCTACAACCTGTACGGCCCCACCGAGACCACCGTCGACGCCGTCTACGGCCGCTGCGCCGACCAGCCCCACCGCCCGGTCATCGGCCGCCCCGGCGGCAACCTGACGCGTACGTCCTCGACGCCGCCCTGCGCCCGGTACCGCCCGGCACGCCCGGCGAGCTGTACCTCGCCGGGGCGCAGGTGGCCCGCGGCTATCTGAACCGGCCAGGACTCACCGCCGCCCGCTTCCTCGCCGACCCGTTCGGCGCGCCCGGCGAGCGCATGTACCGCACCGGCGACCGGGCCCGCTGGGGCCGCGACGGACTCCTGGAATTCCTCGGCCGGGCCGACGAGCAGGTCAAGATCCGCGGGTTCCGCGTCGAACCCGGCGAGGTGGAGGCCGCCCTCCTGGACCACCCGGACGTCGCCGACGCCGCGGTCGCCGCCCGCGAGAACGCCGGCCGCCTCATGCTCGTCGGCTACATCGTGCCCGCCACCGACCGCGTCCCCTCCGCCGACGCCCTGCGCCTCGTGCAGCGCCGCACCCTGCCCGACCACATGGTCCCCGCCGCGTTCGTCCCGCTGGCCCGCATCCCGCGCACCACCAGCGGCAAGACCGATCGGCGCGCCCTGCCCGCCCCGCCCGCACAGCCCGACAGCGGCACGCCGTACGTCGCTCCCCGGGCGGGCACGGAGGAGCGCCTGGCCGCGATCTGGGCCGACGTGCTCGGCATCGAACGCGTCGGCGCCCGCGACAACTTCTTCGCGCTCGGCGGCGACTCCATCCTGAGCATCCAGATCGTCTCCCGCGCCCGGCAGGCCGGACTCGCCCTCGCCACCAAGGACGTCTTCCGCCACCAGACGATCGCCGAACTCGCACTGTGCGTACGGGAGTCCGCGCCCGCGCAGGACACCGCCGAGGAACCGGCCGAGGCGCCGCTCACCCCGATCCAGAGCTGGTACCTGGACGGCCGCGAACCCGGGCAGCCGCTCCGGTTCACCATGACCCAGCGCCTCGAACTCGCCCCGGGCACCACAGGTTCGACGCTCCGGGCCGCCGCCGACGCCCTCGTACGCCACCACGCCGCCCTGCGCACGCGCTTCCGCCACACCGCCGACGGCTGGCGCCAGGACGTCCTCCCCGAGGCACCGGACGGCGTCTTCACCCGGCACGACGCGGTCGGCCTGGACGACACGGCACTGGAGGCCGAGGTCCAGCGGCTCACGGACGAGGCGCAAGCCGCCCTCGACCCCACCGCCGGGCGGGTCATCCGCGTCCTGTTCTTCGACCGCGGCCCGGGACGCCCCGGCCAACTGGTCGTCACCGCCCACCACTTGGTCATCGACGGCGTCTCCTGGCGCATCCTGCTCACGGACCTGGAGACCGCCCAGCGGGCGGGGGCGGACGGCCTACCTGTGGAACTGCCCCCCACCGGCACGTCCTACGGCCGCTGGGCCGCCCGGCTCGACCGGCACACCCGCTCCGGCGCACTCGACGCCGACCTGCCGTACTGGACACGCACCGGCACGGCACCGGCCGAACTGCCCGCGGGACAGCCCGGCCCCAACACCCACGGCACCGCCACCACCCTCACCGTCACCCTGGACGAGCGCACCACCGACGCCCTGCTGCGCGAGGTCCCCCCGACCTACCGCACCCAGGTCAACGACGTCCTGCTCAGCGCTCTTGGCCGCACCCTGGCCCGCTGGTGCGGACGCGACACCGTCCTCCTTGGCGTGGAGGGCCACGGCCGGGAGGAGCTGTTCGCGGACGTGGACCTGTCGCGGACCGTCGGCTGGTTCACGGCCGAGTTCCCGCTCGCCCTGCGCGTCGCCCCGGAGGCCGGCTGGCACGACACCCTCCGCTCGGTGAAGGAGCAGCTGCGCGCCGTGCCGCTGCACGGCCTGAGCCACGGCGCCCTGCGCCACCTCGTGCCCGGCAGCCCGCTCGCCACGGACCCCGCAGATCGGCTTCAACTACCACGGCCAATGGGACGCGGACACCGCCGACGGCTTGTTCCGCGGCGCCCTGCCCCCGGCCGGCCGGGACACCGACCCCGACGAGCCCCGCCCCAACCTCCTGGACATCACCGGCGTGGTCCAGGAGGGGCGCCTCGAACTCGGCTGGACCTACCCGGCCGCCGTCTACGACCAGGCCACCGTCGAGCGGCACGCCGAGGAGATGCTCGCGGCCCTGCGGGAGATCGTGGCGCACTGCGCCCGCCCCGAGGCGGGCGGCCGCACCCCCTCCGACTTCCCCCTCGCCGACCTCGGTCAGGAGCAGCTCGACCGGCTCCTGGGTACCGGCGGGCACGTCGAGGACGTCCTGCCGCACACCCCGCTGCAGTCCGGCATGCTCTTCCACGGCCTCGTGGACACCGAGCACGCCTACTTCGACCGTACGGCCGTACGGCTTTCCGGTGTCGCCGACCCGCAGGCCTTCGCCGCCGCCTGGCAGCAGGTGGCCGACCGCACCCCGGCGCTGCGCACCAGCGTCCACTGGCACGGCCTGCCCCACCCGGTCCAGGTCGTCCACCGCCACGCGGAACTGCCCGTCCGCCACCTCGACTGGCGCGCCGCTCACCCCGCGGAGCGCACCGACGCCGCCGAGCGGCTGCTCGCCGAGGACCGCGCCGCCGGCATGGACCTCGGCACGGCGCCGCTCACCCGGCTCACCCTCGCCGCCCTGCCCGGCGACGAGGTGCTCCTCGTATGGTCCACCCACCACATCGTCCTCGACGGCTGGAGCACCGGGCAGCTGCTCACCGAGGTGTGCGAACGCTACGCCTCGCTCACGGGCGGCCCCGACCAGGCGCCGCCCGTGCGGCGGCCCTTCGCGGACTTCCTGCACTGGCTGCGGGAACAGGACGAGACAGCGGCGGAACGGCACTGGGCCGATGCCCTCACCGGGTTCACCACCAGGACGCCGCTGCCGTACGACCGCACGCCCGCCGAGGCCCACCGCGCCCGTTCCGCCGCGGCCGTCCACCACGAGCTGGACACCGACATCTCGCGGCGGCTGCGGGAGAGTGCCGCCCGCGCCGGAGTGACCGTGAACACGGTGGTGGAGGGCGCCTGGGCGCTGCTCCTCGCCCGCTCAGGCGGACGCGACGACGTCGTCTTCGGCACCACCGTCTCCGGCCGCCCGGCCGAACTCCCGGGCGTTGAAGGCATGATCGGCATGTTCATCAACACGGTGCCGACCCGGGTCCGCATACCCGGCGGGCCGGTGCTGCCGTGGCTGCGCGACCTCCAGGAACGGCAGAGCGACGCCCGCCGCTTCGACTTCCTCGCCCTGCCCCGCATCCAGGCGGTGAGCGACGTCCCGTCCGGCGAGGCGCTGTTCGACAGCATGGTGGTGTTCGAGAACTACCCCGTGGACGAGTCGGCGACGGCCCGCACCGGGGTCCGCGTCGAGGAGGTCCGCGCCGACGACGCCACCACCTTCCCCTGGTGCCTCCGCGCCCACCTCGCCGAACGCCTCGGCTTCGACCTGGCCTACGACCCCGCCCTGTTCGACCCCGCCACCGCCGAGCGCGCGGCGGCCCGCCTGGCCGGACTGCTCACCGCCCTCGCCGAGGGGTTCGACACCGACCTGACCGGCCTGGACGTGCTCGCCCCGGCCGACCGCGAACTGCTGGCCGCCTGGAACACCACCGCCCGCCCGACCGCGCCGCGCAGCCCCGTCGACCTGTTCGCGCAGCAGGCCCGACGCACCCCGGACGCCCCCGCGGTCCACGACGGCGAACGCAGCCTGACGTATCGTCAACTCGACGGCTGGGCCCGCTCGCTGGCCGACCGGCTGCGGGCCGCCGGACTGGCCCCGGAGGCTCGGGTGGCACTGCTCCTGGACCGCTCCGCCGAACTGGTCGTGGCCCAGCTCGCGGTGCTCTTGGCGGGCGGCGCCTATGCCCCCGTGGACACACGCGCACCCGAGGAACGCCGCCGCACCTTGCTCGCCCAGGCGGGCGCGACCCTCTGCCTCACGGCCACGGAGGTGGCGGCCGCCCGGCCCGGGGCGGTGGCGCCGCCCGCGCATTCCGCCACGGGGGAGCCGCAGGTTTCCGCGCAGGGCAGGGGAGTGGCCGCAGGTCGGCGTCGGACGCGGATGGGGCGGCGTACGGGGACGGGGCTACGGGGCGTCAGGTCCCGCCCGGTCAGCCCCTCACGGCGGAGCCGCAGGGCACAGCAGCGGCGCAGGAGTCGGCGCCCCCCGCACAGCCCGCCACGGCGAAGCCGCAGCCCTCCGTCGACCTCGACCGGTGGGCGCACCGCCCCGGAACCCCGGGCCGTCAGCCACTGCCCGCCCAGCCCACCGAGCCCGCCGAGGCGGAGCACGACGGGCAGCCGCTGCCCTCCGCCGATCCCGACCGCCTCGCCTACGTCTGTTCACCTCGGGCTCCACCGGCCTGCCCAAGGCGGTCGCGGTGCGGCACCGCGACGTGGCGGCGCTGGCCACCGACGGCCGGTTCGCCGGCGGGGTGTGCGACCGCGTGCTGCTGCACTCGCCGGTGGCGTTCGACGCCGCCACCTTCGAGGTGTGGGCGCCGCTCCTCAACGGCGGCTGCGTGGTCGTCGCCCCGGACGGCACCGTCGACGCCGCCTCGCTGCGCCGCCTCGTCGCCGACGGCGGGCTGACCGCGCTGTGGCTGACCGCCGGACTGTTCCGGCTGCTCGCGCAGGACGCGCCCGACTGCTTCCGCGGCCTCACGCAGCTGTGGACCGGCGGTGACGTCGTACCGGCACAGGCCGTGCGCCGCGTGCTCGACGCCTGCCCCGGCCTGACCGTCGTGGACGGTTACGGCCCCACCGAGACCACCACCTTCGCGACCTCCTTCGCCCTCACCGACCCGGCGGCGGTGCCCGGCACCATCCCCATCGGACGGCCGCTGGACGACATGCGGGCGCTCGTCCTCGACAGTCGGCTGCGGCCCGTACCACCGGGCTGCCCGGGCGAGCTGTACCTCGCGGGCGAAGGCCTCGCCCGGGGCTACCTGGGCCGCCCGGGCGACACCGCCGCCCGCTTCCTCGCCGACCCGCTCGGCCCGCCCGGCACCCGCATGTACCGCACGGGCGACCTGGCGTACCGCGACGACGACGGCACCCTGCACTACCTGGGCCGCACCGACGACCAGATCAAACTGCGCGGCCTGCGCGTCGAACCCGGCGAGATCGCCGAGGCCCTCACCCGGCACCCCTCGGTGGCACGGGCCGCCGCGGCCGTCCGCGAGGACGCCGACGGCCGGCCCCAGCTGACCGGCTACGCCGTGCCCGCCCCCGGCCACACCGTCGACCCGACCGTCCTCCTCGCGCACGCCGCCACCCTGCTGCCCGCGCACATGGTGCCCTCGGACGTCGTGGAGCTGCCCGAACTGCCCCTGACCCGCAGCGGCAAGCTCGACCGCGCCGCCCTGCCCGCACCACGGGCGGCCGCCGCGACGCGGGCCCCGGCCTCCGCCCGCGAAAAGGAGCTGTGCGGCCTGTTCGCCGCGTCCTCGGCGTCGGCCGAGTGGGCGCCGACGACGACTTCTTCCGGCTGGGCGGCGACAGCATCATGGCCATCCAGCTCGCGGGCCACGCCTCGGCGGCCGGCCTCGTCCTCGCCCCGCGCGACGTGTTCACCCTGCGTACGCCCGCACAACTGGCCGTCCACGCGCGGTCGTCGGACGGCGCCGGCCCGGACGCGTCGGACACCGGTGTCGGCCGCTTCCCGCTCACGCCCGTGATGCGGTGGTGGCGCGAACAGGGCGGCGACCCCTGGGCGTTCACCCAGTCGATGGCGTTCCCCGTGCCGCCCGGCACGGACCGGGAGCGGATCGAGGCCGCGGTGCGCGGACTCACCCGGCGCCACGGCGCCCTCCGGATGCGGCTGCTCGCGCCGGAGGCCGAGATGGAGGTCGTCGAGGAGGCGCCGCCGGGCGTCGGCGTCGCGCACGGCGAGGTGGCCGACGAGGCCGAAGCCCGCGCCAGGGCACGGAAGTCGGCGGCCGGTATCCGCCTCGCCCCGGAGGACGGCGAGATGCTGCGGGCCGTCTGGTTCGACGCCGGACCGGGGCGGCGCGGGCTGCTGCTCCTGACCGTGCACCACCTGGCCGTCGACGGCGGTCTCGTGGCGGGTCATCGGACCGGAAGTGGCGGCCGCGCTCAGCGGTGCTCCCGCCGACGCGACAGCCGCCCCGGCGACCTCCTTCCCCCGCTGGGCCGGCTGCTCGCCGAGGAGGGCCGAGCGCCCCGAACGCGCGGCGGAGGCGCAGTGGTGGCAGAGCCGTCTGGCGGCGGCGGACGAGGCGCGGTTCACCGCGGGCCACGGCGCGCGGTCCCGTCGGGCGGCCCTCACCGTGGAGCTGCCCGCGGACCTCACCGCGGCCGCGCTCACCACGCTGCCCGCCGCCTTCAACTGCGGGCCCGACGCGGTGCTCCTCACCGCGCTGGTCTCGGCGGCCGTACGCAGGCGGGGCACCGGCACCGGCCTGCTCGTGCACCTCGAAGGGCACGGCAGGCAAGCGCTGTCGGCGGCGGCGGACGTGTCGCGGACGGTCGGCTGGTTCACCACCCAGTACCCGGTGCTGCTCGACCCGTCCGCGCCCGGCTCCGGGGGGACGGGGCGGGGCGCGGCCGTCGAGGCGCTCAAGGCCGTGAAGGAGCAGCTGCGGTCCGTGCCCGACGGCGGCATCGGCTGGGGCCTGTTGCGCCACCTCAACCCGGACACCGCCCCGGCCCTCGCCGAACTCCCCGTCCCGGACGTGCGGTTCAACTACCTCGGCCGGCTCGCCGCCCGGGACGCGGCGGGCGGCGAACTGCTCGACGCGGGCGCCGACGCCGTACCGCTCGGCCACGCGGTCGAGATCGACGCCCTCGCCCTGGAGGGCCCGGACGGGCTCCGGCTCGAAGCGACGTTCTCGTACGCGCAAGGCTTCCTCGCCGAGGACGAGGTGCGGGAGTTGGCACGGCTGTGGCGCGAGGCCATCGCCGTCCTCGTGCGGGAGACGGAGGAGGGCGGCCCGGTCGGCGCCACCCCGTCGGACTTCCCGCTGGCCGGGCTCTCGGCCGACCAACTGGCCATGCTCGAGGGCGACTTGGCGGGCCTTGCCGAGCCGTCGCCGACGGAACCGGAGGACGGCCGGTGAGCGGGCGCATCGCCGACGTCCTGCCGCTCTCGCCGGTCCAGGAGGGGCTGCTCTTCCACGCCGTGCGGGACCGCGAAGGGGCCGACCCGTATCTGGTCCAGGCCCGCTTCCGCCTCGGCCCCGGCCTCACCGCCGAGACGGTACGGGGCGCCGTCACCGCGCTCCTGGACCGGCACCCCAACCTGCGCGCCTGCTTCCGCCACGAACGTCTGGACCGCCCCGTGCAGGTGATCCCGCACACGGTCGCGCTGCCCTGGCGGGAGGCCGACCTGACCGGGCGCACCGCAGCGGACGTGGCCGCGGCGGTCGAGAAGCTGCTGGCCGAGGACCGTACGCGCCGCTTCGACCTGGCCCGCCCGCCCGTCCTCCGCGCGCTGTTCCTGCGGCACGACACCGGAAGCGAACTCCTCCTCAGCTTCCACCACATCCTGCTCGACGGCTGGTCCGTCCCGGTCCTGGAGCGGGACCTCGCGGCCCTGGTCACCGGCAGGCCCCTGCCGCCCGCCGTGCCCCACCGGCAGTACGCGCTGTGGCTGAGCCGCCAGGACCGAGGCCTCGCGGAGGCCGCCTGGAGCGAGGCGCTCACGGGCCTGGAGCGACCGGCACCCCTCGTGCCCGAGGCGCCCCCGAGCGGCCAGGCGACGCCGGACACCGCGCGGCTGCACCTCACCGCCGAGCTGACGGCCGCCCTCACCCGGCGCGCCGCCGAGGCGGGCGTCACCCTCAACACCGTCACCCAGGCGGCCTGGGCCCTGGTGCTCGCCCGGATGACCGGTGGCCGGGACCTGGTCTTCGGCGGCGTCGTCGCGGGCCGCCCGCACGACCTGCCCGGGGCCGGGGAGATGGTGGGCCTGTTCATCAACACGCTGCCGGTACGGGTGCGGCTGCGCGACGGCGAGACGACCGGCGAGCTGCTCACCCGCCTTCAGGACGAGCAGTGGCGCCTGGCCCCCCACCACCATGTGCGGCTCGCGGACGTGCAGCGGGCGGCGGGGGCGGCCGTGTCCGGCCCTGCCGGGCTCTTCGACTCCGTCCTCGCCTTCGAGAACTTCCCGCGCGGGTCGCGGGAGCCGGGGGACGACGGCCCGGACACCGTGCGCGTCACCGACGTACGCGACGCCACGCACTACCCCGTGACGCTCGCCGTCGTCGCGGGGGAGCGGATGCTCCTGTCGGTGGGCTGCAGGCACGGCCTGGACGCGACGGCGGTCGCGGCCCGCGTCGTCCGCCGCCTTCGAGCAGCTGGCGGGAGACCTCGCGACGCCGGTGGACCGCATCGACGTACTCCCCGAGGAGGAGCACCGGCGGCTCCTCGCGCGGTCCGCGGGGCCCCCGGCGGCGCCGGTGGACGGCCCCGCCACCGTGACCGCCCGGTTCGCCGCGCAGGTGGCCCGTACGCCGGACGCGCCCGCCGTCGAGAGCGGCGACGACGTCCTCACGTACGCCGCTCTCGACGCGGCAGCCGACCGGCTGGCGCGCCGCCTCGCCGCCGCGGAGCGGCCCGGCGTCCGTGGTCGGCCTGCTGCTGGGCCGCTCGCCGTCGTGGTCGTCGCACGCAGCTGGCGGTGCTGAAGGCGGGGGCGTGCTGGCTGCCGCTGGACGCCGCCCAGCCGGCGGAGCGGCTCGCGCGACTGCTCGACGGGGCGGCCGCGAGGCTGGTCCTGACGGAGGGCGAGCCGTCCGTGCCGCTGCCCGCGGGCGTGCGCACCCTGGCCGTGCGCGGCCGCTCGCCCGAGTCCGCGGGACCGGCCGCCGCGCCGCACCCCGAGGCCCCGGCGTGCGTGATGTACACCTCCGGGTCGAGCGGCGAGCCCAAGGCGGTCGTCATCCCGCAGCGGGCCATCGTGGAACTGGCCGCCGACACGAACTTCGGCGGCGGCCGCGGCCCCGGAGCGCACCACCGCGTCCTGCTGCACAGCCCGCACACCTTCGACGCCGCCACCTACGAGGTCTGGGTGCCGCTCCTGACCGGCGGCACGGTCGTGGTCTGCCCCGACGAGCCCCTCACCCCCGGCCTGCTGGCGCGGGTCCTGCCCGAGCGGCGCGTGACGGCGCTGTGGCTCACCGCGGAGCTGTTCCGCACCGTCGCGGAGCTGGCCCCCGGCTCCCCGGGCGGCCTGCGCGAGCTGTGGACCGGCGGTGACGTGGGTGGACGCCGCGGCGGTGCGCCGCGTCCGGCGGCACTGCCCCGGCACGGTCGTCGTCAACGGCTACGGGCCCACCGAGGCGACGGTGTTCGCCACGGCCCACCGCGTCCAAGGGCCAGGCCCGAGCGGCCCGCCGCCCATCGGCCGCCCCCTGGACGGCACCCGCGTCCACCTCCTCGACGCCCGGCTGCGCCCGGTGCCGGACGGCCGCGCGGGAGAGGTGTACCTCGCGGGCGCCGGACTCGCCCACGGCTACCTCGGGCGCCCGGCCGCCACCGCCGAACGCTTCGTGGCCGACCCGTACGGGGGCCCGGCACCCGCATGTACCGCACCGGCGACCTGGCCCGCAGAACCCCTGAGGGCACCCTCGTCTTCGTGGGGCGCGCGGACGACCAGGTCAAGGTCCGCGGCTTCCGGGTCGAACCGGCGGAGGTGGAGGCGGCCCTGACGTCCTGTCCGGGCGTGCGCCGCGCGGTGGTCGCCGCGAGGCCCGCGCCGGACGGCGGCAAGCGGCTGGTGGCGTGGGTGGTGCCGGACGAGGAGCACGGCCCTCCGCGCCCGGCGTGGCGGGCGCCGACCCGCCGCTCGGCGC
>RBWT01000149.1 GCA_004010275.1 Streptomyces huasconensis
TTCGGCGCGCAGTGCGGGGTCCACGATGCGCGGGGCGTCAGCTGCCGATGACGGCCCCGAACCGGATGTCGTACGAGGAATCCGAGGAATCCGCAGAAGAGGTCATCCTCGTCAGCATCCGCTCGGCCTCCCGCGTCAGCTCCGCCCGCTCGACGCGCCCCGGGCCCCCGAACGGCTCGATGGTCAGCACGGCCTCCCCGCGCCCGGTGTCCTCCACCAGGCGCCACACCCCGGCGAGGAAGCCGTCGAGCAGGAAGACGCTGTAGGCGAAGTTCCCCTGCCAGGTGCGCCCCTTGTACTCGGCGGGCACGACGCGGGTCCGGTCCGCGTGGGAGAGGAGGAGGTTGTCGAACTCGGGAAGGAAGCGGGGCGGAGCCGGGGTGTCCTCGTCGGGGCGCGGCGCGTCGGGCAGGTCGAACAGCTCGACGCCGTTCTCGTCGCGGAACGTCCGCAGCCGGGGCCGCAGGCGCTCGAAGACCTCCCGCATACGGGTGAGCCGCGCCCAGGTCTGCATGTCCTTGACGGAGGCGGGCCCGAAGGCGGCGAGATACCGCAGCACGACGTCTTCGGGCACCGACCGGCCCGCGACACCCGCTCCCACGCCCCCGCCCGTCCCCGTCTCCGCGTCCGCTCCCGTGTCGGGGCCGAGCCACTTGTCGACGGTGGTGAGCGCGACCTGTCCGCTGCGCCGCCACAGCCCGCGCGGGGTCACCTGGACCAGCGGCAGCGTGCAGCGGGCGGCGATCGCGAGGGCCTGCGGGTCGGCGTCGGGCCACCGGACGAGCAGGGCCTCGCGGAGCTGCTTCATGGTGCGGGGCTCCGCCTCGACGGCCTCGCGGGCGACCTCGGCGAGTTCCCGCAGGTCGACGCCGGTGAGACCGGCCCGGAACACGCCCAGCTCGCGTTCGAGCGCGTCCTGCACGAACGGCCGCAGGGTGCGGGCGTCGGCGGCGGTGTGCAGGTGGATGGTGGAGCGCATCGTGACCATGCGGACCAGTTCGCGCGACTCCAGGAGCGCGGACAGCTCGCGCGGGTCGAAGTCGTCGAGGCGCGCGGCGAGGGCGTAGTAGGGCGGCTTCACGTTCTGTGCCTGGAGCCCGACGAGGTGGGTGACGGCGTCCTTGACGGACAGTTCGCGGGAGCGGCGCAGGAGGAGCTGCCGGTCGAGCGTGGCACGGTTGAGCGCGCGCCTTCCCAGTACGGGGGCGGAGCCGCCGGTCAGGTCCCGGGTCCTGGTCGTCTTGGTCATGGGCCTGACGCTAGCGGGCCTTGCGGACACGTACGGTCCGCAACTCATGGAGCCCGGCCGGCGCGGAGGGAAAGGGCGGCCCCAGGACTGCCGGCCCCGCTTCAGGGCACCCCTCACCTCCCACACCGATTGCCCGCATGATCCACTGACCCGGGGGCGCGATCCACCGACCGGTCGGCGTCGCCGCCACGCCTGGGCCTTTTGGGACGTATATCCTGCTCCGTGGCCATCTAGACATACGTTCGACACGACCTGGAGGCGGCCAGCATGGCGGAGCGCCGAGTCCGTCCGGCATCGACCGCGAAGAAGCACACGTGGCGACGCACGACACGGCCCCCGGTGACCCCTCCCCCCGCGGAGACCGGGGCCCCGGCCGCATCCGCCGCCGGGGCCGCAGCGGACCAGCGGGAGGCGGACAGCGTCATCCAGGCGGCGCTGTACGAGGGCGGAGTCCGCGTGGCGACGCCGTCCTCCCTCGCGGACACCTTCCGGGAGCTGCGCGAGCAGCGGGACGGCATGGCCTGGATCGGCCTCGCCCGGCCGACGGAGGACGAACTGCTCTCCCTGGCCGCCGAGTTCGACCTGCACGAACTGGCCGTCGAGGACGCGATGGAGGCTCACCAGCGCCCGAAGCTGGAACGGTACGGCGAGACCCTCTTCGTCGTCCTGCGCGCGGCCCGCTACCTCGACGCCCCCGAGGAAGTCGACTTCGGCGAACTGCACGTCTTCGTCGGCCCCGACTTCGTCATCACGGTGCGGCACGGCGCGGCCCCCGACCTCTCGGCCGTCCGCCGCCGCATGGAGGCGACCCCCGAACTCCTGCGGCTCGCCCCGAAGCGGTGCTCTACGCCATCCTCGACGCGGTGGTGGACGGCTATGCCCCGGTCGTGGCCGGCGTCCAGAACGACATCGACGAGATCGAGACCGAGGTCTTCAGCGGCGACCCCGAGGTCTCCCGCCGCATCTACGAACTCTCCCGTGAAATGGTCGAGTTCCAGCGCGCCACCCGCCCCCTGGTCGGCATGCTGCACGCCCTGATGGCGGGCTTCGCGAAGTACGGCACGGACGAGGAACTCCAGCGCTACCTGCGCGACGTGGCCGACCACGTCACCCACACCAGCGAACGCGTCGACGGCTTCCGCCAGGCCCTGACCGACATCCTCACGGTCAACACGACCCTGGTGACACAGCAGCAGAACGCGGAGATGCGTGCCCTGGCGGAGGCGGGCTTCGAACAGAACGAGGAGATCAAAAAGATCTCGTCGTGGGCGGCGATCCTCTTCGCCCCCACCCTCGTCGGCACGATCTACGGCATGAACTTCGAGACGATGCCCGAGCTGAAGTGGGCGGCCGGGTATCCGTTCGCGATCCTGCTGATGGCCGTGGTCTGCGTCAGCCTGTACTTCATCTTCAAGCGGCGGGACTGGCTGTAGGAGCCCGGTCGGGCGCTCCGACCGTCGGACGGCCGGAGGCGAGGGCCGCGAGGGCCCCTCCTTGAAGATCCACTAGGCTTTTGGCCTCGTGCCACGGCGGCATCGGCATCAGCAGCAGACCTGCACACCGGCGGCAGGCCGTCAGGTCGTCGCGGCTCGAAGAGCTGCCCATTTTCCACCGATCGTTGCCGCAAGCCCCCTTGGACCATCATGCGCATCCCCCGCCCGTCGCACCGGCCAAAGCCCCCCACCGGATGCACGGCATCCGTGGATGTCACGGGCTCCCGCTCACACCGCCCGCGGCCCTGGCCGGTGCGACACCGTGCCGAGGCGGGGCCGTCGGAACCGGGCCGGACCATCGACGGTGAACAGATACGAGGTGCGCAGCGGTGAACACGCCTTACAACAGTGACCAGGATTCGAACTCCGCCGACTGGTGGAGCGGGCGGGGCGATGTGCAGGAGCCGTATGCCGAGGCCCCATACGGACAGGGTCTGTACGCGCAGGACCCGTACGTGCAGGACCCGCACGGATGGAACCCCCGCCCGCAGGAGCTCCGGGACCCCCACGCCACCATGGACCTCGGTGCCGTGAAGCCGGACCGGGCCTCCCCTCACGGCATCCCGCACGGCAACTCCCCCGACGCACGGAGGGATCCCTTCGGCGGCGTGCTCCAGGACCAGGCGGGCGCCACGGCCGCGACGGCCGTCGCGACTCCGGTCACCCCCGGGACGGAAGCGCCGAGCAGCAGCGCCTCGGGCCTGCTGAAGTCGAGCGCGCTGATGGCGGCCGGCACGGTCGTGTCCCGGCTGACCGGCTTCCTGCGCACGCTCGTGATGGCCGCGGCCATCGGCGTCGGCACGCTGAACGACACCTACCAGGTCGCCAATGTCCTGCCGACGATGATCTACGTACTGGTCTGCGGCGGCGCGCTGAACTCCGTCTTCATCCCGCAACTGGTGCGGTCGATGAAGGACGACGAGGACGGCGGCGAGGCGTACGCCAACCGTCTCATGACGCTCGTACTCGTCCTGCTCGGCGTCATCACCGTCATCTCGGTGCTCGCCGCTCCGCTCCTCGTCCAGATGATGTCCCCGTCGCTGCGCGAGGACCCCGAACGGCTCGCCCTCGCGACGACCTTCGCGCGCTACTGCCTGCCGACCATGTTCTTCATGGGTGCGCACGTCGTGCTCGGGCAGATCCTCAACGCCCGTGGCCGCTTCGGCGCCATGATGTGGACGCCCGTCCTCAACAACATCCTGATCATCGCCTCCTTCGGCGCTTTCATCTGGGCTTTCGGCACGTTCTCCCACTCCGGGGTAGGCGCGCACTCCATCACACCGGAAGGCGTACGGCTGCTGGGCGTCGGCACGTTGGCGGGCCTGGTGGTGCAGGCTCTGGCGATGGTGCCGTACGTCCGCGCGACCGGGGTCCGGCTCAGGCTCCGCTTCGACTGGAGAGGGCACGGGCTCGGCAGGGCGCTCGGACTCGCCAAGTGGACACTCCTGTTCGTCCTCGCCAACCAGCTGGGCCTGATCGTGGTCACCCAACTCGCCACGTGGGTCGGACCGATCGCCGAGAAGCAGGGGCATCCCGGCACGGGCGTCACCGCGTACAACTTCGCCCTGCAGCTGTGGCAGATGCCGCAGGCGATCATCACCGTCTCCGTCATGACGGCGGTGCTGCCGCGGATCGCCCGCGCGGCCAACGACGGGGACACCGGCGCCGTGCGCGACGACATCTCCTACGGGCTGCGCACCTCCGCCGTCGCGATCGTCCCCTGCGCCTTCGCCTTCCTGACGCTGGGCGTGCCCATCGCCACGCTGCTGTACGCGACCGCGGGCAGCGGTGCGCGCAACATCGGGTACATCCTCATGGCCTTCGGGCTCGGCCTCATCCCCTACTCGGTGCAGTACGTGGTGCTGCGTGGCTTCTACGCCTTCGAGGACACCCGCACGCCCTTCTACAACACCGTCGTCGTGGCCCTGGTGAACGCGGCCGGGGCGGGTGTCGCCTTCCTCGTGCTGCCCGCCCGCTGGGCCGTCATCGGCATGGCCGCCTCGTACGGGCTGGCCTTCGCGGTCGGCGTCGGGGTGGCCTGGCGCCGCCTGCGCACCCGGCTGGGCGGCGACCTGGACGGGGCACGCGTGGTTCGCACGTACGCCCGCCTCATCGCCGCCTCGGTCCCGGCCTCCCTCGCGGGCGGCACGATCGCCTTCCTCGTCATCGGCGCCCTCGGGACGGGGGCCTTGGGCTCCGCCACGGCACTGGTGGCCGGCGGGCTCGTCCTGCTCGTCGGCTACGTCGCCGTCGCCCGACGCCTGAAGGTCGACGAACTGAACGGGATGCTGGGCATGGTCCGCGCCCGCGTCGGCCGCTGACCGCAGCGGCCCGTTACTCCACAACGCCGGGGCGTGCCAGCACCCGTCAGCGCACCACGACGACGCTCGTACCGAGTTTCGCGAAGCGCCACAGGCTCTGGGAGGCGTCGGACCGAAGGCGTATGGCTCCGGTCTTCTTCCCGGCCGCGGGTTCGGGCGACGCCCCGTCCCGCGCCGAGGAGAAAGCGGCCGACGCGCCCCCGGAACCGGAGAAGTAGACGACCCGGACGACCGGGACCCCGTCACTGCCCACGGTGGCATTCCGCAGCCCCGTCACCTTGTGCTCACCCACACTCGGGTGCACGTTCCCGGGCCGCACCGGGAAGGTCTCGAGGCCCTTGTCGCCGCTTCCGTCGACCAGCCATATCCGGTCTTGGCCGAGGGAATAGACGACGCGCTTGCCCGCACCCGATTCCTTCGGCAGCGGAGGAGGACTGTCCCGCTTCTCCCCGCCGCGGCCCGGCTTGCCCGGACTCGCCGAGGGTTCTTTCTGCGCGGCGGGCTCATGGGCCGACCCTTCGGCTTGCACCGCGAGTACCGCAACCACGGCCAGTGCTGACACGGTAAGACCTGACACACTTGCCCAGGTCGGTATCCGGCTGGCCATCGGTTGCTTGTCTCCTGCGCGGCGAGTTGCGGCCCCAGGCCGGGCCGCTGCTGCCAGAAGCCTATCGGGCGGGCGCTCGCCCCCTCGCGAGCGCGCCAGGCCAGTGGATCTCCACGCCGCGTCCCGGTCCTGCTCTGTGCCGCGAGACACTCGTCCGCGAGCGGCGCGACTGTCTGTGGCCTCACTCCGCCACGTTGTAGAAGCGCATCGGTGAGTTCGGCGTGAAACCGATACGCGGATATACGGGGGCCCCGGCGACGGTCGCGTGCAAGGTGGCGCGGGTCAGCCCGGTGGCTCGGGCGCCCTCGTGCAGGGCCTTGCGCGTGACCGCCTCGCCGTAGCCCCTGCGCTGCCACTGCGGGTCGGTGGCGACGAAGGCGACGAACAGGCGGCCCTGTGCCTCGACCGTCGCGGCGCAGGCCACCGGAACATTGCCTCGCATGGCCAGGTAGGCGTACATCTCGTTCTTCCAGTGCGTGGACCCGACCAGACCGTCGCGGCCGTCCTCCACGGGGAACCCGTAGGCGCGCGACTGGAGGTCCGCGTAGGCCCGCAGGTGCTCGTCGGTGCGCACCCGCGCGAACGTCAGGTCCGGGTGGACCGGGTCGGGGACGGGCAGCAGGTCTCCGGCCATGCCCGTGCCGGGAAAGGCGTACTGGAGGCCCGCCTGTTCGGCCGCCGTGGGCAGCGCGGTGCGTGCCTCGTCGTCGAGGAGGTCCTCGAAGAGCCACAGGAAGCCCGGGTGCTTCTTCGCGCGCATGATGTCCGCCGCCTCGCCCAGGCGTCGTACGAGGAGATCGGGTCCCGTCCCCGGTTCGGTCAGCGTGACGCAGTTGTAGAACGAGAAGCGGCAGTCGGCCCAGCGGACGGCGATGCCGGGGAGGTCGCGCACATCCGCGTCCGCAGCGCGGTCGAGCACCAGGGCGCGCCAGGCCACGGTGAGCTGCTCTGCCGATTCGATGGACGCCGTGAGGTCGGTCACCATGCTCCCGCCAGTCGTTGAGGTTGTTGGGGTTGTTCGGGTCGTCGGCGCTCCGCAGCCGGAAGCGCGTGGTGTCGCCGTCATCAGATGATGCCCTCGAACTGCCGGTCCTCGGCGGGGGAAGTGGAGCGCGGCACGTGGTAGGAGTCGCGTCCGAAGCGCCGCCACAGGGCGGCGATGAGGAAGGCCACCACGACGGCGACGGGGGTGTAGTTGAAGGAGGTGGCGGTGATCGGGCTGCTCTGCGGCAGCAGGAACAGCACCGTGACCGCGGCCGCCCACACCACCGCCACCCAGCCGATCGGCCGGCTCCAGCGGCCCAGGTGCCAGGGCCCGGGGGTGAATCGGTCGCGGTGGAGCAGGCGCAGCAGCACCGGGATGGCGTAGGCGGAGGTGAATCCCACGACCGAGATGGCGGTCACCGCGGCGAACGCCGCCGAGGAGTACAGGGACGGCAGCGCCAGCACGAACGCCACGGCGACCGCGAGCCAGACCGCGTTGGCGGGGATGGCGGAGCGGCGGCTGATCCTCTTCCAGAGTCCCGATCCGGGCAGGGCACCGTCCCGGGCGAAGGCGTAGATCATCCGGCTGGCGCTGGCGGTCACGGTGTAGCCGCACAGGAACTGGGCCACGATGATCACCAGCAGCAGGGCCTTGGCGGCCGCCATGCCCAGCGCGTCCAGCAGGATCTGCGCCACCGGTACGCCGGTCGGGCTGCCCAGGGTCGCGGTGTAGTCCTGGACGGCGAACAGCAGCGTGGTCAGCAGGATGCCGCCGGCGATCCAGGACACCGCCACCGAGCGGAAGACCCCGCGGGCCGCGGCGACGGAGGCGTGGTTGGTCTCCTCGCTCAAGTGGGCCGAGGTGTCGTAACCGGCCAGGGCGAACACCGGCAGCAGCATGCCCAGCAGGATCACGTAGACCGGTGCGCTCCAGCCCGTGTTGTTGGTGAACTCGGAGAAGACGAAGCCGGCCGACTGGTGGTGGGAGGGCACGAACGTCAGGGCGCCGATGATGACGACGGCCCCCGCCAGGTGCCACCACGCGCTCAGGGACGTCAGGATGTTCATCAGCCGGGTGCCGAAGAGGTTCAGGACCGCGTGCAGCGCGAGGATGACCGCGTACAGGGCCAGCAGGGAGCCCGGGGTCGGCGTGTAGCCGAACTGGAGGTTCATCCACGCGGCGGTGAACGTGGCGATGCCGTAGTCCTGGGCGGCGATGCCGCCGAGCAGGCCCAGGAGGTTGAGCCAGCCGGTGTACCAGCTCCACCGCTCGCCTCCGAGCTGGCGGGCCATGTAGTACAGGCCGCCGCTGGTGGGGTACCTGGAGGTGATCTCCGCCAGCGACGCGGCCAGGCACAGCACCAGCGGCCCTACGGCGAGCCACCCCCACGTGATCACCGCGGGGCCTCCCGAGTTCAGGCCGTAGCCGAACAGCAGCAAGGTCCCCGACATGATCGAGATGACCGAGAGGGAGGCCGAGAAATTGCCGAACGCCCCCATACGGCGGTGGAGTTGCTGGGTGTAGCCCAGCGACTGGAGGATGCGTGCGTCCTCCCCGTCGTCGTCGGCCGGGATCGGCTGCTGGCGCGGTGCTCTTACCGAAGTCATGGGTTCTCCGCACGGGGAAGCTGAAGCAGGGGGTAGGGGCGGGCGGTGCCTGCCGGGCGGCCGACGGTCACGGACCGTCTCCCGGGCGCCGCGGGTGGGACCTCCGGCAGGCGATGCGGTCCTCCTCGAACGCCTTCCGCCACTGGCCGTCGGGGTGCCGGGCGTCGTACTGCCACGGGGCGGGGGTGGCGAAGTCGCCGATGGCGTCGAACACTTCGGTGGCCCACTGGGCGAAGCCGCCCCTCGCCAGGGCGTACGCGAGGTAGTTCAGGTCCAGCTGGGAACCGGTGGCCGGATCGCACTTCCGAAACCAGCCCTCGTACGCCTGTGTGACGGCGCGGGTGGTGTCCTCTCTGGTCCACAGAAGATTCAGCATGACCTCGGAGCCGTTGTCCCGCCGCTCCCGGTGCTCCTGCACCCGGGCGTAGAGGGGCAGCAGAAGCAGTGGCGAGTCGGGCGGCGCGAAGGAGACCGTCCAGCGGGCGAAGTCCGTCGCGACGGCCTGGCGGCCCGCCGGCCCCGGGCGGGCCTGGAGCGCCTGGGACATGCGGTGCCATGCCTCGCGGTTGAACGGATCTCGTCGGTGCACTTCCCCCAGCAGGCCCCATGGCCCGGCGGGCAGCAGGTACTCGTGGGGCGGTGGAGCCACGTGGTGCTCCGGGTGGCGTCCGGTCGTGTCCGCCTCGGCCAGGGCCAGGCGGCAGATCCACGGCACCGCGTCGTCGGGATTCCCGTCGCTCGCCCTGTGGCACGCGTCCCGGGCCCTGGCCACCAGTTTCTCCAGGTCCCCCGCCCGGCGGTAGTCACGCGCCCAGTTCCTTCGGTGGGCCTGGAGCACCCGTTCGGTGGCGACTCTGGCGTACATCACGCGGGCGGCGAGGCTCTCCGGTTCCTCTTGCAGCCACAGCTCCACGACGTTGGCCTGAGCCGCGACGACTCCGAGGACCTGCGTGCGGGACGTCCACTGCGGCCAGTTGCCCGTGCGGGCCAGCACCTGCCGCATCTGCATCCAGTAACCCGCCTGGATGTCCTGCACCGCCGTGTACAGGTCTGCGTCTCGGCCGGCCGGGTTCGCCTGGCCGGCCGGGTTCGGACTCTCCATCAGCGCACCCCTCGGCCTGCCGGGCACGAGGCGGCCCGCGGGGAGCCGCCGGCCGGGGTCACGGGGAGGCGGCGCTCCGGTGCGCGGCGGCGGGCCGTCCGCGGGCCGAGGCCGTGAGCGCTGCGGCTCGCCGGGTGGTGTGAGCACGACACTGAATGGTGTGCGCGGGCGAGCATAGGCAGAGGAACCTCGGGACAGTCGGGACGGGCGGCACGGTCGGCCGCTGGCGCGTTACCGGGCCGGTGGCTTTCGCTTCTGGCCGGTGGCTTTCGCTTTCGGCCGGTGGCTTTCGCTTTCGGCCGGTAGCGAGTGCCCGACAGGTACTTAAGTGCCTGGAGAGGCGCATGACCAGAGAATCCCGGGATTGTCCCGTTGCCCGGCTACAGGTTTCGGCCATGCGCCAGGCGGGCGTCGCGATCCGTGACCGCACCCGTCGACCGCCCCGCCGACCGCAGCACTCGGACGGTGCGCCGCTTCTCCGGGGAAGCCGGTGCCGCCTTTCGTCGCACCGCGCCCACCGCTGCCCGACGGGAGGCCGCCGCCAACTCCCCAGCGTGTTCGGGAGGTTGCGGGCCGTGAGAACAAGTCGCTTATGGAAAAGGTGAGTTGAGACGCACCGACGGCGCGCGGGCGCCGCGAGAGGCACCGCGCGCAGGCGCATGCGGGTGTCCTGGTGAGGCTCTGCGGGGCTCGCGATCATTCGGCCAGTTCGGAGCGGTGGTCACTGACCGTGAGCGGTTGTCACGGTGGACGGAGACGTGCGGGCACGCCGATGTCTCGTCCGCCAGTGATTCAATGCATGTGCTGAAGGAATACATCTAACAAAACGGTCAAACCATTGATACCTATATCTGCGCGGAAGGCTCCGCGCACCGGCCCCGGCGGCAGCGGGTCCGCCGCGCGGCGCGCGCCCCGCGTGATCCTGTGGGCCGCGGCGGCCCTGGTCGCCCTCGGCTTCCTGATCGCCCTGGAGGTCGTCGCGCGCCGCAACGGCGTCCCGGGGCCGATCACCGCCCAGGCCCGCGAGGTGATCTTCGCGCCCAAGCCGGGGCCGCTGTACGGCGGACTGGCGCTGATGATGGTCGTGCTCACCTGGCGGCAGCGGTTCATCGCGGCCGCCTTCGCGGTCGCGTCGACCTCGTCTTCGTCCTGGTGCGGTGGGCGGTCGACGCCGACGTGCCCGAGGACCAGTACTTCGGCAACGGCGCGCTCTGGGCGATTCTCGGCTGCGCGGTCGTCGCGATCACGCGCCGCACCGGCCCCGAACGCCTCCTGATGCTGAAGGGCGTCGGCCTGGGCCTGCTCCTCGTGACGGGCCGCAAGACCGGTGACACCTGGCTGCTCATCACGTCGAAGACCCGCCCGACCGTGCTCGACCCGTACGTGGCCATGGCCGATCACGCGCTGGGCAACCCGTCGTGGGTGGCGGGCCGCATCCTCGACGCCACCGCCCCGGTCGGCACCCACGTACTCGATCTGGTCTACGCCCAGCTCGCGGTCGCCGCGGTCGTCGTCGCCCTGTACCAGCTGCGCAACGTCGCGTCCGAGCGCCGCTTCCCGCGCCACCACCTGGTGCGCACGTTCCTCCTGATCGGCCTCCTCGGGCCGGGCGTCTACATGCTCTTCCCGGTGGTCGGGCCGATCTTCGCCTACGGTCCGGGCACTTCCGGCACCGGCGGCGTGGAGTGGGCGGTGGCCGATCTGTGGCCGCACACGCCGCCGCCGATCACCCTCCCGCACCCGGTGCCGTACGACGGGATCACCCCGCGCAACTGCATGCCCAGCCTGCACACCGCGTGGGCCACCGCCATCTTCCTCCACACCCGCACGGGCCCGCGGCTGCTGCGGTTCGCCGGAACGTTCTGGCTGGTCGCCACCCTCGGCGCGACGCTGGGCTTCGGCTACCACTACGGCGTCGACCTCGTCGCCGGCGTGGTGTTCGCGCTCACCGTCGAGGGGGCGGTGCGCACCTTCGACCGCGGCTGGGACAGGTCGGGCCTCGCGCTGGTCGCGTACGGCACGGCCGTCTTCGCCGCGCTCCTGGTGGCGTACCGCTACCTGCCGATGGAGATGGCCGCGCACCCGTGGCTGTACGGCCCCCTCGTGCTCCTGGCGCTGGCCTCAGTGATCTACGGCTACGTACGGACCACCAAGCCGGGGCAGCCGAAGTCCGCCGCACCGGCGCCGCGACCGGAACCACAGCCCGAACCGGTCTGAGCCGGGGCCACACCCCCGGGGTGGTACTCCCCCGCTCGCCTCGCCGTGCTGTGCCGGTGAACCTTCGGGCACCCCGACGCGTCTGATACACCACGACCGTGTGCGGTGGCTCTCCGGCAGCTCCGGCACAAGGAGCGGAAGGACAGGGACGAATGGTGAGACTCGATCCGATCGCGCGAAGGCTCCGGCAGCTCTTCGCCGTTCTGGACACCGACGACGACGGCTTCGTCACGTGGGAGGACCACCAGCGGATGGTGGAGGCGTACGCGGAGAACTACTCGCTCGGGCCTGACGACCCTCGGCTCGCGGCGCTCGCGGAGGCGTACTGGGCGCAGTGGCTGGGCCTTCTCGCGAAGTCGACGCCCGGACGGTTCCGGCTGTCCCAGGACGAGTACGTCGCGGCCCACCGCGCGGTGGGCTACGACACGGACCGCCCCGACCTGCTGGAGAACCTGGCCAAGGCGCTCTTCGCGGTCCTGGACTCCGACGGCGACAAGCGGATCAGCAGCGACGAGTTCGCCGCGTACCTCACCTTCCGGGGTGTCTCGGGCGACGACGCGCCGCTGGTGTTCCAGCGCCTCGACCTGGACCGCGACTCCTACCTCTCGCAGCGCGAGATCGCCCGCTCGCTGCGCGCCTTCCACCTCAACAACGACGGCCTCCACGCCCCGGGCGGCATCTTTCTCGGCCTCCACTGAGCGCCCCTGCGAGCGGCGACCGCACCCGCCGGACCCGCCTGACCGCTCCTATAACATGACCTGAGCCACGATGCCCGCCCCGACCTCCGCCCTTCTCCAGAAAACATCGGCCAGACAATTGCTGACTACATCATCGCGAATACTCTCGCGCGAAAACCTCAGAAGCCTGTTCGCCGCATGGCGCAAGCCAAAGCCGATGCTGTGGACCGCGGCGGCCGTGGTGACCCTCGCCTTCCTGATCGCGCTGGAGATCGCCGCGCGCCATTACGGCGTGCCCGGGCCGATCACCAACCAGGCGCGCGAGGTGATATTCGCTCCCAAATCGGGGCCGCTGCTGTACGCCAGCATGGCCTTGATGCTGGTGGTGCTGCCCTGGCGGCAGCGGTTCATCGCGATAGGCGCCGCGGTCGGCATCGACATCGTCTTCTTCCTGGTGCGGTGGGCGGTCGACGCCAAGATGATGTTCGGCAACGGCGCCCTGTGGGTGATCATCGGCTGCGCGGTCATCGCCGTCACGCGCCGCACCGGCCCCGAACGCGTCCTGCTGCTGAAGGGCGTCGGCCTGGGCCTGCTGCTCGTGGCCGGCCGCAAGACCGGTGACGCCTGGCTGCTCATCACGTCGAAGACCCGCCCGCAGGTGCTCGACCAGTACGTGGCGACCGCCGACCACGCGCTCGGCAACCCCTCGTGGGTCGCGGGCAAGATCGTCGATGCCACCGGTGCGGTCGGCGCCCACGTCCTCGACTACGTCTACATCCAGCTCGCGGTGGCCGCGGTCGTCGTCGCGCTCTACCAGCTGCGCAACGTCGCGTCCGAGGGCCGCTTCCCCGGCCACCACCTGGTGCGCACGTTCCTGGTGATCGGCCTGCTCGGGCCGGGCATCTACATGATCTACCCGGTGGTCGGGCCGATCTTCGCGTACGGCGCCGACGGCGGGCACTGGGCCGTGGCGAACCTGTGGCCGAACACCCCGCCCTCGGTGGTCACCCCGCAGCACATGCCGTTCAACGAGATCACCCCGCGCAACTGCATGCCCAGCCTGCACACCGCGTGGGCCACGACGATCTTCATCCACTCCCGCAAGGGCCCGCGCGCGCTGCGGTACGCGGGCGTCTTCTGGCTGATCGCCACGCTGGGCGCGACGCTGGGATTCGGATATCACTACGGCGCCGATATCGTCGCGGCGTGGTCTTCGCGTACACGATCGACGCGGCATTGCGCGCGTACGACCGGGGCTGGGACCGAGCCGGAATTCAGCTGGTCGCCTATGGCACGGTCGTCTTCACCGCGTTCCTGCTTTCCTATCGCTTTCTGCCGATGGAAATGGCCAGGTATCCGTGGCTGTTCGGACCGCTTCTCCTTGTGGCGATGTCCTCGGTGGTCTACGGCTATCTGCGGACCGCCAGGCTGTGGGAGCCGAAGGCGGCGCCCGCGAAGCCGCTGGAGCCGCAGCCGGAACTCGTCTGAGTCAGGCCGGTCCAGAGGGGCTGAGCGCTTCCGGGGGGAGCGGGGCGGTGTTCCGCCCCGCTCCCCTTCGCGTTCTCAGCGGTCGCCGGAGACCGTCGAGCGGGTCGGCCGTGGCTGGTCGGGAGCGGGCGCGGCGCGCCGCCCGGTCCGCCGTCGACGAGCTACGCGCCGACGATCAGCCCCACGACCAGCAGGACGAGGTGCCGGTTCCTCCTCCACCACGACGGGGCGCTGGGCTTGCTCAAGACGTACTCCACCCGCACGGGCTTCGTCATGGGGTCCCCCTCTCTCGTCGCGCTCGGACCGGCGGCGGCTTCCGCTACGCGCTGAAGCGATCCGTCACCGTCTGCGATCGAGTGTGGGCCATGAGGCCGCTGAGGAGCCACCGGTTTTAACCGCGGGCCGGTGTCAGCCGTCCTTGCCCATCGCCTTGCGTACGGCGTCCTTCGTGCGGTCCATCAGCGCGGCGACCGGACCGAGTGCCATGTTCGCCGCGCCGGACTCCACGCCGGGGTGGGGGCGGGTCGGAGCCATGGCCTCCGCCGCCTTGACGGCCTTGGCCATGGTGGCGAGCTTCGCGGCGTCGGTGCCGCGCCGGATGTGCGTGAACTCGTAGCGCTCCTCGGCGCGTGCGTGTTCCTGCACGTCCCTGCGCAGCTTCAGCAGCTGCGGCATGAACTTCGGGTCGTCCGTGTCGGTGTCGTCGAGCGCGGCGAGCGTCTCCTTGGCGGCCCGCTCCTCGGCGAGGCGGTCCTCGACGACCTGTTCGCCGCCGGGCAGGGAGCGCCGCGCGTACGGGTGGACGACCTCCTCCTCGGCGGTCTCGTGCACGGCCAGCAGCCGCACAAGGCGACGGAAGGCGTCACGCCGTTCCTCGCCCGTGGCCTGCTCCACCTCGTCGAAGAGGTTGCGGATGTCGCCGTGCTGACGCATGAGCAGCGAGACCACGTCATCGTCGGCGGCGTGGTCGTCCCCGGCGTGGGGTGTGTGGAGGGTGGACATGTCCGCCTCACTTCTCCCGCTGGGAGGGGTCGGGGTGCTCCCCCTCGGACTGGACGCGGTACTCGCGGCCGAACATCTCGTCGTGCTGTGCCATCACGCGCTCGCTCGGCGGCTGTTCACCGCCGTGGATCTGCTCCTGCATCGCCTCGAACCGCTCGTGCGCCTCGCGGACGTAGCCGGCGCCGAGCGTGGTCAGGTCGATCTGCGTGTCGAGCAGCTCGCGCAGGTACTGCTTGTTCGGCTCGAACGTGAGGACGTTCGGCAGCTGCGGCGCCAGCACCTCCTGCGGTTCGCGGCCGTCGTGGCGGCGCATCAGGTCGCAGGCGATGTGCAGGTGCTCCAGCTCCATGTTCAGGTGCAGCTCCCAGATCGCCTTGACCCTGGGGTCGCTCTCCTGCTCCATGAAGGAGTGGTAGAGGTAGCACTCGTTGTACTCGTGGTTGACCAGCTGCTCCCACCACGTCTCGCCGGGGTCGACGAGGGACTCGTAGTGGGTGACGTGCTCCTCCTCGATGAGCCCGATCTCCTGGTAGAGCTGGCGGGCGATCGGCTCCATGTAGGTGGGGCCGGTGTTCATGTAGAAGTTCATCGTCTGCTGCTCGGCCGACAGGACGGTCAGGGCGTGCAGCTTGGAGAGCGGGTCGGTGGCGTTCTTGTCGTACGGGTCGCGGACGTTGTCGACCGGGTCGCGGTGGTGGTACTTGGTGGGGCGGCCCGGCATGACCTCGGTCAGCCCGTCGACGATCGACTCCGCCTTGCGGTGCTCGATCATCTCGTACAGGTTCGCGTACCGGTACAGGTGGTCGAAGTCCTCCAGGACACCGAACTGGTACGCCTGCTTCAGGTACGGGTCCGGCTCCATGCGGGCGATCCAGGCGGTCAGGTCGACGGCCACCTGCTCGTAGGCGATCGTCGTCTCCAGGACCGACGACACCCCGGGCAGCAGCCAGTTCACCGCCTTCTGCTGCTGTGCCTCGATGTAGCGCACGCTCGCCAGCTGCCGCTTCACCTCGGGGTCCACGGTGTTCCGGGCGAGCTGGTGGCTGAAGAGGATCGCCTCGACCTCGATGCCGTTCATCGTGATGATCCGGCACCGGGTGTACGGATCGCAGTGGTCGGGGTCGATCGGCCGGACATTCAGCTCGCGCCAGTTGCGCAGCTGGCGGTCCAGGGGGATGCCCCGCTGTTCCAGGGGATTGAACGTCATGGCGTGCTCTCCTCGATGAGAGATGTGGAGGGCGAAGTACCCCTGCTGCGGCGGTCCACCCCCACGGAAATGTGCGGGAGCCCCCTGTCATGCCTGCCCTCGCGTGGCGGTGACGGGCGACCGAGCGCGACAATTGACCCGACCGGTGCGGTCCCTGGGCCGCTTGCGTCACCGCACGGTGCGGATGCGGAGGTTGTCGTGGATCATCCGCGAGGCATGCGAGGTAGTTTGCCCCGTTTTGCGGGGGGTACCGGCTATGCAGGAGGCGATCATTTCGCTCCCTGGCCCGACGGCCAGGAGAAACGACACCACCGACTGGAACCCGGAGCCACCATGCGCCTTTCGTTTCTGCAACCGCTCCTGGACCACCCCGGCTCCTGGGCGACCGTGTACTTCGATCCCGGACAGGCGGACGAATCCGGCGCCAAACGGCGTGAGCTTTCCGTACGGGACGTCTGCCGCACCCTGGAGCAGCAGGGCGCCGACGAGGCCACCACGGAAGCCGTCCGCGCCGAACTGACGGAGCTGTCGCCCGCGCAGGACCCGGCGGGCCGCGCCCTGTTCGCCACCGGCGGCCAGGTCGTGCTCGGCCACCGCCTGTCCCGGCGGCCCCAGGCGTCATCGGCCTCCTGGGGCCCGCTGCCACGGCTCGCGCCCCTGCTGGAGCTCTCCGGTCAGGACCCCGTGTGCCTGGTGGCCTTCATCGACCGCACCGGCGCCGACTTCGAGCTGCGGGAGGCGGGTGCCCGGCCGCAGGACTCCGGGCACGTGGAGGGCGAGCAGTGGCCGGTGCACCGCACGGCGACCGCCGACTGGTCCGAGCGGCACTTCCAGCTCAAGGTGGAGAACACCTGGGAGCAGAACGCCGCGCAGGTCGCCGAGGCGCTGGCCGCCGCCCGCGAGGAGACGGGCGCCGACGTGGTGGTCCTGGTGGGCGACCCGCGCGAGCGGCGCTCGGTGCACGACAGGCTTCCGGACGAGGTCAAGGCCGTCGCGGTCGAGACGGAGCGCGGCGGCCGGGCCGCCGGTTCCGACTCCCCGGCGCTGGACGAGGCCATCGAGAACGCCCGGCGGGAGTGCCTGCGGCCGCGCGTCGAGCAGACACTCGACCGCTTCCGGGCGGGCCGGGTCGGCACCGACCGGCCCACGGACGCCGTGGAGGGTGTGCCCGCCGTGGTGGACGCCGCCCGGCAGCACCGCATCGACACCCTCCTCGTCCGGCCCGGGGGCCCCGATCTGCACCAGGAGATGTGGGCGGGCCCCGAGCCGGACCAGGTGGCGGTGCGCCGCACGGACGCCGTCGCCCTCGGTGACGGCTCCCCCGTCCCCGTACGCGCCGACGACGCGCTGCTGCGCTCCGACGGCGGCCACGTCGGCCGACGTGGTGATCATCCCCTTCGAGGAGGTGAGCGACGACATTCCGGCCGGAGGGCTCGGCGCCCTGTTGCGGTGGTCGTACGAGCCGAGTGCGGCATAGGGGCACCCCAGGGACACCTCGGAACCCCCGGGACACCCCGCGTACCCCGTGCCCGCGAGAGAGGGAGGTGCTTGCCGTGGACCGATACCGAGGCAGCAACCCGGTGAGGCCGCGCAAGGACGACGAGTCGAAGCACGAACTGGAGGGCCATCTGCGCTCCGGTCAGCACCCACACGGCCCCGGATAGTCCTCGGCCCGGGCAGTTGACGCGAACCGGCACGCTGCCCCGAATCCCCGTCCTGGTCCGGCCGCGCGACAGCGGTACGCGCGTGGCCCCGTCCGCACCCCGAACCACGCACCCCGAACCACCACTCAGCTGGAGGTGGACGCCATGTCATCAACGTCCCCCAGGACCCAGTCCTCCATGGAAACCCACCCCGACATCGTCGACATACGCGAACGCCACGAGATGGCGGAGCGCGCGGCGAGCACGCCCAAGGTCCAGGCCGTCGAGACGATGGCCTTCCTCACCGGCCTCTACCTGGCGGCCTCGCCGTGGATCGCGGGCTTCAACGGCCTGACGCGTCTGACGGTCACCAACCTGATCGTCGGCCTCGCCTACGCCCTGCTCATGAGCGGCGGCTTCGGCCGGGCCTACGAGCGCACCCACAGCATGGCGTGGGCCTGCTGCGCCCTCGGCGTGTGGACGATCCTCGCCCCGTGGGTCATCGCCGGTGACGTCAGCACCACGAGGTCCGTGTGGAGCAACGTCATCACCGGTGCGGTGATGCTGCTGCTCGGCCTGGTCGCCGCCATGGCCGCCCGCGCGGGAGACAAGTCGGAATCCGCCGGGCGCGGCAGGGCGCGGGCCTACCGGGCCGGCCCCCGCTGACCGCCGACCGGCCGGACCACGGCGCGCCCCCGGCACCCCGGTGCCGGGGGCGCGCCCCCTGTCAGTCGCTCGTACGCCGCAGCGGTCCCCAGGGGCCTGCCGCGCGGGCCACTTCCTCGCGGGCCTCGACGATCATCTTCGCGTCGATCCAGGCCAGCGGCTCGACGTCCTGGACCAGCGGCTCGTTGTCCGGGCCGCGGGCGCACTCGTGGCCGAGCAGGACCCAGGGGCGCACTCCCGGCCCCTTCTCGCGCGGCAGGTGCGAGTAGTCGTGCAGTCGGCGCGCCACCCACAGCTCGACGGGCCGGTCCTCCCACCAGGGCTCGACGCCGAGGGGGTTGGCCGAGAGGCCGGGCATGCGTACGCCCGTCAGGTCGTCCCTGCTCATCACCTTGCCGAGGTCCGTCGCGGGTCCGCGGGACCAGCGCACGTACAGGCCCTCATGCCGTTCCACGAGGCGGGCCAGCTCCCGCAGGGTGCGCAGGACCGGCAGGTCACCGGCCGCGCTGTCGTCCGCACTGCTCATCCGAGAGGTCACTTTCGTTGTTCGATACGTTCAGATATATCCCGATACGTTCTCTCGTATGTCCCGATACGTTCTCTCCGCCACGTCCGAAGAGTGCCCTGATCATCGTCGGACAGGCCTCGCGGCCAGATCGTTTGGAGGAGTGTGTCGCGGGCACTTCGGAAGACCGGCGCGCGACCATCAGGGAACGAGCGCGACCATCCGGACCACACAGCACGAGGTAAGTCATGAGCGACGACCAGACCATGGCGGACGACGCCTACCAGCCCACCGGCAACAACGAGGAGCAGGAGGACGCGGCACCGCTGGACCTCCAGGACGCGCTGGACGAGCGCGACTACGACGACATGCTCGACGAGGGCTACTCGCCGCCAGAGAAGCCCCTGGGCGTCACCAAGACCGGCACCACGGCGGCCGAGCAGCACGAGGGCGAGTCGCTCGACGAGCGGCTGCGGCAGGAGGTGCCCGACACGCAGCCGCCCGCCGGGGACGGCATCGGCGACCTGCCGGGCGGCGAGGGCGAGCCGATCGACCCGGAGGCGGGCGCGGACCGCGCGGGCCGACTGGTGGCCCCGGACGAGGGCGCGCACCCGGACACCACCAAGGAGGTCGTCGCCACGGACGAGGGCATCGACGGCGGCGCGGCATCCGCCGAGGAGGCGGCGGTCCACGTCATCCCCGACGAAAACCTGCCACCGACGCCGGATGAGCGGGGCTGAGGGGGCGGTGGGGGCGGGGCGGCGTCTCTCGCTGCGCGGGTCGGACGGCCGGGACCAAGGCAGCCGGGCCGGTGTGGGATGCCGGGCTGGTGG
>RBWT01000014.1 GCA_004010275.1 Streptomyces huasconensis
ACCGCAGACCAGCCCACCCCCACCTCAGCGGGCGCGAGACGCAGACCAGCCACAGCCGACCCGCACCCACAAGAAGCAACGACCCACCCCTAGGCCCACCCCTAGGCCCGCCGGAACACCGCCTCCCGCTTCTCCGCGAACGCCCTGGCCCCCTCCTTCGCATCGGCCGTGTCGAAGACCGGCCACCCCCGCTTCAACTCGGCCGCCAGCCCGTCCGCCTCAGTCATCTCGGCGGTCTCGTACACGGACGCCTTGACCGCCTCCACCGCCAGCGGCCCACACGCGTTGATCTGTTCCGCGATGGCGAGGGCCTTCTCCAGGGCGGTGCCGTCCGGCACGACATGGCCGATGAGGCCGATCGCCGCGGCCTCGGCGGCTGTGTAGGGGCGTCCGGTGAGCAGCATTTCGAGGGCGTGCGTACGAGGGATCTGCCGCGGCAACCGCACGGTCGACCCGCCGATGGGGAACAGTCCTCGCCGGACCTCGAAGAGGCCGAACGTCGCCGACTCGCCCGCGACCCGGATGTCGGTGCCCTGAAGGATCTCCGTGCCGCCGGCCACGCAGTAGCCCTCGACGGCGGCGATGACCGGTTTGCGGGGGCGGTGGTGGCGCAGCATCGCCTTCCAGTGCAGGTCGGGGTCGGACCGCAGCCGGTCCCGGTACCGCTCGCCCGCCATCCCCTTGCCCGCGAGGGCCTTGAGGTCCATGCCCGCGCAGAACGCGCCGCCCGCGCCCGTCAGCACGATCGAACGGATGTCGTCGTCCTCGTCGGCGGCCAGCCACCCGTCGTGGAGGCCGACGAGCATGGGCAGCGAGAGGGCGTTCTTCGCTTCGGGCCTGTTGAGCGTGAGGATCAGCGTGGCGCCCGCGCGCCGCACGGAGAGGTGTTCCGTCCCGTCCGCGACGTCCATGTGTCGTGCTCCCTCCCTCGACGGCCGCCGAACGGCCGGCCTGTCGCTCCGGACCTGGAACAGGTTGCAGTAGGCGGGGAGCCAGTTCAATAGTTTCCTGACACCCAGTCAGTTTCCTTTGCGGCGACCCTTCCCACTTGCCGGCGCCTCTGCTCTGATGACCGCCAAGCCGGACGTCGTGCGCGACGTCGCCGGGGACCCCGGGGGCAGGAGGAGTGCGGTGGAGTACAACCTTGCCGACCTTTTCGAGTCGGTCGTCGACGTGGTCCCGGGCCGCGAGGCGCTCGTCTACATCGACCATCCCGGCACGGGTGCCGTGCGCCGGCTGACCTACGCCGAGCTGGACGCGGCCGCCAACCGCATCGCGCACCACCTGATCGGCGGCGGCCTGCAACCCGGTGAACACCTGGGCCTGCACCTGTACAACGGCGTCGAGTACCTCCAGACGGTCCTCGCCTGCCTCAAGGCGCGCCTGGTCCCGGTCAACGTCAACTACCGGTACGTCGAGGAGGAGTTGGTCTACCTCTACCGCGACGCGGATCTCGCGGCGCTGGTCTTCGACGCCGAGTTCACCGAGCGGGTCGCGGCGGCGCTGCCCCGCGCGGCACGGCTGCGGCACCTGATCCGGGTGGGGGCGCCGCGCCCGGCGCCCCGGAACTCGACGCCGTGCCCTTCGAAGAGGCGGAGGCAGCGGGCTCCCCGGACCGCGGCTTCGGGCCGCGTTCGGCCGACGACCTGTTCATCATCTACACCGGCGGCACGACGGGCATGCCGAAAGGCGTGATGTGGCGCCAGGAGGACCTGTTCTTCGCGGGGCTCTTCGGCGGCGAACCGGCGGGCGAGCCGGTGAAGCGCCCCGAGGAGCTGGCCGAGCGCGTGGCGGCGGGCGCCCCCGGCCTCACCTTCTTCCCGGCTCCGCCGCTGATGCACGGCACGTCGACGCTGACCTCGTTCATCGCCTTCAACTACGGCCAGCGCGTGGCCCTGCACCGCAAGTACGTGCCCGAGGAGGTGCTCCGCACCATCGAGCGGGAGAAGGTGTCGAGCGTGTCGCTGGTGGGCGACGCGATGCTCAGGCCGCTCATCGACGCGCTGCGCGGACCGCTCCGGGGAACCGATCTGTCCTCCCTGTTCAGTGTCTCCTCATCCGGCGCGATCATGTCGGAGACGGTGCGCGCCCAGTTCCAGGAACTGGTGCCGAACGTACTGCTCCTCAACAACTTCGGTTCCTCCGAGTCCGGCTCCAACGGCAGGGCCACGGACGACTCGGGCCCGGAGAAGGGCTTCCGCCTGGAGGTCAACGCGCGTACGCGGGTGGTGGACCCGGCCACCCACGAACCGGTCCCGGTGGGCGAACCGGGCCGTCTCGCCCAGCGCGGCCACGTGCCCCTCGGCTACTACAACGACCCCGCGAAAACCGCCGAGACCTTCTTCCAGAAGGGCGGCGAACGCTGGGTGCTGCTCGGCGACATGGCGACCGTCGACGAGGACGGCGTCGTCACCGTCCTCGGCCGCGGCTCGCAGTGCATCAACACCGGTGGCGAGAAGGTGTATCCGGAGGAGGTCGAGCAGGCCCTCAAGTCCCATCCGGACGTGTACGACGCGCTGGTCGCCGGGGTGCCCGACGACCGGTGGGGCTCACGGGTCACGGCAATCGTCCAACTCCGCGCCGACGCCCCCGCGTTGGATCTGGAGAGCGTCCAGTCCCACTCGTGCGCTGCTCGCCGGTTACAAGATCCCGCGCGCGGTGGTCTTCACCGACCACATCCAGCGCTCGCCGAGCGGCAAGGCGGACTACCGGTGGGCGAAGGCGGTAGCGGCCGGCGGGTAGCCGCGGGCGGGGCCGGAGGGCAGGCGCGGCCATCGGGCAGGCGCGGCGTTCAAGCCACCCAGTGCGGCCGCCGGGCGGCGGGCACCGTCGGGAGCCCCGCGGCGAGCGCGGCCGCCAGCCGGCTCACGGCCTCGCGCAGGGTGTCGCCGGGCAGGGTGTACGGAATGCGGAGCCGCTGCTCGAAGAGGCCCGGTTCGGTGGCGAAGTGGCCCCCGCCCTCGATCCGCACCCCGTGGTCGAGCGCCCGTTCCCGCAGCGCGGCGGCGACCGGCTCCCCGAGGTCGACCCAGAACGACAGCCCCCCGGGCGGGAGTTGCCAGCTCCAGCGCGGCAGCTTCGCGGCCAGGGCGGCGGCCAGTACGTCCCGCTGACCGCGCAGCCTCCCCAGCCGGTCCGCCGTCAGTTCGTCGGCCCGGTCGAGGAGGTCGAGGGCGACGCTGGTCGAGGACGGAGCCGCCCATGTCGGTGGCGACGCGCTGCCCGGCCAGTTCGGTGACGAGCCGCGCGGGCGCGCGCAGCCAGCCGACCCGCAGACCGGCCCAGTGCGTCTTGCTCATCGAGCCGACGGTGACGACCTGGACCCGCTTCACCGGGAGCCGCATGGGAGGCGAAGGGCGCGGGCGCGGGGACATCGAGGGCGAGTTCGGCGAGCGTCTCGTCGACGACGAGCCAGCCCCGGCGCGCCGGGCCGCGTGCAGGACGCGACCCCGCTCACCCTCGGGCATGAGATGGCCGGTCGGGTTGTGGAAGTCGGGTACCAGGTAGGCCAGTTGAGGCAGCTGCCGGAAGGCCGACTCGACGACCTCGACATCCCAGCCGTCGTCGGACACCGGCACCGCCGCCGTACGCAGCCGGGCGCGCCGCAGGGCTTCCAGGGCGTTCGGGTACGAGGGGTTCTCGGTCAGGACGCGGTCGCCGGGGCGGCAGAGGAGCGCGAGGACGAGGGTGAGGGCGTGCTGGGCGCCGGAGGTCACCAGGATCTGTTCCGGCACGGTGGGCAGACCCCGGCGCGTGAAGCGTTCGGCGATGGCCGCGCGCAGGTCGGGCAGGCCGTACGGGTGGTAGCCGGGGGTTCCCTCATGGTCGGCGAGCCGCGGGGTGACCCGTGCGAGGGCGTGGGCGAGCGTTCCCGGCGGGAGGGTGGGCGCGGGCTCTCGCGGAGGTCGATCGCGGTGTCCTCGGCCGCGGTGAGCAGGCGTCGCACTCCGTTCGGGGCGCGGCCCTCGGGCAGGGCGGTCCACGTACCGGCGCCCTGGCGGCTGCGCGCGTAACCGCCCTCGCGCAGCAGGTCGTAGACGGCTGTGACGGTGGTCCTGCTGGTCCGCAGGGCGGTGGCCAGGTCGCGCTCGGCGGGCAGCCTGGTGTGCAGGGAGATCCGGCCGTCCAGGATGAGGGCGCTGATCGCCTGGGCGAGGTGGCGGTAGGCGGGGCGGGCACCGGCCGGGTCGGGCAGCAGGGCGGCGAGTTGCCGACTGCCCAGGGCGTCGACCACACCATTCTCCTCTGATTGGCCGTGTTTTCCGGGCCAATCAGACCACAGAGTGGCCACCGGTGGCCCTGACACACATGTGGCCTCCACGCCCCGTCCCCACCTCACCCCGGCCCCGGAGGCACCCAGCCATGCCGCAGGACATCACGTACGTCCCCCTGCGCGAGCGTCCGACGAGACGCCTGCCCCAACTCTTCCTCGGCCTCGCCCTCTACGGCTTCAGCCTGTCCGTCCTGGTCCGGGCGGCGCTGGGCGTCAACCCCTGGAGCGTCCTGTACGAGGGTCTCGGCGTTGCACGTCGCTCAGTTTCGGCACGGTCAGCGCTGTCGTGGGAGTGCTCGTCCTGCTGGCGTGGATTCCGCTGGCGCAACGGCCGACCTTCGGCACCGTCGCCAACATCGCCGTGCTGGCCGTCTCCGCCGACCTGGGGCTCGCGCTCCTCCCCGAGCGCCTCGGTCTGCCAGCCCGGATCGCCCTGCTGCTGGGCGGGGTGCTCCTGAACGGGCTGGCCGTGGCCGTCTACGTCGGCGCGCGCCTCGGCCCCGGCCCCAGGGACGGCCTGATGACGGGCTTGTCCGCTGCCACGGGGCTGTCGCTGCGCCGGGTCCGTACGCTCATCGAGGTCGCGGTGCTGGCCGTGGGGTGGCTGTTGGGCGGGACCGTGGGTGTCGGCACGGTCCTCTACGCGCTCGCGGTGGGCCCCCTCACGCAGTTCTTCATGCCGCGGTTCGCCTACGTGCGGGGCTCAGGCGACGCAGACGGACCGCAACGCCCGTGCCAGGGCGCCCGAATGGAGGGCGTCGAGGCGTTCGGTGTGCCGGACGTGCGCGGTGGCGGCGGCCAGGACTCCCCCGCAGTACGGCGCCGTCCGCGCGGCCGCTGAGGCGGCGATGCCCCGTACCAGTTCCCCGTTGATCCGGTTGATCTCCTCGCGCACCTCGGCGAGGTCAGGTCGCTCCCGTGGCACCGAGGACGGGTCGGCGTCCCACCGCCGGAACAGATCCCGCTGCACGGCCTTGTTGGCCTCGATCTGGTCCCGGAAGATCCGCACCGTGACCTGCGGGTCGGCACCGGCCTCCCGCGCCGCCCGGGCCACCGTGTCCAGGACCTGCTTCTCGCGGGCCGGGTCGTCGATGGGACCGCCCGTGCCGTACTTGGCGGCGGCCACGAGGTCGGCCGTGGCCAGGCGCGTGCGGACAGGTCGGCGAGCGGGTGCAGCCGCGCGTACGGCCCGTGGGAGGCGGCGGGCGCATCGGCGTTCGTCCGTACGGGCGTGGCAACTGCCGCGGCGTTCCCGGCGAACAGGGCGGCGGCCGTGACGAGGGCGGTCAGAACACGGCCTGCGGGTGCGGTGAGTTGCACGAGACGTTCCCCATACCGATTGATGCTGATCATTACTGATCGCTTCCGTTCATCAATGTGGTCGATGGTCGAACGCTTCTCCTGGAGGGTATTCAAATTTGAGTAGACTCCTCGGCATGACCGAGAAGGCGATCCCCATGCTCCCCTGTCAGAGTCTCCAACCGGTCCTCGACTTCTACACCGCGCTCGGCTTCGAGGTGGCCTTGCAGCAAAAGAGCCCCAACCCCTACGCGGTGGTCGCGTACGGCGCCATCGAGCTGCACTTCTTCGGCATGAAGGGGTACGACCCCACCCAGTCGTACAGCGGCTGCTGCGTCGCCACGGATGACGTGGACACCCTGCACGCCGCGTTCCGCACCGGGCTCAAGGCCACGTACGGCAAGATCCCGAGCCGGGGCCTGCCGCGGATCGGGCCCATCAAGGACATGTCGTACGGCGCGCGGCAGTTCCTGATGAGCGATCCGGGCGGCAACTGCGTCCGGGTCGCCCAGAAGATCAGCGAGTACCAGCACCACCGGCCCGCCCCGAAGGAGCCGTTCGCGCGGGCCTTGCACTACGCCGCCATCTTCACCCACTCGCGCGAGGACCCGGCCGGTGCCGCGCAGATCATCGACCGGGTGCTCGGCCTGGAGGACGAACGCCCGACACCGCTCCAGGAAGCCCGACTTCTGCTGCTGCGCGCCGAAGCAGCACACCAGCTGGGTGACGACGCCACGGCGGAGCACATGCTGGACACGGCCGCCGCGGTCCAGCTCACGGAAGAGCAAAGGGATGCGGTGCGCGGCGACCTGAAACGGCTGACGGAGCTGCTGGCCTCGGGACAGCCGTGAAGGCGCCGTCCCGCGACCGCGTGAGTACGGCTCAGGCCGTGAGCAGCGCGCTCAGCCACTGGTCTTCGCGTCGCTCGATGTACTCCGTATCGCTGCGCCAGACGTCGCCGTGGCCTTCGGCCCACAGCCTGGTCCAGGGCTGTGCGCCGCAGGCGGCCTGGTCGCGCAGAAAGTCGTGCATGGAACGCGTGCGGCGCCCCAGCATCGGGACGAGCCGACGGCGTTCGGCTTCGCCGAGACCGTACGCATCGACGAAGCCGCGCAACCGGGCGGCCGCGTCGGGGCGCTGCCACGCGGGATCGGCGGACAGCGGAACGAACCCGTGCACCGCGTACGCGACGTCCCACAGGCGGGAGCCGGGGCCTGCGCCGTCCCAGTCGATGAAGCCCCACTGATCATCCTCGCCCCCGGCCACGAGGTTCCAGGGAGCCAGGTCATGGTGGGCGATGATGTCACCGCCCTCGGCGATGTCACCGCCCTCGGCGGGGATGAGCCCCTGCCAGCGCGCGTCGGGCGGCGGTGTGAAGTCCTGGACGGCGTCGTGGAAGTCGCGGATCAGCCGGGCCACGCGGGCGAGTTGCCCGGCGGGCTCCAGCAGCGAGAACCGGTCGGGCCAGACCACGTGCCCAGGCATGAAGGTCAGGATCTCGCGCCCCTTGCCGTCGATGCCCAGTGGGCGAGGCGCCGCGTGGAACCCCACCTCGTGCAGGTGCGTGAGCAGGGCATGGACCGCAGGGGTCCACGGCCCGGCGGGGCGGCGGACGGTGTCGCCGACCCGGACGACGCCCTCGTTGACATTGCCACCGGCCAACGGCTGTTCCTCGTCGTGCTGCATCAGGCCAGTGTGCCGAAGCGGCCCAGGCGGCACCCGACCCGGCTCATACGCACGCTCAGAGGACGGTCAGGAACGTGCTGCCGCCCGTCGGGACCGGGATCGCTCCCGCCGCGTCCGCCGTACGAGGTCGGCCGCCGCCTGCGGCCAGGCACCGTGGTCGAAGGTGAACCCGGCGTCCAGCAGCCGCCCCGGCACCACCCGGCGGCTCTTCAGGAGGAGTTCGGTGTCGGAGCGGAGAACGAAGGCGCCGACCGCGGCCATCCAATGCGTCGCGGGCAAACCGACCGGCATACCCGAGGCTCGGCGCAGCACGCGCATGAACTCCCGTTGCGGCAGCGGCCCCGGAGCCGCGAGATTGACCGGCCCGCTGATGTCGTCCCGGTCGATCAGGAACTCCACGGCGCGGACGAAGTCATGGTCGGAGATCCAGGACATGTACTGGGCGCCGCCCGCGACCGGCCCGCCGAGGCCGAGCCGCGCCAGCCATCGCAGGTAGTCGAAGACGCCGCCGCGGTCCGGGCTCATCACCATCGCGGCGCGCAGGGCCACCTTGCGCGTCTGCGGCGTCGCGGCCCGTTCCTGCTCCCGCTCCCAGTTCCGCGCGATCTCGACGCTGTAGGCCCAGTAGCCGGGGACGCCCGGCTCGTCCCCGCCGATCACGCCGGTGGCCTCGTCGTTCGGCGCGTCGTAACGGTGGGCGTAGATGGTGGCGGTGCTCATCTGGAGCCAGACCCGGGGCGGCCTGCGGGCGGTGGCGATCGCCTCGCCCACGACGCGGGCGGAGTCCACGCGCGAGTCCATCATGGCGCGGAGGTTCTCGTCGGTGTAGCGGCAACTGACGCTGCGGCCCGCGAGGTTGATCACGACGTCGCTGCCGTCGACCGCCTCCGTCCAAGGGCCGAGCGTCCGGCCGTCCCACAGGATCTCGCCGACCCGCCCCGGGCGTCTGCTCAGCACCACGACCTCGTGGCCCGCGGCGGTCAGCGCGCGGCGCAGCACGCCGACCCACCTGGCCGGTCCCTCCCGGCAGCACGATCTTCACTGGTCAGCCCCTCCTGTGACGCCCGAGTCGGGCGCCGTAGGACGAGCGTACGACCTGCCCCTACGGGCGCGGAGCGCGGCCCTGCCTGGCAGCCAGGAGCCGCGCGCGTACGAGGACGGCGGGGACGCGGCGGTCGCGCCCACGCCCGTCCCGTCGCGATCACGGTGGCCCTAATCCTGCGCCAGGAACCCCGCAACCCGCCGCCTGAACCACTCCGGGTCGTCCAGCCACGGGAAGTGCCCGCCGGCGCGGCTGCACCTGCACACGCCACGGGGGAAGAACCCCGCAAACTGTTCGGCGTGCGCGGGTTCGGCCGCCGTCCCACTCCCCCGCGAGGACCAGCACCGGTGCCGCGACGGCGGCCAGGGCCGCTCGGGTCGCGGGCGGGTCGAAGGCGCCCTCGGCGTAGAAGGCGGCCGCTGCCCGCGTGTTCTTCTCCGTGGCGCTCGCCGCGCGGTGCGCCCGTGCCGCGGCGTCCCAGCGTCCGTAGGCGAGGGGTGCGAGAGCGTCGCCCACCTCCGCGGGGTCGCGGCCCGCCTCGATCTCCTTGAGCGCGGCCTCGGCGGCCGGATACCAGGCCTCGCCCTGCCGCAACGCCGCCGCCTCGCGGTGGTCCTCGCCGGTCACGGTCAGGCCGACGGAGTGGGTGGCCGGGGCGATGAGGACGAGCCGTCCGGACGGCGGCGGGTGGCGGGCCGCGTACAGCGTGGCGAGGTTGCCGGACGCCGAGTGCCCGAGCAGGTCGACCTGGTCGAGCCCCAGATGCTCGCGCAACGCCTCGATGTCGTCGACGAGCCGGTCGCAGCGGTAGCCCGCCACATCGTCCGGCACCGCGGAGTCGCCGGTGCCGCGCAGGTCGAGCAGGATCAGGCGGCGGTGTGCGGTGAGGCCGCCGAGGTCGCCGAGGTAGGCGGAGGCACGCATGGGGCCGCCGGGCACGCAGAGCAGCGGCTCGCCCTCCCCCTTCTCGTGGTAGGCGAGCTTCGTCCCGTCGTACGCGCTGAATGCCGGCATGGGCGTGATCATCACATCCCGGGTCGGGCCCGGGCAATGTGCCACGGCGGCGGCACGGGGTGGCCCCGCCCAGCTCGAAGCGGGTGTGCGCGGTCCCTTGACGCCCACCGTCGGGGCTGGATTACTGACCTCGACGGAAGATCGACGACCGAATGATCGGTCGCCCGTTCGGGACGGGAGAACTCCTTATGACGCGTAGGCCGCCACAGCTGGACGCGGGGGAACGGCTCGGCCCCCGCGAACTCGGGGCGCTTCAGCTGGAACGCCTCCAGGACACCCTGCTGCACGCGTACGAGAACGTCCCGTTCTACCGGGCGGCGTTCGACAAGGCGGGCCTGCGCCCCGACGACTGCCGTTCACTCGCCGACCTGGCGCGCTTCCCCTTCACCACCAAGGACGACCTGCGGGCCAACTACCCGTTCGGCATGTTCGCGGTGGAGCAGTCCGAGGTGCGCCGACTGCACGCCTCCAGCGGCACGACCGGCCAGCCCACGGTCGTCGGTTACACCGAGCGCGACCTGTCCATGTGGGCGGACGTGGTGGCGCGTTCGATCCGCGCGGCGGGCGGCAGGCCGGGCGACAAGGTGCATGTGGCGTACGGGTACGGCCTGTTCACCGGTGGCCTCGGCGCGCACTACGGCGCCGAGCGGCTCGGTTGCACCGTGATCCCCGCGTCCGGCGGCATGACGGCGCGGCAGGTGCGGCTGATCGAGGACTTCCGTCCGGAGATCATCATGGTGACCCCGTCGTACATGCTCACGCTCCTGGAGGAGTTCGAGCGGCAGGGCGTCGATCCCCGTACGACATCGCTGCGGGTCGGCATCTTCGGCGCGGAGCCGTGGACGGAGGAGATGCGGCGCGAGATCGAGGAGCGCTTCGCGATCGACGCGGTGGACATATACGGGCTCTCGGAGGTGATCGGCCCGGGTGTCGCCCAGGAGTGCGTGGAGACCAAGGACGGGCTGCACATCTGGGAGGACCACTTCTATCCGGAGGTCGTCGACCCGCTCACGGGCGAGGTGCTGCCGGACGGCGAGCGCGGGGAGCTGGTGTTCACCTCGCTCACCAAGGAGGCGATGCCCGTGATCCGTTACCGCACACGGGACTTGACGCGTCTGCTGCCCGGCACGGCGCGTACGTTCCGGCGCATGGAGAAGGTGACCGGCCGCAGCGACGACATGGTGATCCTGCGGGGCGTCAACCTCTTCCCGACGCAGATCGAGGAGATCGTCCTGCGCACGGCGGGTCTCGCCCCGCACTTCCAGCTGCGCCTGACGCGCGAGGGCCGCATGGACGCCCTCACCGTCCGGGCGGAGGCGCGCGCCGACACCCCGCCGGAGCGGCGCGCGGCCGCGGCCCGGGAGATCGCGGCCGCGGTGAAGGACGGTATCGGCGTCTCGGTGGGCGTGGACATCGTGGACCCCGGAGAAGATCGCCGCGCTCGGTGGGGAAGTTCAAGCGGATCGTGGACCTGCGGACGGTGTGAACAGGGAGCGGGTGGTCAGGGCGTGCCGAAGCGGTCCCGCAGTTCCCTCTTGAGGATCTTGCCGCTCGCGTTGCGCGGCAGCTCGTCCACGAAGAGGACCCTTTTCGGGGCTTTGAAGGGGGCGAGGTGCTCGCGTGCGTGGGCGATGAGCCGGGCCTCGGTGAGCTGTTCGTCCGTGCGGACGACGACGGCGGTGACCGCCTCGATCCAGCGGTCGTCCGGCAGTCCGATCACCGCGGCCTCCGCGACGCCCTCGTGCGCGTACAGCACGTCCTCGACCTGGCGCGAGGCGACCAGGACGCCACCGGAGTTGATGACGTCCTTGACGCGGTCGACGACGGTGAAATAGCCGTCGGCGTCGCGCACGGCGAGGTCTCCGGAGTGGAACCAGCCGTCACGGAAGGCCGCCGCGGTCTCCTCGGGCTTGTTCCAGTAGCCGTCGCACAACTGCGGTGAGCGGTAGACGACTTCGCCGCGTGTGCCGTCCGGCACCTCGCGCCCGTGTTCGTCGACGACGCGCGCCTCGACGAACAGGACGGGCCGCCCGCAGGAGTCCAGGCGCCCTTCGTGCTCGTCGGGGCCGAGGACGGTGGCGAGCGGCCCGATCTCGCTCTGCCCGAAGCAGTTGTAGAAGCCGAGGCCCGGCAGCCGGGACCGCAGCCGCTCCAGGACCGGCACGGGCATGATCGACGCGCCGTAGTACGCCTTGCGCAGCGCGCTCAGGTCGCGGGTGGTGAAGCCGGGGTGGTGCGAGAGGCCGATCCAGACGGTGGGCGGCGCGAAGAGGCTGTCGGCGCGGCCCGCCTCGACGAGGTCGAAGATCCGCTCGGCGTCGGGCGCGTCGAGGATGGTGTTCTCGGCGCCGACCGCCAGGTAGGGCAGGAGGAAGACGTGCATCTGCGCCGAGTGGTAGAGCGGCAGCGAGTGCAGGGGCTTGTCGCTCTCCTTGAGGTCCAGGGCGGTGATCGCGCTCGTGTACGCGTGGACGAGGGCCCGGTGCGACATCATCGCGCCCTTGGGCTCGGCGGTCGTGCCCGAGGTGTAGAGCAGCTGCGCGAGGTCGCCGCCGCCGGGGCCTTCGCCCTCGTACGCCGCTGATGTGGCGAGCCGGGTCAGGAGCGCGTCGTGCGTGTCGCGCAGGGGCAGGACCGCCACCCCGGTGGGCAGGCGTCCGGCGAGGTCGGGGTCGGTGAGGACGAGTGAGCTGCCCGACTGGCGCAGGATGTACGCGAGGTCCTCGCCGGTCAGGTTCTGGTTGACCGGCACATGGACCAGGCCCGCCCGGGCGCAGGCGAGGAAGCCGATGAGATAGGCGTCGGAATTGTGGGCGTAGGCACCGACCCGGTCGCCGGGGGCGAGGCCCTGGTCGCGCAGCACCCGGGCCGCGCGCGAGACGGCGTCGTCGAGTTCCTCGTACGTCCACGACCGCTCGCCGTAGCGGAGCGCCGTGCTCCGTGGCGTGCGGCGCGCGCTGCGGCTGAGGACTCCGTCGACCGTGCTGTCGCGTACACCCGTCATGGCGTGATCCTCAGTCCCCGGGGCGGCCCGGTCAAGACGCGACACAGATCACATACCGCTTGGTACGCTCAACCGCCCCTTCCCTCAACGCTGTTGGGAGGCACACCTTGCGTATTCGTACGAGACGACTGGCCGCCGCCGGGGTCACCTTGCTGACCGCCGCGGCCCTGCTGCCGGCCGGCGCGGTGGCCGCGCCGCGCGACACCGGCCCCTCGGGCGGCGGTCTGCACGCCACCGTCCGCTACACGCAAGTACGGCATCCCGCACATCCTCGCGAAGGACTACACGAACCTCGGCTTCGGCACCGGCTGGGCGCAGGCCGCCGACCAGGTGTGCACGCTCGCCGACGGCTATGTGACCGTACGCGGTGAACGCTCGCGGTACTTCGGGCCCGACGCCGCGCCCGGCTCCGCCCTGTCGTCGGCGTCCACGAACCTCGGCAGCGACCTGTACTTCCGCGGTGTACGGGAGGCGGGGACGGTGGAGAAGCTGTTGCGGCAGCCCGCCCCGGCAGGGCCCGGCCGCCAGGTGAAGGAGCTGATGCGCGGCTTCGCGGCGGGTTACAACGCCTGGCTGAAGCAGAACCGCGTCACCGACCCGGCCTGCGCCAAGGCCGCCTGGGTCCGCCCGATCACCGCCCTGGACGCGGCCCGGCAGGGCTTCGCCGTGCAGGTGCTCGGCGGGCAAGGGCGCGGCATCGACGGCATCGCGGGGGCCCGGCCGCCGGGCGCCACGGGCAAGGAGCGCGGCCGTACGGCCGATCCGCACGACGCCGGGCCGCCCGGGCGAGCTGTTCTCGGCGCAGGCGCCGACATGGGGTCCAACGCCGTCGCGTTCCACGGCCGGACCACCGCGAACGGCAAGGGGCTGCTGCTCGGCAACCCGCACTACCCCTGGCAGGGCGGACGCCGCTTCTGCAGTCGCAGCAGACCATCCCCGGTGAACTGAACGTCTCCGGCGCCTCGTTGCTCGGCACCAGCGTGGTCAACATCGGCTTCAACGGCGACGTCGCGTGGAGCCACACCGTCGCCACGGGCGTCACCCTGAACCTGCACCAGCTCACGCTGGACCCGGCCGATCCGACCACCTACCTGGTGGACGGCAAGCCGCACAAGATGGTCAAGCGGACCGTCACCGTGCCGGTGAAGGACGGCGCCCCGGTCACCCGCACCCAGTGGTGGACCCGCTACGGCCCGGTCGTCACCGGCCTCGGCCCGCAGCTGCCCCTCCCCTGGTCCGCCACGACGGCATACGCGCTGAACGACCCCAACGCCATGAACCTGCGCGGCAGCGACACCAACCTGGGCTTCGGCAAGGCCCGTTCCACGGCCGGCATCGTCAAGGCGCTGCGCGACACGCAGGGGCTGCCCTGGGTCAACACCGTCGCGGCGGACCGGCACGCGCACTCGCTGCTCACCCAGTCGCAGGTGCTCCCCCGCATCACGGACGACCTCGCCGAGCGGTGCGGCACGGCCCTCGGCAAGGTCACCTACCCGGCGTCGGGCGTGGCCGTGCTGGACGGCTCGCGGAGCGCCTGCGCGCTCGGCTCCGACAAGGACGCGGTGCAGCCCGGCATCTTCGGGCCGTCGAGGATGCCGACGCTTAAGGACGCGCCGTACGTGGAGAACTCCAACGACAGCGCCTGGCTGACCAACGCCGACCGGCCGATCACCGGCTACGAGCGGATCTTCGGCACGATCGGCACGCGACGTTCCCTGCGCACGCGCGGCGCCATCGAGGATGTGGCGGCGATGGCGGAGAAGGGCCGTCTCACAGTGGCCGACCTGCAACGCCAGCAGTTCGCCAACCGCGTCCCGGCGGCGGATCTCGCGGCGGACGACACGGCGAAGGCCTGCGCGGCGCTGCCTGGCGGTACCGCCACCGGCAGTGACGGCAAGGCTGTCGACGTACGCGAGGCCTGTGAGGTGCTGGCGCGCTGGGACCACCGGATGGACACCGGCAGCCGGGGCGCGCTCCTCTTCGACCGCTTCTGGCGCAAGCTGACGGCGGCCGTGCCGAGCGAGCGGCTGTGGAAGGTGCCGTTCTCCGCGGCCGACCCGGTGCGCACCCCGAACACCCTGGACACGTCGGCGCCGGGCTTCACGACCGCGCTGGCCGACGCGGTGACCGAGCTGAGGGCGGCGGGGATCGCCCTGTACGCACCGCTGGGCAAGAACCAGTACGTCGTACGGAACGGCAAGCGCCTGCCCGTCCACGGCGGCACGGAGTCCCTCGGCGTCTGGAACAAGATCGAGGCGACCTGGGACGCGAAGGCCGGCTACACCGAGGTCGCGCACGGTTCGAGCCACATCCAGGCGGTCGGCTGGGGCGAGGGCCGCTGCCCGCAGGCGCGGACGCTGCTGACGTACTCCCAGTCCTCCAACCCGAACTCGCCCCACTACCGCGATCAGACGCGGCTGTACGCGAAGGAGCGCTGGGTGACGTCACGCTTCTGCGAGAAGGACATCTACGGCGACCCCGCGCTGAAGGTGGTGCGGGTGCGCGAGCACCGCTGAGGTCGCGGGCCGGGCGCGTCGCGGCGCCGGCCCGCTCCCCGCTCACACGGCGCGCTCGCGGCCCTCCCAGTAGGGGTCGCGCAACCGGCGTTTGTAGAGCTTGCCGTTGGGGTCGCGGGGCATCGTCGCGATGAAGTCGACGCTCTTGGGCCGTTTGTAGCCGGCGAGCCGCCGCTCGCAGTGGGCGAGGATCTCGGCGGCGAGCGCGTCGTCGGCGGTCCGGCCCTCGGCGGCCTCGACGACCGCCTTGACCTCCTCGCCCCAATCGTCGTGCGGGATGCCGAAGGCGGCGGCGTCGGCGACCGCCGGGTGGGTGAGCAGCGCCGATTCGATCTCCGCGGGGTAGATGTTCACCCCGCCCGAGATGATCATGTCGATCTTGCGGTCGCGCAGGAAGAGGTAGCCGTCCTCGTCGAGGAGGCCGAGGTCGCCGACGGTGAAGAAGTCGCCGATGCGGTTCTTCCTCGTCTTCGTCTCGTCCTTGTGGTACGAGAAGCCGCCGGTGGACATCTTCATGTAGACGGTGCCCAGCTCGCCGGGCGGCAGCCGGTTCCCGTCGTCGTTGAAGACCGCCAACTCGCTGATGGGCCAGGCCTTTCCGACCGTGCCGGGCTTCTTCAGCCAGTCCTGCGCGGTGGCGAAGGCGCCGCCGCCCTCACTGGCCGCGTAGTACTCCTCGACGCACTCGCCCCACCACTCGATCATCGCCCGCTTCACGTGGTCGGGGCAGGGCGCGGCGCCGTGGATGGCGTGCCGCATGGACGACACGTCGTACGCGGCCTTCGTCGCGTCGGGCAGGGCGAGCAGGCGGTGGAACTGGGTCGGCACCATGTGGGTGTGGGTGCACCGGTGCGCGTCGATGAGGCGGAGCATCTCCTCGGGCGTCCACTTGTCCATCATGACCAGCGGGTGGCCGATGTGCAGGGCGGCGCCCGCGAACTGGAGCACGGCGGTGTGGTAGAGCGGTGAGCAGACCAGGTGGACGTTGCCGTCGAAGGGCTTGATGCCGAAGATGCCGAGGAAGCCGCCGAGGTAGGACTCCTCGGGGAGCTTGCCGGACAGGGGACGGCGGATGCCACGCGGGCGGCCCGTGGTGCCGGAGGTGTAGTTCATGACCCAGCCGAGGGTGCGGTCGGCGGGGGCGGACTCCGGTTGCCCGTCGAGGAGTTGGGGGTAGGGGCGGAAGCCGGGCACGTGGCCGACGGCGTAGCGGTGGGTCGCCGGGAGGCCGCCTCGTCGGCCGCGGCGACGGCCGCGTCGGCGAACCTCTCGTGCGCGATGAGCACCTTGGCTCCGGAGTCGGCGACGATCCAGGCGATCTCGGGGCCGACCAGGTGGTGGTTGACGGGGACGAGGTAGAGCCCGGCCTGGGCGGCGGCCAGGTAGGCGGTGAGGAACTCCACGCCGTTGGGCTGGACGACGGCGAACGCGTCGGGCGCTCCAGGCCCGCCGCCCGCAGTCCGTGCACCAACTGGTTGACGGCGCCGTGCAGTCGGCCGGCCGTCCTCTCGGTGCCGTCGGGGGCGACGATGGACGGTCCGGCCGGGGTCGGCGGTGGCCTGTGCCCAGAAGCCGTTGGGAGGTGTACCGGCGGATGCGCTCACGACTGACTGCCCCTTCCCGCGATGCGGTTGACTCGGTCGACGGCCCGCTCGAAGCCGCGGGTCAGATCGTCGAAGACGGCCTGGACGCCGCGTTCGCTGTTCATCCGGCCGACGATCTGTCCGACCGGGGTGCCGAGCAGCTCCCCCACCTCGTACTTCTGGATACGGGACACCGCCTCGGCGACCAGGAGCCCCTGGAGCGGCATCGGCAGCGGTCCCGGGCCCCGCGGGTCGTCCCACGCGTCGGTCCACCGCGTACGCAGCTGGCCGTCCCGGTTTGCCGGTCAGGGCGCGGGAGCGGACCGTGTCCCCGGAGCCCGCGGCCAGCAGTTTCCGGGTGAGGGCGGGCGAGTGCAGGTCGGCCTCGGTGGTGGTGAGCCACAGGGAGCCGAGCCAGACGCCCTGCGCGCCGAGCGCCAGCACGGCCGCGATCTGCTCGCCGCTGCCGATGCCCCCGGCGGCGAGGACCGGCAGCGGCGCGACCGCCTCGACGGCCTCGGGGGTGAGCACCATGGTGGCGATCTCGCCGGTGTGGCCGCCCGCCTCGTACCCCTGCGCGACGACGACGTCGATGCCGGCGTCCGCTGTGTTTGCGGGCGTGGCGGGCGCTGCCCGCCAGGGCGGCGACGAGGACGTCCTGGGCGTGGGCGCGCTCGATCACGTCGGCCGGGGGTGAGCCGAGCGCGTTGGCGAGTAGTTTGATCGGGTAGTCGAAGGCGACGTCGAGCTGGTTGCGGGCGACCTCCTCCATCCAGCCGGTGATGCGCCAGCCGGACGCCTCGCCCTCGGCGAGTTCGGGCACGCCATGCTCGGCGAGGGTCTCCTCGACGAACCGCCGGTGCCCTTCGGGGATCATCGCCTCGACGTCGGCCTCCGTGACGCCCTCGACTTTCTTGGCGGGCATGACGACGTCGAGGCCGTAGGGCCGCCCGTCGACGTACTCCTGCATCCAGTCGAGGTCCCTGGCCAGTTCGTCCGGCGCCGTGTAGCGGACCGCGCCGAGCACCCCGAACCCGCCCGCCCTGCTGATGGCGGCGGCCACCGCGGGGAAGGGCGTGAAACCGAAGATGGCGTACTCGACTCCCAGTTTCCTGCTCAACTCCGTCTGCATGGGCGCAGGATGCCGCAGCGGTCCGGACGACGGAAGGGATTCCCTGATGCAGCGTCAGATTTTTGCGCCGCTCACTCTCTGACCGACCGGTCAGATTTTCTACCGATCGGTTATGGTGGCCGTCCGACGGAGGAAGGACTGCGACATGGAACGCACGACATGCTGTGTGGTGGGCGGCGGCCCGGCCGGCCTGATGCTCGGACTGCTGCTGGCCCGGGCCGGCGTCGAAGTGACGGTCCTGGAGAAGCACGGCGACTTCCTGCGCGACTTCCGCGGCGACACCGTGCATCCGTCGACCCTGCGCCTGCTCGACGAACTCGGCCTCGGCGAGCGCTTCGCCCGCCTCCCCGCGCAGAAACTGCGGGAGATGCGGATGCGCATCGACGACACCACCGTCGTCGCCGGGGACCTGCGGCACATCCCCGGCCAGCACAAGTACATCGCGATGGTCCCGCAGTGGGACTTCCTCGATCTGCTGGCGCGCGAGGCCGCCACCGAGCCGTCCTTCACGCTGCGGATGCGGACGGCGGCGACCGGCCTGCTCACCGACGCCTCGGGGAGGGTCACGGGTGTGCGGTACCTGACCGACGACGGCACGTCCGGCGAGCTGACCGCCGATCTGACCGTGGCGTGCGACGGCCGCCGCTCCCTGGTCCGCACCGCCGCGGGGCTCACCCCGACCGCGTACGACGTGCCGATCGACGTCTGGCAGGTCAGGGTGCCCGCGCCGCCGGACGCCTCGAAGAGCGGCCGCGTCTTCCTCTCCGTACGCGACGGCCAGATCGCCGCCACCATGGACCGCGGGGAGTACTACCAGACCTCCTACCTCATCGAGAAGGGCGCCGACGCGGAGCTGCGGGCCCACGGCATCGACTGGTTCCGCGACCGCCTCGGCGCGCTGCTCGGCTGGGACCGCGCGACAACGGCGGAGATCGGCTCCTGGGACGACGTGAAACTCCTGGAGGTCACCATGGACCGCCTGCCCCGCTGGTACACGCGGGGGCTGCTCTGCATCGGTGACGCCGCGCACACCATGTCGCCGGTCGGCGGCGTCGGCGTCAACCTCGCCGTGCAGGACGCCGTCGCGGCGGCCCGCGTCCTGGCCGAGCCGCTGCGGCGGGGCGACGTGGACGTACGCGACCTGGCGCGGGTGCAGAAGCGGCGCCTGCTGCCGACCGTGGTGACGCAGAAGCAGCAGCTCGCCGAGCACGAGATGCTGCTGAGGCCCGCCCTCGCGGGAACACTGCGCGGCGACCGGCTCCCCGTACCGCTGCGGATGCTGCGCCGGGTGCCCCCGCTGCGGACCGTGGCGGAGATCTCGGCGGCGTGGGCGTGCGGCCGGAGCGCGCGCCGGAGTTCGCCCGGCGTGGCCTCAGCCGGTGACCCGGTCCGCCTCCTCCCGCGTGAGGTCGGCATAGAGCTCCCGCGTGAGGTCGGCGTAGAGGCGGAAGACGGCCGGCCGAGAGCCGCCGTCCTCCTCCCGGGCGCGCAGGGCGGCCCAGCAGCGGGCGACCAGCTCCCGGGCCTGCGCGCCGGGCCAGGGGCGGGGCAGCAGTTCGGGGGGCAACAGCGGGTCGGGTTCCATGGCGCGGCTCAGCTCGGCGCCAGTTCGATGGCGAGGGTGAGGAGTTCGGCCGGGGCGAGCGCGGCGGAACCCGTGAGCCGCTTCAGGCGCGGGCGGGCGATCCGGGCAAGGCGGTGATAGCCGTCGGCGATCTCGGGCAGGGGCCAGAGGGCGCGGGCCAGTTCGGCGGGATCGCGCGTCGCGCCCCTGCGCAGGTCCGTCGTGGTGAGGAGGGTGAGCGCGTCGTGCACCGCCATGCGGCGGGCCGCGTCCTCGACGTACGGCTCCCAGGCGTTGGCGCAGACGTACAGGCCGCCCTGGAGCGGGGAGCCGCCGAGGTGGAGGAGCGTCTCGCGCAAGGAGTCCCGCGCGGTGCGCGCGGATTCGGGGACCGCGAAGGCGGCCAGGTGCCAGACGCCGTCCCACGGCGCCTTACCGGCGTCCTGCCGGAACGCGTGCCGCAGGAAGTCCGCGTTCGGGGCGAGGGCGCGCACGGTGTCCTCGGTGGCGCGCAGCTCGGCCTTGCGGCCGCGGCCCTCGTGCGTGAACCGGCCCTCGGCGACCAGGCGTTTGACGCAGAGCCTGACCTGTTGGTCGCTCATGCCGAGGGTGTTGGCGACGGTGTACAGCTCGTCGGCGGCGACCGTGCCGTCCTCGCGGATCAGCGCGTGCACGAGCATGCGCGTGGGCACCTCGACCTGGTCCGCCTCACCGCTCACCGCTCCACGGTTCCTTTCGTCGCTCACGCCGCTTCTCCCGGGCCCAGGGTGCGGCGCATGGTGGTCACCGCGCCGAAGCCGAGCAGCCTGCGCAGGTAGGGCGTGCGTTCCGTCCGTACCGCCGTGAAGCCGCGACGCTCGTACAGGGCTCTGGCGCGCGGGTTGGTGTCGATCACGTCCAGTCTGATCTCCCGGCAGCCCGCCTCCGTCGCCAGGGCGGCCACTTCCTGGAGCAGGAGGCTGCCGACCCCGCGGCCCCGCATGCGCGCGTCCACGGCGATGCCGTCCATCACGAGCTGCCCGGGGGCCGGGCGGCGCTCGAAGAGGGCGAGGAGCAGGAGCCGGGGCAGACCCCGTACGCGACCGTACGCCCGCAGTACGGCGGCGGCCGATCCGCCGGTGAGGGAGCGCCCGTCGAGCTGGTAGCCGGCCAGGCCGACCAGTTCTCCGTCGAGCAGGGCGCACACGGCGCGCTCGGGGTCGAGATGGGCCGCGATGAAGGGCACCGCCTTGTCCGGGGGGGTTCAGGGCCGGGCCGAGTTTACGGCCGAAGGCCTCCCAGTACAGCGAGGCCGCGCGGGGTTCGGCGCCCGCCGGGACGCCTCGCCGGACCGTGACCGATCCGCCGCCTTCCCCGCCTCCACCTCCGCCCGCACCCGCGTGCCCGCTCCTGTCCCTTTCGTCGGCTTCCATGACGCCGCCTCTCTCCCCATGTCACCGGCGACGCGCGCGCCACCGGGACTCCGCCAGCAGACTCCGCCAGGACTCAAAACTATCACTTCACTCACGACCGTGGAAAGAGTGATAGTTTCCGTGCCCCGTAGCCGTAGCCACTCCCAGGGGAGGCCCATCCGTGCGCCCATCGATCGCGTTCCGTCGGCGAACACTCCGTATCGCCCTGTGGTCACTCGTCGCCGCCCTGCTCCTCGCCGCGGGGCTCGGTGGTGTGGTGCTGTGGCAGCACTCGTACGCCATGGACGAGCGGCGGGTGACGATCCGGCACGGGGGCCACACCCTGCACGGTGTGCTCACCACTCCGAGAGACGGCCGCGCGCGCCACGGCCTGGTCGTGTACGTCCACGGCGACGGGCCCGTCGACGCCACCCACGAGGACGGCTACAAGCCCATGTGGGAGGCGAACGCCCGCGCCGGTTACGCCTCCCTCTCCTGGGACAAGCCCGGCGTCGCGGGCGCCCCCGGCGACTGGCTCGCGCAGACCATGGCGGACCGGGCCGACGAGGTGGCCGCCGCCATCGCCTGGGCCCGCGCCAGACCGGACATCGACGGCCGGCGGATCGGACTGTGGGGCGCGAGCCAGGCGGGCTGGGTCCTGCCGAAGGTCGCGGCGAAGACCCCGGTGAGCTTCGTCGTCGCCGTCTCACCCGCGGTCAACTGGCTCCGCCAGGGCCGCTACCACCTCCTCGCGCATCTTGCGGGCGACGGCGCGTCCCGCGGTCGCGTGGCCGCCGAAGTGGCCGAGAGCGACGCCACCCGGCGGCTGCTGGAGCGCCGCGCGACCTTCGAGGAGTACGTGCGGGCGCGAGGCGGTGACGCCGACGGCATGACGGCCGCGCGCTGGGGCTTCATCTCCCGCAATTACCGCGCGGACGCGACGGGCGACCTGCGGTCCCTGCGCGGTGTACCGGTGCTGCTGGTCCTCGCGGGGCAGGACCTCAACGTGGACACGGCCGACACGGAACGCGTCTACCGCAAAGTGCTTGCGGACGGCGGCGCCCTCACCGTCGAGCACTATCCGGACGCGGCCCACTCCCTGGTCAAGCGGTCCGTCGAGCGGTCCGGCCCGAGGATCACGCTCACCGCGCTCTTCGCCCCTCGCGCGCTCTTCGCCGACGGGTTCCTGGAGGATCAGCGGCTGTTCCTGCACGGCCTGAGCGGTTCTGAGCGGCCCTGAGCATCCCGGAGCGGTTCAGCCGCGGCGCTCGACGGCGTACAGCGTGAACGTGACCAGTTCGTCCGCGGCGGCGTCGAGGTCGAGTTCGGGGTGGGCGAGCCACTGCCCGATCACCCCGTCGATCGCGCCGCCGATGGCGAGGGCGACGGTCGACGGGTCGAACTCCCGGAAGAGTTCCGCCTGTTGACCGGCGGCCAGGAGATCGGCGAGGGCGTTCCAGCGGCCCGCCGTGTCATGGCCGCCGGGGTTCTTGAGCCGGGTGCCCTCGGCGTCGTCGAGGAGCATCTCGGTGATGACACGCACGTGGCGGCGGTTGTCCCGCTGGTAGCCGATCATCGCCCGGACGTAGGCGACGAGGGCCGCGCGCGGGTCCGGCGCCGCGGCCACCCTCTCGTTCACGTACGCGGTGAACCGTTCGATGACGTACGTGAGGGTGGCCCGGGCGAGGTTGTCCTTGGACGTGAAGTGGTAGAGCACCGCGGCCTTGGAGAGGCCCGCGCGCTCGGCGATCGCCGCGAGTGACGTCGCCGGGTAGCCCTTGGCGGAGATCAGGTCGATCGTGCACTCGATGAGCTGACCGCGGCGGGCCTGTTCGATGAAGGTCGGGGTGCCGTCCCCGCGGCGGGAAGCCATCGTGGCGCCCCTCTCCTCGCTCGCGCCGGTGATCGACGTCCGACCGTACACCAGTGGCTACTGCCCCAGCGCGGCCATGGCGGCATTGTGCCCCGGGATGCCGCTGACCCCGCCGCCGCGCACGGCGCCCGCCCCGCACAGCAGGACGTTCGCGTGCCCGGTCTCCACGCCCCAACGCCCGCTCCCCTCCTCGGCGTAGGGGAAGGCGAGGTCGCCGTGGAAGATGTGGCCGCCGGGCAGCCGCAGGTCCCGTTCCAGGTCGAGAGGCGTCTTCGCCTCGACGCAGGGGCGGCCCTCCGCGATGAGCGCGAGCAGTCGGCGATCGGCTCGGCGAGATGGGCGTCGAGCCGGGCGAGTGTCGCCGCCAGAGGTCGGCGCGCACGGCGTCGTTGTCCCGCGCGAAGAGCCGGGCGGGTGTGTGCAGGCCGAACAGGGTGAGGGTCTGGTGGCCGCGCTCGATGAGGTCGGGGGCGAGGATCGTCGGGTCGGTGAGCGAGTGGCAGTAGATCTCGGAGGGCGGCGCGGTGGGCACTCTGCCGTCGGCGGCCTGGGCGTAGGCCGCCGCCAGCTCCTCGTACCCCTCGGCGATGTGAAAGGTCCCGGCGAACGCCTCGTGCGGCTCGACGGACGTGTCGCGCAGCCTCGGCAGCCGCTTGAGCACCATGTTGACCTTGAACTGGGCGCCTTCGGCGGGCACGGGCGGCTCCTCGCCGAGGAGGGCGGCGAGGGCCTGCGGGGAGGCGTTGACCAGGATGTGCCGGGCGGCGACGGTCCGCTCACCGCGGTCGCCTTCGCGGTACGTGACCTCGCCGCGCCGCCCGTCGGTGTCGATCCGCGTCACCTCGCAGCCGGTGCGCAGCCGTGCGCCCGCCACGCGCGCCGAGTCGGCGATGGCGTCGGTGAGGGCGCCCATGCCGCCGACGGGCACGTTCCAGTCGCCGGTGCCGCCGCCGATGACGTGGTAGAGGAAGCAGCGGTTCTGCCGCAGGGCCGGGTCGTGGGCGTCGGCGAAGGTGCCGATGAGGGCGTCGGTGAGGACGACCTCCGCGCACGAGGTCGACGCGAAGCGCTCCTCGATCTGCCGCACCGATGGGCTCCTCGAAGAGGGTGCGCCAGGCGGTGGCGTCATCGACGCGGGCGCGCAGTTCGTCGAGGCTGGGCAGGGGTTCGGTGAGGGTGGGGAAGACGCGCCGGGCGACCTCGCCGGTCATCGCGTAGAAGGCGCGCCAGTTGTCGTACTCCTGGCTGCCCCCGGTGAGCCGCGCGAAGGCCTGCCGGGTGCGGGCCTCGCCGCCGCCGACGAGCAGACCGGTGGGCCGGCCCGCGCGCTCGGTCGGGGTGTACGAGGAGATGGTGCGCGTCCGCACCCTGAAGTCCAGGTCGAGATCCCGGACGATCTTCTTCGGCAGCAGGCTGACGAGGTACGAGTACCGGGACAGCCGCGCGTCGACCCCGGCGAAGGGCCGACTGGACACAGCGGCACCCCCGGTCCCGCCCAGCCGCTCCAGAACCAGCACGGACCGCCCGGCGCGGGCGAGGTAGGCGGCGGCGACGAGACTGTTGTGGCCACCACCGACGATGACGGCGTCGTACACATCGCGATCAGGCATGACTCTTCCTAGCACGGTTGTGCTGGGGGGGAACCCTTGCGTGCCGGGGCCGCCCGACCGTTTCACAGCCCCCCGGAGGCCCGCTGCTGGCGGAGTGCTGCCACCCGGCGGTAGAGCTCGACCGCTTCTGTGCCGCGGCCCAGTTGTTGCAGGCAGTGCGCTTCGTCGTTGCGGCTGGCGAGGGTGTCGGGGTGGTCGGGGCCGAGGACCTGCTCCCTGGCGGCCGCCACCCCGCGGTACTCGGTGAGGGCGTCGGGCCAGCGGCCGAGCCAGCCGAGGGCGACGGCGACCTCGCGGCGGCTGAGCAGCGTGTCGGGGTGGTCGGGGCCGAGGACCGTTCCCGCAGGGCGCACACGTCCCGCGCCTCCGCCAAGGCCTCCTCCCAGCGGCCCTGGCGGCCGAGGTTCACCCCGAGGCCGTGCCGGGCCCGCAGCGTCTCGGGGTCGGCGGGGCCGTTGACGCGCGTACGGTCCTCGATCAGGTCGCGGTACAGCTCCAGGGCCTCGGCGCTGCGGCCGAGCCTGCCGAGGCTTATGCCGACCTCGTAGCGGGCGGCGAGCGTGTCGGGGTGGTCGGGGCCGAGTGCCCGCACCCGGGCGTCGGCGACTTCCCGGTACGTCTGCAACGCCTCCGGCCAGCGACCCAACTTGGCGAGCGCGTACGCCACTTCGTACCGCGTGACGAGGGTGTCGGGGTGGGCCGGGCCGAGCACCCGCGCCCGGGCCGCCGCCACCTGTTCCGCCAGCCGGTAGGAGTCCTCCAGGCGGCCGAGGCGGCTGAGGTTGTACGCGAGGTTGTGGCGGCAGCGCAAGGTGTCCGGGTGGTCGGGGCCCGTCGTGCGTTCGCGGGCGGCGAGCACCGACGTACATCTGGAGGGCCTCGAAGTGCCGCCCGAGCTGGCCCAGTACGTACGCCATCTCCTGCCGGGCGGCGAGCGTCTCCGGGTGCTCGGCGCCCAGGGAGCGCTCCCGGCCCTGGGCGACCCGGCTGTACGCGCGCAGCGCGTCGCGCGCTGCGGCCGGTGCGGCTGAGGGTGAACCCGACCTCGTACCGGCTGGCGAGCGTGTCGGGGTGGTCGGGGCCGAGGGCGTGCTCACGCTCGGCGGCGACCGCGCGGTGCACCTCGCCCGCCTCCTCCCAGCGCCCGAGCCGACCGAGGCTGAGGCCCGCGTTGTGGCGGCCGGCGAGGGTGGCGACCAGCTCCGGCGGCGGCGTGGGCCGCTCGGGCCTGCGGGGCACCGCCGCCCGGCGCGCGTCGGTGCGCGGGACCCACTCCCCGGTGAGGCCGGCCGCCGCGTCGGGCGGCGTGACCCGCAGCACGGAGGCGCCGGTCGCCTTGTGGCCGGTGGTCATGCCGCGGGTCCAGGAGGGCAGGCGCGGCTCACCGGCGGACGGCTGTTCGGGGCGGCGCAGCGGAGAGGTGGCGACGCTCGGGACGTACGAGGGTGTGGCGCGGCCCCCGGCGATGCGGCGGCGCTCCTCCCGCGCGTCCGGCGGCCGGTCGGCCGGCTCCTTGGCGAGCAGGTCGAGGACGACGTCCTCGAAGTAGGCGGGCAGTTCGGCGCGGTGGCTGCGCGGTGGCGCGGGCGCGGTGTCCCGGTGGCCGACGAGGACGGCCCAGGCGTCCTCCAGGTCGAAGGGCGGGGCCCCGGTGGCGATCTCGTAGAGCACGCAGCCGAAGGAGTACAGGTCGCTGCGCTGGTCGACGGGTTCGCCGCCGATCTGCTCGGGCGACATGTAGTGCGGGGTGCCCATGGCGATGCCGGTGCCGGTGAGGCGGGAGGTGAAGCCGATGTCGGCGCCGAGCCGGGCTATGCCGAAGTCGCATATCTTCACGGTGCCGTCGGAGAGCAGCATGATGTTGGCGGGCTTCAGGTCCCGGTGCACGATGCCCTGGTCGTGGGTGTACGCGAGGGCGGCGGCGACCTGGTCGGCGATCTCGACGACGTCGGCGACGGGCAGCGGGTGCTGTTTGTTGTCCTCCAGGAGCTGGCTGAGGTTGCGGCCCTCCAGAAGCTCCATCACCAGGTACAGCACGCCCTCGTGTTCGCCGAAGTCGTGGACGACGGTGACGCCGCGGTGCTGGAGCGCCGCCGCGACGCGCGCCTCGCGGCGGAAGCGCTCGCGCAGCACGCGCGTGAACGACTGGTCGTGCTGGGGCCCCATCGGCTTGAGGCACTTGACCGCCACGTGCCGCCCGAGCGACTCGTCACGTGCCCGCCACACCTCGCCCATGCCGCCGCGCCCGATCAGATCCAGGAGCCGGTAGCGGCTCTGGATCAGCCTGGTGTCCGCCATGTCGCGCTGTCGCCCCCGTCGCCTCGCTGCGCCCTCCCCGGCCCGTCCAGTATGGCGTCCCCCCTGTCGAGTTTGTACGGGGCCGGGCGGCTGCCGGGACCGAGGCGGGCCATGGCGCCGAGGATGTGCTTCGGCGGAAGTTGCCAGCGCACACGCGCGGGGACGGTGCGCAGGATGGTGCCGGTGCGGACCAGGCGGCGGGTCACCGCGGCGGCCGGTGGGGCGGTTCTGCCGTACAGCCGGTGGGCGTACGGCGGCAGGGAGGCGTACGCCAGATCGGCCACGCGCCGCCACAGCAGCGCGCGCGCCGGGGTGAGCAGCGGGTGTGTGGGCGGCCTGCGGAGGAAGTCGTCGACGGCGCGGGCGTCGGGCCCGGCGGCGAGTTCGGGACGGACCCGCGCGAAGTACGCGGCGAGTTCAGCCGTCGAGCCGGGGACCTGACCGGGGTCGAGGCCGACCAGCCGGGCGCTGCGGCGGTGTTCGTCGACGTACCGGTCGGCGAGCGCGTCCGGCAGCGGATGCCCGAGCGGCGTATGACATGGAGGTAGGAGTCGATCTCGGCGCAGTGCACCCAGAGCAGCAGCGGCGGTTCATCGACGCCGTACCGCTCACCCGTGTCCGGGTCGGTGGCCCCGAGCATCGCGTGGATCTTGCGGACGCGGGCGCCGCCTTCTCGGCGGCCTCGGTGGTGCCGTAGGTGGTGGTGCCGACGAAGCGGGCGGTGCGCATCAGACGCCCCCAGGCGTCCTTGCGGAAGTCGGAATTCTGCATGACGCCGCGGACGGCTCGGGGGTGCAGGGCCTGAAGGTAGAGGGCGCGGATGCCGGCGACCCACATCATGGGGTCGGAGTGCACCTGCCAGGTCACGGACGCCGGCCCGAAGAGACCGGAGTCGGGCTCCTGCGCGGACTCGGGCATGGCGGGTCCCCTCCTGACGGGTGTCTCGTACACCAACGCGCATGGCGCGCGCGGAGTTCCCACGACGAGCCGGAAGTATGATCTTCCGGCTCGATCACCTGTCGCCCTTGATCACCTGACGCCCTTGAGGAAAGACCGCAGCCCATGAAACCGATGCGCACGCGCGGCTCACGAACAACCGGTCGCAAGCCGTGAGCGCCGGCCTGCCGTTCTTCCGCTACCACCCCGACCCCCTGGCCAGCGGCTCCATCCGGGAGAGCGCCGAGAAGTGCGCCTGCTGCCACCGCGGCACCGGGTACATCTACACCGCGACCTTCTACACCGCCCAAGAGACCGACGGACGCTTCTGCCCCTGGTGCATCGCCGACGGCAGTGCCGCCGCACGCTTCGAAGGCGAGTTCACCGACCCGTACGGCCTGGAGGGCGTCGGCGAGGCGACCGTGCAGGAGGTCACCCGCCGTACCCCCGGCTTCAGCGCCTGGCAGGACCCGCACTGGCTCGTCCACTGCCGCGACGCGGCCGCCTTCCTCGGCGAGGTCGGCCACACCGAGCTGGCGGCGCACCCCGAGGCCCTCGAAGGCCTCCGGCTCGACCTGCGCATGAGCGGCTGGCACGACGAGGCCCAGCTCGACTCCTTTTTGACGTGCCTGGGGGAAGCGGCGACCGCCCTGCTCTTCCGCTGCACCGTCTGCGGCACCCACCTCGCGTACGTCGACGCCTCGTGACCGGCGCCTCGTCACCGCCCGCCTCAGCGGGCCAACGGCTCAGCGGGCCAACGCCTCAGCGCGCCAACGGCACCGTGATCTGCTTCAGCCACGCGCGGCGGCCGAAGTCGCGGGCCTTGATGACGACGGAGTCCTTGTGCACCTCGACCTGGAGGCCCTGGTTGAAGGAGCCCTCGACGGCGACCTCGCCGCCCTTGCCGTCATCGCGGTAACCGGTCTGGATGGCGCCGGTGTTGACCACCGTGAACCCGCTGAGGTTGGCCGTGCCGGGCACGACGCGGCGTACCACCCAGTCGGACAGGTCGAGGTCCCAGTGGGTGTGGCCGGAGAAGAGAAACACGTCGGGGTGGCGGCCGAGCAGGTTCAGGAGGCGGTCGGCCTGGAGGTAGTCGCTCGCGTAGAGCTTGTTGCGGGTGCCGGAGACCGTGTTGGGCAGCGGGTGGTGGGTGACGACCATGACCGGCCTGCGGCGGCGCGACCAGTACCGCAGGCGGTCCTCGAGCCACGCGAACTGCGCGTCGCTGAGCCAGACCTCGTCCCAGAGCTTGGCGTCGTGGTAGTGGGCGTAGCGCTCGGTGCCGAGGGTCAGGACCGGGACGGAGCCGAAGGACGTCTCCGCGTGCACCGTGCCGCGCCCCGCGAACCGGTAGAAGCTGCGGAAGAGCGACTCCTCGGTGGTCCCGTTGGGCCAAGTGTCCTGTGCCAGTGTGTCGGGGTCACGCCACTTCGGCACGTAGAACTCGTGGTTGCCGATCGCCCAGGCCACGTCGCGAGGGTGCGGGTGCCGCCCGAGTTCGGCGCGTACCTGCGCGTACTCGAAGTCGTAGCCGCGCGGCGTGATGTCGCCCGCGACGGCGAGGCCGGCGCTGCGCGGGTTGATCGCCGCGATGTCGTCCAGGGCCCGGCCGAAGTCCCGCAGGTCGCCCTGGATGTCGCTGATGACGTTGAACCGCACGACGTCCCGGCCGCCGCTTCGCTCGGTACGCGCGCCGGGGAGGGCGTGGGCCTGCGGGGCGACGGCGGCGGTCGCCAACGCGCCGCCGGTCGTGGCGAGAAGGGTTCTGCGGTCCATGCCTGGGCTCCAGTGGTGAGGTGCGGGGGTGTTCCGCCGCGAACCTCACGGGAGGGGGTGCCTTCCCCGTCACGTACGAGCGGCGTACGCGTGGAGAGAGCGTGAACACCTGGCGCGCGCTGCCCGGTTACCGTCGCCGCCCGCCCGAACCGCCGCTGCTGCTGCTGACGGAGGCAAGGAACGGAGGCAAGGAAATGACAAAGGCAAGGAGAGTTGTCTCCTTGCCTCTCTCAACTTATAGCGCACCGGGGGGCTTGCGGCAAGGCCCCGGTGGTGCCGCAGAATCATCGGCCTAAGCCCCCACCTGCGGAGATGAGGACACGACGTGCCCAGTGCAGTGCCAGCACGACAGAACACGGCAGCCGGCCCGGGAGGTGCCGCGAGGAGCGGGCAGGACGTGGCGGATCTCCACGAGCGGTACGTGGTGGACCTCCGGGACATCGACGAGACGCGGATCGCGGTGGTCGGCGGCAAGGGCGCGCACCTGGGCGGGCTGTCGCGGATCGAGGGCGTCCGCGTGCCGGACGGCTTCTGCGTGACGACGGACGCCTTCCGGCGGGCCATGGCGGACGTACCGTCGCTCGACGACCGGCTCGACCGTTGTCGCGCCTGGACCCGGAGGACCAGGAGGGGCTCCGCACGCTGAGCGCGGAGGTCCGCCGGATCATCGAAGAGGCTCCCGTCCCGGACGCTCTCGCGGCGGCCGTCACCCGCGCCCTGGCCCGGTTCGGCGGACAAGAGGCCTACGCCGTGCGGTCCAGCGCGACGGCGGAGGACCTGCCGACGGCCTCCTTCGCGGGTCAGCAGGACACCTACCTGAACATCGTGGGGGCGACGGCGATCCTGCGGCACATCAGCCGGTGCTGGGCCTCGCTGTTCACCGAGCGGGCCGTGACGTACCGCCGGCGCAACGGCATCGACCACCGGGTGGTCCACATGGCCGTGGTCGTGCAGCGGATGGTCCTCCCGCGGGCGGCCGGCGTCCTGTTCACGGCCGACCCGGTCACGGGTGACCGCGAAGTCGCCACCGTTGACGCCGGCTTCGGTTTGGGCGAGGCCTTGGTCTCCGGTCTGGTGAACCCGGACGTCTACAAGGTGCGGCGCGGCGAGGTCGTCGACAGGAAGATCGCCGCCAAACAGCGTGCCGTACAGGCGCTGCCGAGCGGCGGTACGCGGGACGTGGCCGTCGACGCGCGGCGGCAGGAGGAGCCGGCGCTGACGGATGCCCAGGTCGTGGACCTCGTACGGCTCGGGCGGCGGATCGAAGCGCACTTCGGGCGGCCGCAGGACATCGAGTGGTGTCTGGCCGATGACGGCTTCCACATCGTCCAGAGCCGGCCGATCACCACGCTGTTCCCCGTTCCGGAGGCCGACGACGAGGAGAACCACGTCTACGTCTCCGTCGGCCACCAGCAGATGATGACCGACCCGATGAAGCCGCTGGGGCTCTCCATGTGGCAGCTGACGGCCATGGTCCCGATGCGGGCCGCAGGCGGCCGGCTGTTCGTCGACGTCACCCGGCGCCTGGCCTCGCCCGCGAGTCGCCCCGCCCTGCTGGACGCGGTGGGGAGAGCCGATCCGCTGATCAGGGACGCGCTGGAGACCGTCCTCGACCGCGAGGACTTCGTCCCGTCCCTCCCGGACGAGGGGCCCGCCGGTCCGCCCGCCGGCGCGCCCCCGCCCCTGTCGCCACCGATCCGGCCGTCGTCACCGAACTGATCGAGCGCAGCCGTGCCTCCCTCGCCGCCCTGGAGCGCGGCATCCGGGGCCTGACCGGGCTCGCGCTCTTCGACTTCCTGCTGGAGGCCTTCGAGGAGCACCGTCGCGTCCTCGGTGACCCGCTGAACATGCGGGCGATCATGGCGGGCATGGACGCCACGTGGTGGCTCAACGACAAGCTGCTGGAGTGGCTGGGCGAGAAGAACGCGGCCGACACGCTCACGCTGTCCGCCCCCGGCAACGTCACGTCGGAGATGGGGCTCGCGCTGCTCGACGTCGCGGACGCGGTCCGCCCGCACCCGGAAGTGGTGGCGTACCTCGAGGGCGTCGAGGACGACGACTTCCTGGACGGCCTCGCGAAGCTCCCGGGCGGGAGCGAGGCACGCGACGCCATCGAGACCTACCTCGACCGGTACGGCATGCGCTGCGTCGGCGAGATCGACATCACCAGGCCGCGGTGGCGCGAGCACCCCACGGCGCTCGTGCCCGTGATCCTCGACAACGTGCGGAACTTCGGGCCGGGCGCGGCCGAGCGGCGCTTCGAGCAAGGACGCCAGGAGGCCCTGCGGAAGGAGGAAGACGTCCTGGCGCGCCTGCGGGCCCTGCCGGACGGGGAGCGGAAGGCCGACGAGACGAAACGGATGATCGACCGGGTGCGGACCTTCATCGGATACCGGGAGTACCCCAAGTACGACATCGTCTGCCGCTCCTTCGTCTACAAGCGGGCCCTGCTGGCGGAGGCCGAGCGCCTCGTGCGGGCCGGCGTGCTCGCCGAGAAGGAGGACTCCTTCTACCTCACGTTCCAGGAGCTGCACGACGTCGTGCGCTCCGGGCAGGTGGACGAGCGGGTCATCCAGGAGCGCAAGGACGCGTTCCGCACGTATCAGACGCTCACCCCGCCCCGCGTGCTCACGTCGGACGGCGAGGCCCTCTCCGGGTCGTACCGGCGGGACGACGTGCCGGACGGTGCCCTGGTCGGCCTGCCGGTCTCCGTCGGGACCGTCGAGGGCAGGGCCCGCGTCGTCCTCGACATGGCGGACGCCGATCTGGAGCCGGACGACATCCTGGTCACGGCCTTCACCGACCCCAGTTGGTCACCCCTGTTCGTCGCGATCAAGGGCCTGGTGACGGAGGTCGGCGGCGTGATGACGCATGGCGCGGTGATCGCCCGTGAGTACGGGTTGCCGGCCGTCGTCGGGGTGGAGCAGGCGACGCGGCTGATCCGCGACGGGCAGCGAATCCGCGTGCACGGAACCGACGGGTACGTCGAGATCCTGTCCTGACCGGCCCCGGGGGGCGCGGGCGGCGGTCACCACGGGTGTGACCACTGCCCGTTGATGTCACACAAGCAAGTCTCTGACCTCCACATTTGCCAGATAGCTTGTTGACCGCGCCACTCGGCTTGCAGAGCTTTGTTGGCACATTCGTACGGGCCCCACCTGTCTGCATGAAGACACGTACCCCGCGCTAGCTCCACCGACTCCACGTCGCACGATGCAGCTCGCGTAGACCCGGCGAGGACTTCAGGCATCCCAACCCCACAGGCAGGCGGGCAGCACCACGGGAGGTCAGGCTCCAGTCCCCCATGGACCATTGTTCGACCGGGGCCCCGAGCGGTGCGACCGCACGTGGCAGCATCAGGAGCCGTCGCGTGCAGAGGTCCGCCTATGTTCAGTGTCCGGTCCGAGCTGGGGCACGGTCCGAGGCAGGGCAACAGAGCGCAGTGCCCAGTGCTCGCGGAACTGTTCCAGGATCTTGCGGGCGCTGTGCGGGGATACGGTCATCTCCAGGCGTGCCTCGGCGAGGCGTTGGAGGTCGGCAGGTGCCTTCTCGGGGCCGGTGTAGGCGGCCTTGCGGGCGGCAAAGTTACGCCGGGCGAACACCTCCAGCAGCGTGCCGAGGAAGTACAGGTAGCAGGAGAACTCCTCCCAGCGCTGTGAGGGTTCGCCGGTGGGTTGGGAGTCCTCTGCGTGCGGGGGGTGTGCAGCGTGGGCCAGTTGTAAGATGCGCTGCTCGAGTTCGGGGTTCGCCCGGGTGGAATCCGCGTCCCGTATCAGCGTGATCAGGGTGTGCAGGTCGTGCACGGTCTGCGCGGACCCGGCGGAGTCGTCGTGGGCCAGCAGCGTGCGAAACCCAGAAAGTGTCTGTGCGACCTCCTCCCACAGGATGTCGCGGGCCAAGGCGGCCAGACCAGGTTGCTCGGTTCGTCGGTGGGTCTCTGTCACCTTGCGGGTGTAGCGGATGACGTCGCGAGGCAGTCCTCCGGCCAGTGCGTGGACGAGCGCCACAAAGGGATCTGTAAAACCTGGGACGCGGTTCTGCAGCAGCTGTCTGGATTCCTCCAGGGTGCGTGCCTCGATGACAAGGACGTCTTCCAGGGAACTGTCGGTGACGTCGCGCGTGGGTAGTCCTCGGCGGATGAAGGCCGCCCCAACGTCTTCGGACACGGTCAGCACGAAGTAGACGCGCGGCACGTCGAAGATCGCCTTGATCTCGGCAAGGAACGCCCGGGCTTGCTCAGTCGAGCCCAGCCGGTCGAGTTCGTCGATGCCAATGAAGACCTTCCAGTTGTCTTCGCTCTCGACGGCGCCGATGCGGGAGAGCAAGCTGCGAAACTCCCAGACCAGCTCCGGATAGGTGAAGGTGCGTGAACTGCGGCCCGTGGTGCGGCCGATCCCAAGGGTGAGTGCGCGGCCCGAGGCGCCCAGGGTCGTTGACGCCCCGACGGACTGGATCTGCTGCAGAAGACTGAGGTAGTTGTGGCAGTCGTGCACGAGGCGCCGAGTTGAGCGCCCGCTGAGCCAGCTTCTCGGGTTCGCCCGCCAGAGAAGGAGCAGACCCACCGCGATCACGACCAGGCGAGAGATGACAGGGTGTTCATGCCAAATGGTCAGCGTCCAGCTCCGTACGTTCACCGCCCAGTCTGTGGCGGTCGGATGGACGGAGTGGTAGCTGCTGTAGGCGACGTCGCGAACTTCCTGCTGAATCGCGAGGACGAGCAGTCCAAGCCCCGTGAGCAGCAGCGCCCACCTGCGCGCCGAGTGGTACAGGCGTCGGGGCCGGTGGGCTGCGCGCGCTCGTGAGCGGAACAGAAACGGTGTACGCGGTCGGCGGCCGTACAAGGCGAGATAGTCGCGGCACACGGACTGGAACAGGGAGAGCAGAAACTCCTCGGGCCGGTAGTTCGCCGGCGTCTGGACGATGGTGTGGAAGTGCCAGGTGCGCCACCGGCCAAGCCGGCCCTCACATGCCTTCTTCAGCAGGGTGCTCTTCCCGACACCCCGCGGGCCGCAGATAGCGATCGCGCCGCCGCTCATCTGGTCGAGCTTGCGCTGCAAGGTGAGCTCGACCTGCGTCGACGTCCAGAACTTGGGATTGCCGGCGTCGATCAGACCTTCGTGGCTGTGAGCGACGAGCAGGGACTCGTGATCGGGCCCGAGCAACGCCGTCATCTCACGCCGCGCGATGGGCCCGATCGTCTGTTTCAGCTTGGCTTGCGCCCACCAGGCCAGGCGCACTTCGGTATCGACTGCCCGGACGGCCCACGGCAGCCAGTACGCGGCTGTCTGTATCTGGGCAACGAGGTTGCTGCGCCTGCCGGGGTCCCGGAACTCCCGGACACTCCCGTAGCCCAGGGGCAGGACGAGGACAAGGACGGTCAGCCACCAGGGAATTCCGACTGCAGCATCGGCTATCCAATGTGCAAGGAACGCCACAAACACCCAGGGCAAGAACGGCGTCATCTGGCAGCGCTCGCTGGCTTCCTGGAGCCGCTGACGATCGGTGTCGAGGCGGGCCGCCCGCAGACGCAGCAGAGGATAGCCGTGATTGGCGCGCAACACCTCGGAGATGATCCGGGGCTGATCGAAGGCCTGTATCAACCGGTCCTGGGTGACCTCGGGGCGATCCAGGTTCAGGTACGCCTGGATCTCCGGGTGCTGGATCGATGACGTGACCGCGCGCTCGTACCAGGGCCGGATCCGACGGGGTTCCAGGTGCCAGATTCCGCTGGGCATCCATGCCTTCCCTCGAGCAGCAACCAAATAGCGTGGCATCCCCCAGAGCGACCGCCGAGTGGACGACTGCCCGACCCGGTGGGTGCGGCGTCACGAACGAGCCAGCATCGTACGAGCGCCACCCCTCAACTGGGTTTGTGCAACGGATTACTTGACTCAATGTCGCCGCCGGCGGCAGGTGATGGCGGTATTTCATGGGGACTGTCCGTATGCGACGCCGTGACGGCTGCTCGCGGACCCCCGGGCACGGACGCTGCCCGCAGCCGCGGGGGTGGCGCATGCCATCCGCGCCAGTCGCGGAGACCCCCGCGGCACTGTCGAAACGTCAACTGCGCGAAGGAGACGGCAGATTGGCCGGGTTGCACAGCGCGTTCCTACGCGAGCGAGAGGTGGAGAAGCTCCTGCAGCTTGCCCCAGGCGAGCTGGACCACCTGCTGGAGGAGGACGAAGACTTTCCTCGCGGGTCCAAGGTGCACGACAGCGACGTCGACTGGGCGCGGGGCAGGGAGGCCCACTGGCGGTGGGACGGCGGCCAGGTCTATGAATGGGCCGCCCGCTCAACCCGGTTCCGCGAGCGGGGCGCCGCGCTGCTCGACCCGACCCTGGAAACACGAGCGATCACCCCCGCGAAATGGGTCGGATTCCAGCCCACCTCACAGGGGCCGGCCATGGACTGGGAAACAGACCTTGGTGTCGTACGCCTCCTCTACACCACCCGCCCTGGCGCAGCTCGCGCCCTGACCGAAGAACTGACCGAGGAGGCCGGGGCCCAAGGCGTGATCACCGTGTGTGCCCTTTGGGGCGACATCGGATTCTCCGGCCCCGCGCTCGTCGCGGCCGACACGGCGCAGCCGTCCCTGGAATACGAGGCCCAGTGGGGACGCGTCACCAAACTCATCGGACAACCACTGCCCTGGTGGCCGGGCCTGCTGCGCCGCGCTGACGTGATCAGCCAGTGGTCGCCCGGCGCACCCGTCACCATCGCCGACGTCCTGCCCGACGAACGGGAGGCCGTCTTGAGGCAGGCTGCATCGGTCTGGCGGCCGAGCGACGCCGCCCGGAACGCACTCACCGACTTGGCCAACTCCCTGCGAAATGAACGCATCAGCCGCGTCAACAGGGAAATAGACATCTTCGGCGAGGCCGGTGCACACCCCCAGGGCGATCGACTGCTCGTCGCGGCCCGGCACCGCACGAAGGGCTATCCCCTGCCCCGCACAAACGACCGCGAGCTGCTCGCCGAGGGATGGCGCCACATCGCCTCCAGCCAACTTTTCGAAGCCTACGAGCCTCTGAGTATCGTGATGCACTGCGACCCCGGCCTCCTGCCGTTCGGCCCGCACGTCGAAGTGAGCGCCCATAGCCCGGCTGCGCGCCGATGGGCGCGGCAACTTTCACCGTGCGCCCCTACTGCCATGCACGCCATCCTTGCTGATGACGCTCAAGAGGTGACTTTCTACACCGATTTCATGACGGGCATTCCCGTGGTCCGCAAGGGGACAGCCCATCGGGGCAAGTGGATCTTTCTGGCGCCATCGCGGCTGCCGGACCGAGCCCAACTCAGGTCGGTGATCCTGCAAGACACCGTGTGGGTGCGCACTGCGGATCGCTGGATCTACCCGGGACCGTGTACCTCCGCTGGCCACCTATGGTGGGGCCCCGGCGGAGGGGACCGGCCCACGGAGGCCGCCTGGGTCATCTCCCAGCTACTGGACGACGTCGGTAGCGAAGTGACTCTAGACGGCCACGGACGCCGTGCCCCCGACGGCCTACGAAGGCTGCTCAACCAGCCTCTCAAGCCTGGCACCGAACTCATGCGAGCGGAACTTGAACAAGCAAGGGCACAACGGGCTGACGATGTCCTCGACTCCTAGCTGGGCAGGCGAGAGCCGACCTCGTGAGGCGGGCTCTCTGCGGGGGCTGGGATCAACGCAGGGCTGCCGAGATCCGGGATCGGAGCTGGGGGTCAATGATGTCGTCGATGTTGTGCCAGGAGGCGGCGGAGACTTCTTCGGTCTGCAGGTCACCGATGCCGGCGGTGGTGGGGACAGGAACCGGAAGTCGAAGTGCTGGTGGGCGGGTTCACCCTTGCCGGGGTTGGCGTCGATGGGGTGGATGTCAATGTGCAGCGGCATCTCGCCATCTGGGGCAATGACGTGCGGCTGGATACCGGTCTCCTCGGTCAGCTCGCGGAAAGCGGCCTGCAGAAGCGTCGGGTCCTCAGTCTCGAGATGGCCGCCGTTACTGACCTTGTCGGGGTGTTGTCGTAGGTCGTGACGGGTGATGATCCCTGCGGTAGGCCGGTGGTATGCGGTACGCACAGGGCGGCGGGCTGACCGCCGAACGGCAGCGCTTTCATGAACGAATCCGGCTCGAGGCCGGTGAGCGGTTCGCGCGGGGCGAGAAGAACACGGTGATCGCGAAGGAATTGCGGGTGAGCGTGCGGTCGGTGGAGCGCTGGCGGCAGGCCTGACGCTAGGGCGGAACCGCCGCCCTGGCCTCCGCCGGGCCGCCGAAACTGCCCAAGCTGAGCGACGACCGGTTCGCCGAACTGGAGAAGGAGCTGGTCAAAGGCCCGGCCGAACACGGATGGGAGGACCAGCGCTGGACGCTGGCGAGAATCCGGGCACTGATCGCCTCCACCTTCGGCCTGCATGTCTCGCCGGCAGCGGTCGCCCGGCTGATGCACCGCCACGGCTGGTCCTGGCGGTCACCCGCCCGCCGGGCCGTGGAGCGTGACGAGCACGCGGTGGAACTGTGGAAGAAAGACGTGTGGCCGCAGGCGGAATGACTGCGGCGACGCTCGGGGCCTTCCTCGTCTTCGAGGACGAAGCGGGGTTCGGAATGACCCCGCCGAAGGCCCGCACTTGGGGCCGGCGCGGCAGACGCCGGTGGTGCGGGTGCGCGTCCGGTCCTGGCGCCGCTACTCAATCGCCGCCCTGTGCTGTTACCGGCCGGGCGAGCCCTCCCGGCTGATCTTCCGGCCCCGCCGCCACCGCAAGCACCGCGGCACCGGACGCAACAGCTTCGCCTGGACCGACTACCGCGACCTCATCGTCCGCGCCCACATCCAGCTCCAGGTTCCCATCGTGCTGATTTGGGATAATTTCAACACCCACCGGGCGGCCGGAATGCGTAAGTACGCGGATGAGCACGACTGGCTCACCATCATCCAACTGCCGCCCTACGCACCGGCCCTGAACCCGATCGAGGGCATCTAGTCGCTGCTGCGGCGCGGCCCGCTGGCCAATGTCGCCTTCAAAGACGACGACCACCTCGAGTCCATCCTTCGCCGCGGCCTGCGGCACATCCAGCTTCGTCCCGACCTGATCGACGGTTGCCTGACCGAAACCGGACTCGACCTGCGTCCTCATCCGACAACACCCCGCCAAGCTCAGTAGGAACAGTTCGTATGTCTCAGTTCCCCTCTTGTCTCACGAGCCGCCACGTTGGGCACCGGCTTGATCGACTACAGCCTGAGCGGACGAATGTCTCAGCGACGACTTCGATTCGTTACTCGTTCGTTATCGTCACGTCTATCGGAGCCTCCACGATCAGCCCCTCTGTCCGCTGCCGCTGGAACGAGTAGCCCTGACGTGGCTCTTGGGTCCGGACGCCCGAGCCAAGTCCGCAAGCTAAACCCTTCCGCACAGACCTCGGGGCGAGTCGGCTTCTGGTGATGGAGCGTGCGGATCCACCTGGCCTCTTGATGAAAGGGTTCCGGGTGATATGCGTGCCATGTAAAGATCAGTGAGGCATGCGCCAGGGTGGTCAGGCTGGGGGGGAAGATGGCGGGTACGACAGCTCCGTTCGAGGCATCGGCGTCCGCGGTTGGGTACGTGTACCAGCTCCGCAAGGCCCTTCATTCCTGTGTCGACCAGCACGGCCGCGGACTTGACTGGTGCATTGCCATCGAAGCGGGCGACGACGTAGAAGAAGTCGTCGAAGGCGGCCGGATCCTCTACCAGCTCAAGCATCGGGCCGCTGGCGTCACAATGTCAGATTACAGCACGGACCTGTGGAAAACCCTACGAATCTGGGCTCATAGTGTCACCAACAAGCTGCTTGATCTAGACGAGACGGACCTCTTCCTCCTGACCACCGCCGACCTGACTCCCGATTCGGCTGGCTACCTACTGCAGCCCGTCGCCTCGGGGGTCAGAGATGAGAGCCGCGGGCTCAAAGCGCTGGAGGCTGCTCGGAAAGCCTCCACCAGCAAGGAAAGCAAGAAGGCATACGAAGCCTTCGACAAACTCTCGGCGGATGAGCGACAAGCCATGCTCGCCCGAATACAGGTCGTCGGCAATGCCCCAGATGTCGATGAGGTGGAAAAGCTGCTGCTGGAGCGAGTGGTCTCCGCTGTCGGACATGCGTATGCCAGGCCCTTCCTGCAGCGCCTAGAAGGCTGGTTCTATCAGCGCACGATCCGGCAGCTGCGCACGGACGAGATGGACGCGATCACGGGGGACGAGTTCGACCACGTGTTCACCGACCTGCGGAATCAGTTCCGGCCGGAGAATCTGCCCATCGACGAGGACATCGCCGTCCTCCGACCGGATCCGTCGGACTACGCAAGCATGGTCTTCGTCCGCCAGATGGACCTGATCGACATCGGCAAGACCAGGGTCGAGATCGCCGTGCGCGACTACATCCGCGCCTTCACCCAGCGTTCCCGGTGGTCGGACGACAACTTGCTGTTGCCCGGCGAGATCAGCAAGTACGAGCGCCGGCTCGTCGAGGAATGGCAGGACCTCTTCGCGGAGATGGAAGACAACCTCGGCGCAGAGTCGACGGAAGCAGAGAGGGTGGCGGCCGCCAAGGAGATCTATCGGTGGGCAACGCGCGAGGCACGTCCGCGTATCCGCGTCGGATGCGACGAACCGTTCGTCTCCAAGGGCTCCTTCCACATCCTGGCTGACGACCTGCAGGTGGGCTGGCACATTGATTTCATGACACGGCTCATGGCCGTACTGGAGCCGGCGGGAGTGACGAAGGCGTGAACCCTCTCGCTCAATTCAGCCGGGAAGAACGCGCCCTGTACAACCCGCCGTTTACCGCGCTCGTCACCTGCCGCGCCGTCCAGGGCCATGAGTTTCAGTACAACAAGCCGTGCCCGATCGCGGTAGCCATCTTGTCCGCCGTGATGGCCCTGCAACCGGCTGTGCGCCGCACCCTGCCAAAATCCCTCAACAGTGGGCTGACTCGATGGCTGGAGGAGAACAAGGCTGTCAAAGTGACCATGTCACAGAACGCCACCGCCATGGCCGCAGTGGTGCGCCCAGGGCTTCTCCTGGCACTGCAGAGCGACGCCGTACACGTCGATGAGGCAGGCGAGCTCACGGTGGCTCCAGGTCGGCTCACGAAAGCGATCAACGGCGCCACGGACGAGATCCAGGCCATCCAGAAGGCGGCATACCTTTTGGGGCGCTGGCTCCCAAGTACGGGCAGCCTCAGCACCGTCATGACATTGCTAGGAGTCCGTCCGTGACGTTCCAGATCAGCGCCATCTCCATCTACAACGACGACGGCCGCATCCGCACCGTCCCCTTCAAGACCGGCAAGCTCAACATCATCACTGGCGACTCGCGGCGCGGGAAGAGCGCTCTGCTCAACATCGTCGACTACTGCCTAGCCAGCAAGGACTACGTCATCAAGGGCGCGGCGCTGCGCAACTTCGTGCAGGTCTTTGCCGTCACCCTGGTGAAGGACCAGCAGCAATTGTTCGTCGCGCGGCCGTCCCCGGTCGGCAAGGCGGCAACGGCGACCACGATGTGCGTCGTCTCTCAAGCATTTGGCGCACCGCCGCCGCAGCGGGCAGAGCTGAACTTCTCCACCCCTCTCGACGTCGCTAAGGACGTCCTGTCGGAGTTCGCCGGCATCGACCGGACGGTGCGGATCCCGGCCGTGCGCAGCGCTACCCCGATCCCGCCGTCGGTGCGCCATGGGCTCTTCTTCTGCCTGCAGAAGCAGAACGAGGTCGCCAACCCGGACCTGCTCTTCCATTCGCAGGGCGAGGAGTTCTTGCCGGCGACGATCCGGGCGATGATTCCCTACTTCCTTGGTGCCGTCGATCCCGAGCAGGCGTTGCTGGAAAACCGGCTCCGTCTGCTGCGCCAAGAACTCGCCCAGTTGGAGGCGGTGGTGGCTGCCGCCCGCAGCCTGTCACCAGCCTCCGGGCAGGCACTGGCTCTGGTCACCGAAGCCGTCGAGGCAGGCCTGCTGCAACCAGCCCGGGAGGGGATGACAGCAGAGACGGCGTTGGAGTATCTCCGCCAAGCCATCGCCGAGAGCGCCCCCACGCAGATGCCTGATGCTGGAGATGATCCCGTCTCCGCCCTCGTCGAGCAGCGTCGAGGCCTGCGTGAACGGCACGGACGGGCTCGCGCACGCATCGCCAACCTCAAGCGTGCCGCTCAGGAGAACAATGAATTCCTTGACCAAGCGGCGGAGCAGCATGCCCGTCTGGCCACACTCAACCTCTTCGCACCAGTCAACACGGCAGACCAGGAGCCGCGTTGCCCAGTGTGTGACAGCCACCAGCCGCAGTTGAGCCAGATCGCTGAGGTCATCAACCGGGACCTCGGCCGCCTCGACGCCGACATGACCGTCATCGGCAGCGACACCCCTGAAATCAACGCCCTCATCGCAGCGGAAGAAGACACCCTCCAGGAAATCCGTAGTGCTCTGGGCCGCAACCAGGAGCAGCTCGATACGCTGACCGCCGGCCAGCGCGCTGCGCAAGGCGAGACGGACGCCTCGCGACGGGCCGTGCTTGTCCAAGGCCGCATCAGCCTTTTCCTGGAAACAGCCGGACGCCATGTCCAAGGACCTCAGGTCGTGGACCGGCGCGAAGAATTCAGAGCGAAGATCGCAGAACTCGAGGAGGCGATCGGAGCCGGAGCACGAGACGACCGACTCAACAGCTTCGTCTCCCGGATCAATACGAAGATCAAGGACAAGGCTGTCACCTTGGACCTTGAACACAAGGAGTCACCCATCCGGCTCGACCCGCGGGGGTTGACCGTCGTCGCAGATACCGCCCGCGGTCCGGTCCGCCTGGCCGACATGGGAGGCGGCGAGAACTGGCTCGGCTACCACGTCGCCACCCTCCTGAGCATGCACGAGTGGTTCTCCGAGCAGCGCAGCCCAGTGCCTCGCTTCCTCATCCTCGACCAGCCGTCCCAGGTCTATTTCCCCGAAGATGCTCCGGCCGCCTTGGCCGGACCCGACAGAACCGCTCTGCTCAACCTCTACAAGACCATTCAGAGCACAGTTGAAGCCCTTGCCGGTGACCTCCAGGTAATCGTGATGGAGCACGCGGACCTTGACGACGAACCCTTCCGTAGCTCGGTCGAAGCACGATGGAGGCGCAGCAACGGCCGGGCTCTCGTGCCTCAGGATTGGATCACCGAAGACATCGCTGCTGACTAACAGACCCCCGTCCGCATCTCGGCTTCGGTGCCTGCGGAGCTACTCCAGCCAGGGACCCGAAGCAGGCAGGGTAGCGATCCGGCGCTGTCCCTGCGCAGACGCCTTCTTCTTCAGCTCGAGGTTCTCGTAGTAGAGGTTCGCGGTCACCGTGGCGAGTGCGTCGAGCTTGCCCTGCAGTTCAGTCACCCGGCTGTTGGCCTCGGGCAGTCTCCTTCGCAAGTCGGTGATCGCGTCATCGCGCTGCACTTCTCCTGGCGTACGGAGCACAGGGCGGCAACTTTGGCATCTCACTCGGCCAGGACCTCCTCGGCACGGTGGACCGTGGCGTGGCTGACCTTCGCCTCGCGTGCCAGGTTCTCCTTGGTCAGCGCGCCGTCGGTGTGCAGCGACTCGCCGGCCAGCGGTCGGGCCATGGCCTGGCGGAGCTTGGCCTCCGTGGCGGCGGACACCGGCATCAGGCGTTTTCCCTCATCTTGTTGAACTGCACAGTTGCCGAGCGGACCTCAGCGAGCCGAGTCAGGGCCTGCTCGCGCCGCGGCTTGGACAGCTTCTTCTTCAACAGCGACACGAGGTCGGCCTCCTCCATCCGCCAGATCGGCTCGTGGGCGAGTGTCAGCACCGAGTTGCGGCATCGGGCGGGCTGGCCCGCTGATTCGCAGTTCCGGGCGCAGCCGGTCAGAGGGCCAACGCAGCGCATCCACATGCTTGACCCGTATGACCTCCCCGGTCACGCATGATCGAGGCCGCTGTCGGTACGGCATGGCAAGATGAGCGCGTTTACGTGACGGACAGACCACTGACAGACCAAGAAGCGGAACAGCCGGGGGGCAGCGCGAGTGCGTGAGGTCGTCTATTTGTCCGAGGGCAAGCTGAGCGGGTTCCTGCCGGAGCCCAGGCGAGCCCTTCCTGCCATCAAACTGCACGCGGGCGTATCGATGGCCGGGGTCAACGTGGAAAGCCCCGCGGCGGACCTCGATCGGGACCGGTTGCGCCACCTCAGCCGAGTGGAGAAGGATCTGGAGCGGATCGCGCTCTCGCACCTGGAACCCGAACTCACTCCCGGTCGCTGGGTGCAGTTCGAGGCTCCGCTGAGCTGGATCACGCTCCGCGGCAGGTACCAGGACCTCGTACTGTTCGTGGACCCTGCTCCCGCCCCTTCCGAAGCTAGCGCCACTCGCCGTGTGTTGTTCCACGGGTCGGCCCGTCACCTGAACGGCCGTCCCCCTGTCCAGATCGACGGACCTGCGCTAACGGGCCTAGAGGGCGGAGGCCATAGCGCCGGTACGACCTTCGTCACGCAGGCCGGGCACGTCCTTGCCGCACTGGCCCCGGTCGGGCTCGGTGCACAGGACGACGACGCTCAGCCCGCACCGGCGTCAAATTTGTCCCAGGCTGGCATCCGCGAGCTACTTGCAGCCCTTGATGCCGAGAGCGCCGAGGTCAGCACCTCAGCACCCATGATCGGTTATGCCCGTGTGAGTGCGTTGCTGCCTGCAACGGCAACCGACGGAGGCTGTCTGGTCGCAAGCCCTTTGATCGTGGAGTACGTCAGCTAGTGTGCTGGCCGCGCATAGCAATGGAGCGCGCCGAGCGGAGCCGAAGCGTTCCAGAAGGAGCACGTCATGGAAGACGGGACTGAGGCCGTTCGCGGTGCTCCCGTGGTGGTCCGGCAGATCCGTGACGTCCTAGTGCGAGAGTTCGTCGGCCTGCTCGACATGGACGACGTCTCGACAGGATCCACAACACAGCACGAGAGGATCTTTTTGTCGCGGGCACTGGCCGCAAAGGCAGTGCAGACGGTCACGGACTGTACGGCGGTGGAAGCGGCGTCGTCAGTTGTCGACGGAGTGAACGACCATGGTGTCGATGCTGTATTCACCTCACCCGCCACCGGGGAGATGTGGCTGATCCAAGCAAAGTGGAGTGAGCAGGGTACCGCCCGGCTGGAAAGCATCGACGTCCAGCAACTGCTCAACGGCGTCGAGCAAATCTTTGACCTCCGCTACGACCGATTCAACGCGAGGTTCCAACAACAGGCTGCCAGGATCGACGCGTTGCTCAGCGAGACAATCGTTCGGGTCCACCTGGTTTTTGCGACCCTGGGCGACGAAGGCCTGTCGCTTGAGGCAGATGACCTACTGATCGAACGTTTGAGTGAGTTCAACCAGGTCGCGGAGATGCTGGACTACCGGATCCTGGGCGTCCGCGACTTCCACGCCGCCGTACGAGCAGACTCCCCACCCGAGCCCGTGACAGTCACCGCCACCTTGTCGGACGGCTGGCACCTCAACTCGACGCCCTACCGGACGTATCTCGGCACCGTGAGCGCTGAGGAACTGGCCGGGTGGTACGAGCAGCACGGCCCGCGGCTCTTCGACAATAACGTGCGCCTGTCGCTGGGTGCGACCGATGTCAACACGGGCTTGGTCAACAGCCTACTGAACGCCCCTGATGAGTTCTGGTACCTCAACAATGGCATTACGGTGTTGTGCGACTCGATCCACACCACGTATATCGCCCGACGCGCTCAAGGCCAGCCAGTTCTGCTGAAGTTGAGCAACGCCCAAGTCGTGAACGGGGCGCAGACGGTGGCCGCTGTCCATCAGGTCCACGAGCAGGAACCGCGGGCGGTCGCCGAAGCGCTCGTCGCGGTCCGACTCATCTGCCTGGACGGGCCCCGAACGACCTGGCGCAACGGATCACACGAGCCACGAATACGCAGAACCACGTGGAAGCGCGGGACTTTGCCTCGCTTGACCCCCAGCAGGAACTCATCCGTCAGGACCTCGCCCTGTCTCTGGGTAAGTCGTACGTACTCAAGCGCGGCGCCCCGGAGCCGTCACCGGCCGCAGGGTGCACGATGGCCGAGGCGGCGCTCGCCCTCACCTGCGCCTACCCCGATGCCGCACTGCTAGCCCGCTACCAGGCGGACGGGGATGTGCTGTGGCGCAGCGGCTCGCGCGGCTTCTACTCCCGGCTGTTCGACAGCCGGCCGGGAGCGTTGCAGATCTGGCGGTCCGTCAGCCTCATGCGCCAAGTCCGTGACGAGCTAGCCGTCCTGGCAGATCGTCTGGAGGGACGCGAGCGCGTGGTCGCCGACCGAGCCGCGCTGCTGGTCGCTCACGCGGTCTTCCAGCTCATCGGCGGCGACGGAATCGATGAGCCGGGCGATGACTGGGAAGCGCGGGGCCAAGACGCTGTCAAGCGCACGACTGAGGTCGTTATCGCTCTGACCGCGCACTTGAACGCCCGCTACGGACAGCACGCCTTCCTCACCCGGATCTTGCGCGACGAGCAGGCCTGCCAACATCTCGTCACGGATATCTTGCAGACCCTTCGACACGGAGCTGGAAGACCACTCGTCGTCCCACCACGTCCGAACCGTGGGCGACGCCCCAACACCGTGCCCTTCCTCGTCCAACACCGGCTCATCGACGACGGCGCCCAGGTGATCTACCGTCCGAGCACCGCCACGGAACGGGACGCCGTGAGCGAGTGGCTCGGCGGGGATCCTGAACGCTTCCTGGCCACCTGGGTCAACGACACCCGCAAGCCTCTGATCTGGGCGCTGGACGGCCAACGCTACTCACCGTCCGGTCTGGTGTTGCAGATCTGGGATCGGGCCAACTGGGCCGAACAGCCCGCGGCGGTGCAGGGTACGACGCGGTGGCACGTGCCTGGCGAAGGCACCCTGGCCGATCTGGCCGGCGAGCTGCTGGCGGACCTGGAAGCGGCAGGCGACGGTCCTGGTGTGGAGTGATGGGCACGTTCTCGACGAGCGCTACGAGCTGCGCCGACAACTCGGCCGTGGCGCCATGGGCCACGTCTGGCTGGCGTACGACCGCCGATCACGGCAAGCAGTGGCCGTCAAAGGCATCCATCGGGATCTTCACGATCCTCGTCACCCTGAGGAACTGATTCAGCGCTTCATGCTTGAGGCCGACCTGCTGGCGCGTTGGGAGCACCCGGGCATACCGGCATTCCTCGACGCACGCGTGGATTCCGTCGCGAGCGACGCCTACCTGGTAATGGAGTACGTTCTTGGGCGAGACCTCACCCAAGTCATCACGGACAGGAACCGCTTGTCCGAGGACGAGATCACCTCCGTCGCTATTCAAATCTGCGGCATCCTCGAACATACGCATGCGATCCCCGTCATCCACCGGGACCTCAAACCCGGCAACATCATGCTGACCGACCGTCATCGGGTGGTAGTGCTGGATTTCGGCGTGGCCAAGGTGTTCAGGGCAAATCGGACACGACTGACACAAGACAACAGGGTCCTTGGCACCGTCGCATACATGTCGCCCGAGCAGTGCGAGGGGCGGGACGTCCATCCGCGCAGCGACCTCTACTCCCTTGCCTGCGTAATCTACGAACTACTCACCGGCATACCGCCCTTCGCCGACACGGATGCCGCCCGGGTCATGCATAGGCACCGATTCCAGACGCCGGCGCCGGTCAGTCTGTTGCGGCCAGGTGTCTCCCCCACCCTGGAGGCCGTAATCATGGCCGGACTAGCGAAGCGGGCGAGCGACCGCCCAGCCACCGCTGGCGAATTCCGGAGCCAACTTGAGTCACCGAACGAGCCCCTCTCTACGTACCCGCGGGCCACGTCTAGGTCACCCTCTCCACTTTCCGCCCCAGGTACTCCTGCACTCAAGATGCTTCCTACTGCCGTGCGGATGACAGCCGCGCAAGCGCTCTTCGACGAAGGGCTCATCGCACAGGCCATGCCGGAATACGCCCGCCTCGCTCAAGACCTGGCAGATCTCGGTCCAGAGCATTTCGAGGACGCAGTACAGTGCCGTGTCGGTGTCGCAAAGTGCCAAAGGAACCTCGGTTACCACGAGGAGGCCCTCAAAGCGCTTTCGGCCCTCGCGGACGAGCTTCGATCCCGGCCACCTGACGACCGGCTTCTGCTCGAGGTCCGCTTCAACATCGGCCAGTTGCGCCTCGACCTGGGTGACGAACACGGCATCACCGAGCTCGCCGGCGTCTACCAGGCGCTGACGGCCGCCGCTCGTCCGGAAGACGCGGCAATAACCGTCGCCGTCCGTCGGGCGCTAAATCGCGCCACACTGGGGTGACGTCAGAACTGGGGTTTGCACCTGATTGTGAGCACCTCTTGAGGGGTTGATTACACGATCCTGGTCGGACGACAGCGGTGACGAGCCCACTGGATCAACTTCTAGCGCCACGCCCGCCTCTCCGCTGACGCCGCCGAAATCTTCCGCGACCTCAAGAACCCCAGGGCCGCCCTTGAGTGGAACCAGCAGGCCGCCGCCCTGGCGCTCGGCATGTTCACCCGCTCGGCCGGAATGCGCCTCGCGATCGATGGAACAGCTCACCTTAAGACTCGCGACCTCGACCGGGGCCTCGAGCTCGGCGACCGCTCCGTGGACATCGTCGCCCGCGTCCCGCCGACTCGGGCCAAGGACTACGTCCGCGAGTTCAACGCCTCCCTGCAGCCCTGGCGGCGCGAGCTCGCCGTCCGCGACTTCGTCCAGCGCACCCGCAAGGAACTCGGCGTCGCCGCCTGCGAGCACCGTCACGGCCTGCGGCATGCAACGTGGTCTGTTGCGCGCACGACGCGAATGCTAACTGCGGTGCGGGCGCGGTCATTTCAGGCGGTCCAGCAGGCGGGCCGGGGCCACCAGGCAGATCAGCTGACTGGTGCGTCGGGGTGGCCATCGAGCCAGGACAGGCCGGCAGGATCGAGGTGGTGGCGAGCGCGGGTCACGGCGACGTAGGCGAGGCGGGCCTCGTCGGCATCGATGGGGCCGGGCACGGGACGGCCGTCTGCAGCGACTTCGCCGGTGTCGGCGGGTGGGGCGAAGTCAGGGGCGATGCGTACGTGATGCCATTCGCGGCCTTTGGCTTTGTGGGCGGTGGAGACGGTGATCTGGGCGTGGGTTTCGGGGACAAGGCGGTCCACGGAGCGGAGGATGGCGTCGGGTCCGTGGTCGTCGACGAGGTTGACGAAGGGTTGGAGGTCGGCACCGGCGGGGTCGAGCTCGGCATAGTCGCGCAAGTCGTTCCAGGTGGTGAACAGCACGAGTTCGGGATGGTGGGTGCGGCGGCCCTGGATGAGGTCACGGGCGGCCCGGGCGAGGGCGCGCAGCGCATCCGATCCGCCGGCAAGGGCAGTGGGGATGCTGGCGCGCTGGAGGGCAAGAATTTCCGTGATGGCGCCGATGTTGGTCCGACACAGCACCGCGCCCACGCGGTCACGGTACGCCCCGATCGTGGTGGGGACGTCGGTGTTTCCGGTGAGGCGGATGGGGGCTCCGGTGAGGGCAAGCCAGCGGTTGGCTTCTGCGGCGAGCGCGGGACCGAAACGGAAGGAGCGGGTGAGGGTGAGGTGCCGTGCGTCGAAGCCGGTCATCACATCCCGTGCGCCGCGCCAGCCGTAGATAGCCTGGGCGGAGTCGCCGACCATCACGACCTGGAGATGTTCCCGCTGGGCGTGAACGAGCTGCTCAAGGACGGGGTTGGTGTCCTGGGCCTCGTCCAGCAGCAGGAAGTCGCCGCTGAGTACCGGGTCGGTCAGGGCCCACATCTTGAGGTAGTGGTCGTGCTCGAAGCGGACCATCCCCGCGCACGGGTCTTGCAGATCGGCCCAGGCTTTGGCTGCGTACGGCAGCACCAGGTCGGCCAGTTCTTCATGCATTTCATCGTCATCCATGCGGCGCAGACGCGGAACGTGGCGGTGGGTGAGTACATGGTCGGCTGACTGGCAAAAGCGGGTGACGGTCCGCAGGGCTGTGTTGGACACGGTCGCGGGCATCAGGTCGTGTCCGTTGATGCGGACCGCGGCGGTCAGCCCGAGATCCTGGCCGACTTTCCATCCAGGCCTGCGAGGGCTGTTCAGGCGGAGGCGGAAGCGGTACCCGAGGGCGGCGTAGGCCAGGGCATGGGCCGTCTTGCAGATCACCGTTGCGGGGAAACGGGCGGAGGCCTCCGTGGCGATGGCCTTGTTGAACGCGAGGTAGCGGCCACGCCGGGCGGGTGCCTGGGTAGCAAGGAAGGCCAGCGTGGAGGTCTTGCCGGTCCCGGCACCGGCCTGGACGGCGAGGTGGCCGCCGTCCTGGAACGCCTGCTGCACGGCGGCTTGTTCGTCGGTGGGGGTGAAGGACATGCGAGAACGTCTCCCAAGGCTGCAATGGCACGCCGGCACAGGGCGGGCGCGCGCAATCAGGTCCTGCACGAGGGGGCAGGTTCGGACGCACACGGTGCCAACCGACACGCCCCGCATACCTGCACACGCGGCCAGATGACTTCCTGGCGGTGACGAGACAGCAGCAAATGCTCGAATCCAGGACAGGCGTACGAAATCCGACCCCCCTTCGGGTGGGGCCGCCGCATGCGGATCAGTGCTTCATTTCGGGCCGTTCGTGGCCGTTGCACAGAGGGTCGAGCAGTTCACCCAGGGACAGGCCGAAGGCGTGGGCCAGCGCATGCCAGGTGGCGAGCGATCCGGTGGTGCGGCCTTGCTCAATCTCGATGAGGGTGCGGCGCGAGAGGCCACTGCTGGCGGCGAGCTGGTCGTAGCTCCAGCCGCGTGCGGCACGTAGCCGGGCGAGGGACTGCCGAAGTGCCGTCGGGTCGGGATCCGGCGGCGGGAAGATCGTCACCCACCCATCCGACGGTGCAGACCCCTGCCCTGACAGTGCAGACCTCTGCCCTATTTTCTCGGTCCAGGGCCGCTCCGCGCAGGGCAGAGGTCTGCACTACGTTGTCGGCGCCGCGCGCAGCAGGCGGCACCAACCCCACTGACGGCCTGGAGGCAGTCCATGACCACCGCTGCGCCCTCGCGGGCCTGGACCATCACCCTCAGCCACCCCGCCGGGCAGGCCGCACTGACGTGCAGCGCCTGCCGAGCCCCGGTGCGCTTGGCGGGCAGCGCCGTGGCCCAGGAGGTCCGGCGCCACCTCGTGCACCACGTCCTGGAGACCTGTCTGCCGCCCCACCTGCGCACCTGCCAGTGCCGCGAGCACGCCTGCGTCTGGCATAGGCGGCAGGCCCGCTGCGCCGGTCCTCTTCGGCTGGTGCTGATCCGGGCTGATCACGGCCGCAGGTGGCATCTCGCCGACGCCTGCGCCACGTGCGCGGCAGCTACACCCGAGGCCGCAACCGTCACCGAACCCCCCGAGCGTCCAGCACCCGCCCCGCGCTTTCCGCCCACTCCGGCGTCGGCTCCCGAAGCGCCTGGCGAGTGGGTCGAGTCCTGGTGAGCGTCTTGCAGACCGGGGCACGAGCGGCGCGTGGGCACGACGACTCGAAAGGGTGCCTCAGGCGTACTCGGGGCGACTGTCCGGCGACCGGTGGCGCCGCGCTGGGCCGCCTGCGGCCAGGACCTCGAGCCCCCCAGGGGTTCGTCGACCCGCTGGTTCCCTAGGTGTCTCTATGCCTCTACCACAGACTGCGGCATCGATCACGCAGTCACATAAGCGGAGTTGCCGAGTCATCGGTGCACTCACCATGCTCGGGGGGGTTTTCTGCCGCTCCTTGATCGATTACAAGGGTTGAATGTGTCATCTCAGACCCTGCTGCGCCCCGCGCCGCCGAGGCCCGTGTGCGACACCCGACCGTGGTCGGACGTCTCGGTACTGACTGACCTCGCCCGCACACACGCCATCGCGGGCGGGGCCCTCGCCGCGTTGGTCAAACCGCCCGACTGGACGTCTCGTTGGACAACGGCCTGGCGGTTCGGGCGCGAGTCGGTCCGCATCCCAGTTCGGGCCCTCAACGAGGTCGACATGCTGGCCAGTATTCCGGTGCGCCGCTTCACCTGGCGTACCGATCAATGGCACCGGCCCGGTCTCGAATACCTCGTCAGCACCAACCGCCACCACGGGTTCGAGAGTTTCGAAGAGGAACTCCTCCTGCTGTGTGCCGACTTCTCCGGAGTGCTGCTGGAGGCCTTGGCCCAGCCGTTTCGCCTCACGTTCGACACAACGGGCGGACGGGTAAACCACACGCCGGACTTCCTGTTGCTCCTTCGGGGCGCACCGCTGCTGATCGATGTCCGCCCCGCGCACCGGATCGAGGTCGAGGACGAGATCAAATTCGCGGCCAGTGCCGAGGCCGCGCTGGCCGCGGGCTGGAACTATGCCGTCGTCACGGGCTGGCGCGAACATGCAGTGAGCCTGGTCGACTCCTTCTCGGCCGGCCGCAGGGCTTTGGCCGATCCGCTGGGGTTGCAGGCGCAGTTGCTGTCGGCGGCGGCCCTTGGCCCGCTGCCCTTCGGTGACCTGGTGGAGCTGTGCACTCTGCCCGCCTTGGGGCGGGCGCACGCCATCCACCTGCTGTGGCACCGCCGTCTGGGGCTGGAGATGGCAGGACCGCTCAGGGACGCCAGCACCGTACGGCTCGCGCCAGCCAAGGTTCCCGTAAGGGGCCGCTTGTGAGCGGGCCGTGCACAACTTGGGACCTGGGTGTGGGGCAGGAGATCATCGTCAACGGTGCCGCCTGGCAGGTGAACAAGTTCCAACCCGAGGCGGGGAAAGTCGTCCTGGTTCAGGGAGACAGCACGCCGTGGCAGACGACGGTGCGCGAGCTGATGTACCACCCGGCTGTGCGCCCCTCCACCCGAACCCGCAAGGACCTTCCGGCCGCCTCGCGTGGCCGCCAGCCCAAGGACATGCGCGATCTACGCGCGGACAAGCGGGCGTTGGTCATGCTGCGCGTGGAGCACCTGCGGGAGGTCGAGTGCGGGTTTCGCAGCGGGGATCCCCTCAAGGCGCTCCCCGGAGAGCCGAAACCCGCCTACGACCCGGACACCACCACGCTCACCCAGCGCCGCCATGCCAAGGAACGTGAGTTGCGGCAGGCCACCGTCGCCCACCCGTACCGGGCCAGCGAACAGAAACTGGACAAGGTCAGCTACCGCACCCTGGTCCGCTGGGACAAAGGACTGCGCTGCTTCGGGCCGGTGGGGTGCGCCGATGACCGGTGGCTGCGGGAGGCGACCGGGCACCGGATCACGCCTCAGGTGCGCGAGGCGATCCTCGCCGTGCGCCACGAGACACTGCATCGCTCCAAGCTGTCCGCAAAGGACCGCGAGCGGCTGATCCACCAGTACGTGCGCGAGGAGTTCGGGAAGGACGAGGAGAAGAAGATCCCGAGCTACGAGACGCTGCGGGTGCTATGGCGGGAGTGGTTTGGCCGCTCCGGAGGCCGTCAGCGCTACGTAGTCTCGGCGGCCCGTGCACAGGCGGTGGCGACCGGCCGGCATGTAGTCGTCAGCCGCCCCGGGCAGGTGGTGGCCCTGGACACCACCATCCTGCCAGTCAAGGTCCGCGAGAACATCTTCGGCGACCCCGTCTCGGTACACCTGTCGCTCGCGCTGGACGTGTACACGCACTCCATCGTCGCGTTCCGCCTCACCCTCGTCTCGGACACGTCGGTGGATATCGCCATGATCCTGCGCGATGTCATGATGCCGCTGCCGATGCGCCCCGATTGGGGCGAGGACATGGAATGGGCCTATCCCGGGGTACCCAGCACCGTCGTAACCGAGTTCGCCGGCAAGAAGGCCGCCAGCCTGCCGTTCTTCGCTCCGGAAACGGTCACCACGGACCACGGCTCCGTGTACAAGAACCATCACCTGGTCGAGGTGCAGCGGGTGATCGGCGCGAACATCCGCCCCAGTCGGGTGCTGCGGCCCACCGACAAACAGGCTGTGGAACGAGCCTTCGGCGCGATCCAGTCGCTGCTCTTTGGCCTCCTGCCCGGCTACCAGGGTATCGACACCGCGGACCGGGGTCGTGATCCGGAAGCGGATGCCTGCCTGACGGTGAGCGAGATGGAACACTTCATCGCCACCTGGATCGTGCGGATCTGGCAGAACCGCCAGTTCGGGTCCCACGCGCCGAGCTGGGACCCATTGGGGGATCACAGCCCAAACTCGCTGTTCGCCGCTTCCATGGCGCAGGGCGGCTTCGCCCTGCAGATCCCCTCAGTCGAGCTGTACTACGAACTACTGCCACAGCACCGGGTGATGATTCACGCCCGGCGCGGGGTCAAGATCAAAAACCTGTGGTACGACGGGCCGGCTCTCGACGAGTGGCGATTGCGCCAGTCGAGCCGCGGCGGTGTGGCCAGGAACAAGTACGTCATCCACAGAGATCCGCGGGAGCCACGCTTCGTGTACTTCCGCGACCCGATGACACATGAATGGCACCAGTTGCGGTGGGTGGGCTTGCCGGAGAATGGCCGGATGCCCGCTTTCAGCGACGCGCGTGTGCGGCAGGTCTTGCGTGATCTGAGGGCGCAGGGCCTCGCCCCGAAGTCGGACAAGGATCTGTTGCCGCTCCTGTTGGACCTGATCGGGTCCAAGGTCCCCGTGGAGCAGTGGCCGACCAGGCTGAGCAAAGCCCAGCGCACCGACATCGCTCGGGAAGAGGCGCAGGCTGCCGCGGCCGCCGCCGACCGGCCCGACATCCCCCCGCCCAGTTCTGCCGACGCCATCCCGCCGCCCCGGAAGGACGGGTCAACCCCTGTGGTCGACAACGTCATCGAGCTGCCCTGGCGCGAGCGCGTCGAACAGGGCCAGACGGCTATCGACGAGGAACGCCGACGCAGGCGCGAGGCCGCACCGCACCAGCCCACGCCCTCTTCCACGCTCAGCCAGTCCCTGCGCGGCAAGCGCCTCGCAGATTTGCTCGACGAGGACACCTTCGTCCCCGCTGACCCCGACGAGCAGACCTGACGGTGCAAGGCTCTGCATCCGCCCCTCCCGTACCACCTCTCCATGCTGCGGCCAGCCGTCCGCCGTTCCCGCGTGGCATTGCTGCCGCGTCTTCTCTACGGCGTCCTGCGGGGAACCGAGATCGTCTCCAACACGCTGACGGACTTCGAGGCCGCAACCGCCTGGTGGAAGTCAAGGCGCCCCACCGCCCGCAGGCCCTGCCCGCGACTGGTGTCCCCACTCGTCCCCCTACTCAGAGTTGAAGTGAAGTCGTGACAGACCCCACCCCCTCCCGCGCCCCACTTCCCGCCTTTCTGCCCGGCCCGCCCATCGACCGCACCCGCTTGACGGAATGGCAGCGGTGGGTGCGCACGCGGGAAGCATTCGTGCCCGCCCCTGTTATGGACCGCAGCCAGTACCTGCGGTTGTCCCCGCGTCGCCGCCATCTGCACGACCTACACCGGCTCGCCACACATAGCAGCCTGCCGGTGCTCAGTACTCCCATGAGCGATGCGGTGGCATGGCTGGTGAAAGCCCGGATCGAGGACGGCGCCTACAGTCACAAGGCTGGCATCCGGACCGGCGTGATGGTCAGCGGCGGCGGCGCGCAGGGCAAGACGGAGACGGTGTGCGCCGCGCTGGCAGCCTTCGAGGCCGACTGGCTGGAAGTCAACGAGTTCATGAACCCACAGGCCATGGCTGGGACCCGGGACCTGGTCGCCCCGGTGGCCTATGTGCGGTGTCCGGTGAAGGCCACGCCGGTGTCCACCTGCCAGCGCATCCTCGACTTCTACGGCGAGGACTACAAGAACATGCGGCAGGAGGATTTGATCCGGACGGTCAATGCGGCGATCGCTGCGCACGTCACCAAAGCCCTGGTGATCGATGACATCACCCGGCTCAAGCTGCACCGGGAAAGCGACCAGGACGTCCTCGACCTCCTCCTGGAAGTCATGAGTATGTCCGTCACCCTCATTCTGGTCGGTGTCGGCATCCCGCTCTCCGGCCTCTTGCGCCGAGGGCGTTTCGATCCGGTCACCAAGCAATGGACTATCCCGCCGGTCAAGGACCGAGGCCGCAGCCCCAATCCGCAGGCGGCCACGCAGCACGAACGACGCTTCGAGATGATCGAGCTCAACCCATTCAGCTACAACTCGAACGCGGAAATTCACGCCTGGGAAAATCATCTGGTGCGCTTGGAGCAGCACCTGCGCCTCCTCGACGACACCGAAGGGACGCTCAGCGGCGGTTCCATGCCGGAGTACCTGTTCTCCCGCACCAACGGAGTGGTCGGTCTGCTCGAGAAGCTCATCCAGCGGGGCTGCCGGCTGGCGATCGAGGAAGGGGCCGAGCGCCTGACCTCGGCTCTGCTCGACCGGTGCCAGGTCAGTCCAACCGATCTGCCGGACTTGGACGCGGAATCCGGAGAGCAGCCCGTCATTCCGCCGGTGAAGACGACTGGCAAAAAGAGGAAGCCCCGAAACGGCACCTTTGACGACTCCGGCCCGGCCGCGCAGTCCGCCGGATGACGAGCCAGGCGCCGCAGCCGCTCGCCCGGAGTCTAGCCCCTCTGCCTGGCGAATCGTTGGGCGGGCTTTTGCTGCGACTGTCGTATCGGTTGTGCCTCACACCGCACCGGGTGGCGACCTTGTGCGGTCTGGCGTGCCGCAGCGATGGCATCCCGCACGAGCAGCTACGCGGACTTGGCCCAGATGCTGCCGAACGCCTGGCCCGAGCCGCACGGTTGAGCATCCCGGAGGCCCACAGCCTCACTCTCTATGGGTTTGCCAGCCGCTATCCGCCGCTCGCGAAACTGCGGACGTCCGCCAATGAACCGCGGGGCAAGAACCGCATCGACTGGGCCACCAATCCGGACATCCGGTACTGCCAGCCCTGCCTGGCCGGCGACGACAGCCCCGTGCAGCAGGCCTACGGCGGGGCCTGGCAGCTGCGGTGGCATGTGCCCGTCGTCTTCGCCTGCGTGGAGCACCGACGCCTGCTGCAACAGCACTGTCCAGAGTGCGGCCAGGCGGTGAGCGGACGTGTCGGCAACCGCTACAGCCTGCTCACCCTGCCGCACGTGCCAGGACTACATCCCGCCCAGTGCCGCAACCAGGACCCGCACATCGCACGTCGCTACCACACACGGGCCACACCGTGCGGCGCCCGCCTGGACCAACTCACCACGTCAGCAACGGCGCTGACCCCACAGGATGTAGACCACCTGCTGCACCTGCAGCAGCATGTGGACACCCTGCTGTCACTCGCTCCCGCCACCAGCGACGTCGATTCGGAAACCGCCGCCTACTTCGGTGATCTGCTAGTGACCGCTCGTTTAATCTTGATGAGTTGGCCGGCCGGTGCCGACCTGTTGCCCACCGCTTCCCTCACTGACCTCGTGGACCAGTGCGCCGCAGAGTTCGAATCCACACTCGCCAGAGGAAACACTGGACCCAAGCACCGCGCGCCGCACTCCACGGCCCACAGCGCCGCCCTCCTGCTCGCCGCCCACCGGGGCCTGGGCGACCGGAACGTCACATCGATGCGCGAACGCCTTGAGCCGTTGACCCGCGAGGTGTACCGCCAGTCACGCTCGCGCGGCCACAAGCTGTTCACCCACCACAACGCCTCACCGGCCCTGCTCCAGGCCACCGCGGTACTGCCGTACGGCGCCCAAACACAGGCCAGGATGCGCACAGGCCCACGCCCCTACCGGTATCACCTCGAAGAAATCCCCCCGCTCTTTCCACGCCAGTGGTACACCGAACTCCTCGAGCCGCTCAGGGCCCAACTCCCCACCGGGACCACCGTCATCGTCCGACACCTGAGGTGGGCCGGTTCTCTCCGACTCGCCGAGATGGTCAGCGTGCAGCCGTGGCGCATGTGCGCCCCGGCTCTGGGAATTCCATCGCCCAGTGCCATCCACACCATGAACGTACTGGGTCGCCGTATGACAAAGGCGGGGCTGTGGCCCACATTCGAGTCGGCCGTGGACCAGGCCGCCCGTCAACTGCACGATCAGGAGCGTCGAGTGAACTACGCTCAACGGCGCCTCGCGACAGAGCATTGGCGCCTCACTCGCGAGCAGTGGCAGACACTATGCCACGGCATTCCAGGACTGGAACAGCAGGGCACAACGGGCGATACCTGCGTCGGCGAGGCCCTGTTGTGGAGCATGGTCAACGAGGCCAGCTACCTGCACAGCCCCACGGTGCTGCACCGCCGCGCCACCAGCACCGACCCTGACCGGCTTACCGACCTTGCGGGGGCCATCCTGCGACGCGACCGTGTCTCTTATGTGACCCTTCGGCGGCGCCTGGAGATCTACTCGACTCACCTGGCGGACACATGCGACCGCGCAGCACCACTCGAGAACGCCCCAGCACCCGCCTCCCACCAGACGGCGGTCCAATGACGACGAGCCCGTTGCCGCGCGGGCTCGCCCCGCTGGATGAAGAGTCCCTGCCCAGCCTGATTCTGCGCCTCGCCTACCGGCTGGAGCGTTCACCCGCCCGGATCGCCGAACTGTGCGGCCTGAACCATCATCAGAACAGGATTCCCGCCGAATACCTTCTCGTGTTGCCGCCCGAACGGCGCGCCTTATTCGCTACCGCCACACGGCTTTGTGAGAAAGAAGCCCAAGCGCTCACGCTGTCCCATCTCTCCGAAGCCTATCCGCCGCTGCGCACCGCACGGATGGATGGCAACCGCAATACGACCGCAGCCTCCAAGCACTGGGCGGCAGGCCTATCGAGCCGCTACTGCCCCGATTGTCTGGCTGGGGACAACAGCCCTGTCCAAGACCTCTACGGCGGTCCATGGAAACTACGTTGGCACCTACCCGTCTCGTTTTCCTGCACCACCCACAGGCGCCTCCTCGCACATAAATGCCCAACATGCTTCGGAGTACCCAACAAGCCGGTGAACACAGAACGCCAAGGCTTGATCATGCAGCGGACCGCCAGCGGACTGCACCCTGCTCAATGCCGCCACGCCATCGCCACTTCCGCTGGCGCACGTCCCGTTCCCTGTGCGACCCGTCTCGACCAGAACGTTCAGATCAACGCGCTCAAACCCGCGGACCTCCCACTCGCGCTGGCATTTCAACAGCGCATCGATCAGCGCCTGTTCTTCGTTCGTCAGCAAGCCAAGCACGCCCCGTCCGCAGACCAGCAGTACTTTCACGACCTCATCGTCGCCGCACAACTCATCCGCATCAGTTGGCCCGACAGTGCCCCACTCGCGCCCTCAGACACCCTCAGAGACCTGATCGACCAGCACGTCATTCGTTCCAGCATGCTGCCCTCGACACGCCGTCGCCCCGGCACCATCTGGGCCGCGCCCCAAGATCCGGCAGAATGCGCTGCGCTCCTGCTCGCCGCCGACACTCTGCTCGGCGAGAACCACACAGCCGACTCCGCACTAGTCGACCACGTACAGCGACTCTCCACCGCTGCTCTGCGTCACCACGATGCCAACGTGGCCGCGGCACTGCGGCGTATGCAGGCGTCTCCTGACCTGGCACGCGCCCTGGCACCCCGAGCCGATGGGTTCTACCGCGCCGGCGGGCATCAACACCATCGACAGCACATCCCGTCACGCCGCTCCCAGTTCAACGTTCAGCACGTACCGGCCCTCCTTCCCCAAGCCTGGGCTTCCGCCAATTTCCGCGACCTGCTGATACAATGGAAAGCTCACAGCGACTGGGATGTTCGCCACTTACGCCGCGTCGCCTCCCTCAAACTCGCAGAAATGAGCGGGGGAGGCACCTGGCCGAAATGTGCACATAAACTCGGAATCCCTTGGAACACCGCTCAACACTCGCTCCGGAGAGTCAAAGAGAAGCTCGCACCGTACCAACTGTGGCCTCTCCTGGAGACATCGCTCGAAAATCTCGCGAACCAACTGGACTGCGACACCCATCGCATCGATTATCAGCGGCGCCGCGAAACACTTCACAACTGGCGCCTACCGGAAAATGACTGGCATGAGCTCTGCGCAGAGCTTGACGCATTCCAACAGACCACAACCTCTCCAAGCCACGACGCGGCGACCGTCCTGATCTGGGCCGAGGCCACACAAGGGGACTACCTACACAGCCCTGTCCTCGAAGCGCTGAGAGAACATGGCCGCAGGACCCACTGGCTTGTAGCATCGATCAATCAGCTACGAACCCCAGCAAACCGCAGGGGTGCCAAGCAGACGCTGCTAGGCCGCATTGATGTGTACGCCGCCCGCCTGGCACTCTCCTGCGATCACTGCCCGCCCGGTCTCATGCCCGGTCAAGCCGACTCACAGCTGTAGCCACGCCCAGCGCGCCGTTGGACCACTCCGCACACGCGATCGGTGCCAACTATCCCTGGGATGTGACAACTAAGATCAGTGGTCGCAACGGGTCAGCGGCGGACGCGAGGCATGCCCAGGCCGATCCAGGAGATGATCTCGCGCTGGATCTCGTTGTTGCCGCCGCCGAAGGTGAAGATCACGGCGGAGCGGTAGCCGCGCTCCAGGTCGCCGCGGAGGACCGCGCCCGCCGAGCCCTCCTTCAGGGCACCCGCCGCGCCGACGACCTCCATGAGCCAGGCGTACGCGTCCCTGCGCGCCTCGGAGCCGTAGACCTTGACGGCGGAGGCGTCCTGGGGGGTGAGGGTGCCTTCCTGGACGGCGGTCACCATCTGCCAGTTGAGGAGCTTCATCGCGTCGAGCCGGGCGTGCGTCCTCGCCAGGCTCCGGCGGACCCAGGCGAGGTCGATGACGCGGCGGCCGTCGGTGAGCTTGGTGTCCATGGCCCAGCGCTGTACGTCGTGCAGGGCGCGGATGGCCGTGGTGCCGTGGGCGGCGAGGGTGACGCGTTCGTGGTTGAGCTGGTTGGTGATCAGCCGCCAGCCCTTGTTCTCCTCGCCGACGCGGCGGGAGACCGGGACGCGGATGTTCTCGTAGTGGCTGGCGGTGGTGTCGTGCGAGGCGAGGGTGTTGATGAGGGTGCAGGAGTAGCCGGGGTCGCTGGTGGGGACGAGGAGCATCGTGATGCCCTTGTGGAGCGGGACGCCGTCCTCGGGGGCGGCGGTGCGGACGGCGAGCCAGACCCAGTCGGCGGTGTCGCCGTTGGTGGTCCAGATCTTCTGTCCGTTCACGACGTACTCGTCGCCCTCCCTGACCGCCTTGGTCTTGAGCGCGGCGAGGTCGGTGCCGGCGTCGGGTTCGCTGTAGCCGATGGCGAAGTCGAGTTCCCCGGAGAGGATCTTCGGCAGGAAGTAGCTCTTCTGCTCCTCGGTGCCGAACCGCATGATCGTGGGGCCGACGGTGTTGAGGGCCATGAGGGGCAGCGGGACGCCGGCCTGCGCGGCCTCGTCGAAGAAGATGAACTGCTCCATGGGCGTGAGGCCCCGGGCCCGCCGTACTCCTCGGGCCAGCCCACGCCGAGCCAGCCGTCCGTGCCCAGGCGGCGGATGGTCTCGCGGTAGAACCGCTTCCGGGCGACGGGGTCGGCGTGGCGCGCGTGCACGTCGTCCGGCACCAGTTCGGCGAAGTACGCGCGCAACTCGGTGCGCAACTGCTGCTGCTCGGGCGTGTATTCGAGGTGCACGGCCCCTCCAGGCTCTGACTGGCTCGCTCGGCCCCGGACTTGACGGCTCGACGGCTCGACGGCGCACACAGTAGAACGCGTTGCAGAAATAGGGAATGCCGGTGACGCGAGCGGGTGCGCGCGACCGCGCCGCCCGTGCCGCTCCCGGTGGCGAGTGAGGGTGCCGTGACCGTCATGAGGGGCCGGACAGCACGCCCAGCGGGCAGGCGGCGGCACAAGGGAGCCCCGCCGCGACGGGGGAGACACGGCGGGGCCCACCTTTCGAGTGCCCGCTCCGAAGCCGGTCACACGCGCGAGCGGCACCTCCTTGCGACGAGTTGCGGCGGCCCCGCCGCGCACGCGCCGCCCCGGGGAAGCTTCTCCCCAGCTCAGCGGGGCGCGGGCCGGCGGGGGCGCCTCATCGTCCGGCTCGTCGGGGTTCATGAAGTGGAGCTCAGGCGTACGTCCGCCTCCCCCGCCGATGGGCGATCTCGCCCAGCACCACGTCCACGACCAGGAACGCCGCCAGCGGGATGCCGAGCAGCGGCACGAAGTAGCCGAGGACCGCGACCGCGGCCATCAGCGGGACCAGGATGTACGCCGGTACGTCCTGCCAGGCGCCGCGCGCCATGGGACGGCCGAAGGAGGAGCCGCGGCCGCGCTGCCACCACATGCGGTATCCCCACACGATCAGCAGGATCAGGCCGAGCGCGAGCGCGGCGAGTGCGAGCTGGTTGACGACGCCGAAGAGCGAACCCGCGTGCGCGTCGATGCCCCAGCGCGTCAGCTTCGCCAGCACGGGATAGTCGTCGAACCGCAGGACATCGGTCACCTTCCCGTTCGCCGGGTCCACCGCGACCGAGTCCTGCTGCACGGGCCAGGTGCGCTGGATCTGCTTGACGACATACGCCGACGCCCCGGACGGTTCGGCGGGCGGGACGATCTCCACCGGGTCCGAGAGTCCTTGGGCACGGGCGGACTTCAGGACCGCGTCGAGCCCCACGTCGGCCGGGCGCTTGTCGCCATCGGAACCTGCCGAGGTGCCCGTCGAGGTGCCCGCACCGCTCGCCCCGCCGTGCCCGGCGTGCTCCCCCGCGCCCTCCGGCCCCGGCTCCGCTCCCGGTGTCACGGTCGCCGTCACCGCGGGCGTGGTCTGGCCGATGGCCTCTCGCAGGTCGGCGACGCTCTGGCCCGCGTACGTCGACCAGGTCAGCCCCGTCGCGGACAGGATGAACAGGCCGAGCGCCGTCCAGACGCCCACCGTGCCGTGCAGGGACAGTGTGCGGCGGCGGCCCGTGGTGTTCCGCACCTTCCGCTGTGCCCTGCGGCGGCCGTACCACAGGACGAGGCCGCCGCCGGCGATCACCCACAGCCAGCTGGCGGCGAGTTCGCTGTAGAGGCGGCCCGGTTCGCCGAGGTGCAGGTCGCGGTGGAGTTCGTCGATCCAGGTGCGCAGCGGCAGCGCGCCGACGAGCCGTACTGCTCCAGGGCGCCGCGCACTTCGGCCGTGTACGGGTTCACGAAGACGGCGAGCGTGCGGTCGGGGTCGACGGCGGGCACGCCGGAGAGCAGGACGCGCGTGGTGCGCCCTCCTCCGGTGCGGGCCGGACCGCGCTGATCTTCCCCTCCGGGTGTGCCTCGCGGGCCGCGGCGACCTGCCGCTCCAGGGGCAGTTCGCGGCGGTCGTCCGCCACGGGCACGCGGAGTTCGTCGGCGCACACGTTCTTCTCGACCTGGTACGAGCAGGCGTACAGAAGGCCCGTCGTGGCGGCGACCAGGAGGAAGGGCGCTATCAACAGCCCGGCGTAGAAGAGCAGCCGCAGCACCAGCGGACGCAGTGACGCCCAGCCGGACCGCTTGCCGGCGGGCCGGGCCTGCGAGGCGTGGGGCGGCCGCGCGGGCTCGGGGGGCTGCCGTCCGTCGCCTTCGGCGAGGGTGGTGGGTTCGGCGGGCATGAGGCGTACTCCAGGATCGGTGGACCGTGGCCCGGCTGCGACCGGGCGGTCCAGGAGTCGGCCCGCGCACCCGCCGAGTTCCCGCCGCCCTCTGTGACCTGCGCCATGGCGGCACGGCACCGACAGCGGGGCACCCGCAAAGCCCCATGACGCCATACGGAGCCATAGTGGCTCGCCCTGGCGCCAAACATGTGCCATGCTGGCGTCACAACGCTTCCCGCACCGGAGGAGATGCCATGTCGCACGACGCGTCGAACGACTTGTTACGCCTGCCCACCGCCCGCCGCGAAGGCTGCCCCTTCGACCCGCCCGAGGAGTTGACGCGGCTGTGCGAGGAACGGCCGCTCGCCCGGCTGCGTTTCCCCGACGGGCACCTCGGATGGCTGGCCACCGGCCACTCCGTGGTCCGCGCGGTCCTGGGCGACCCCCGCTTCAGCTCGCGCTACGAACTCCTGCACCTGCCCTACGAATCCGAGTTCTCGGGGCCGCTCGGGCCCGCGCCGGTCGGCGATCTCACCGGGCTCGACGCCCCCGAGCACACCCGCTACCGGCGGCTGCTCACCGGCAAGTTCACCGTGCGCCGCATGCGGCTGCTCACCGAACGCGTCGAGCGGATCACCGCCGACCACCTCGACGCCATGGAGCGCCAAGGACCGGCGCTCGACCTGGTGAGGGCGTACGCGCAGCCCATCCCGACCCTGATGATCTGCGAGCTGCTCGGAGTGCCGTACGCCGACCGGGACTTCTTCCGGCAGCAGACCGAGACGCTGATGACGCAGGGCATCGGCGAGGCGGAGCTGGCGGCCGCCATGACGGCCGGCCAGGAGTATGTGCACAAGCTGGTGCTCGCCAAGCGGGCCGAGCCCACCGACGACCTGCTGAGCGATCTGACCGGGACCGACCTCAGCGACGAAGAGCTGGCCGGGATCGGCAACTTCCTGTTGGGCGCGGGCCTGGACACCACCGCCAACATGATCGCGTACGGCGCCTTCGCGCTGCTGAGCCACCCGGACCAGCTCGCCGCCCTGCGGGATGATCCCGGCCTCGCCGAGTCGGCCGTCGAGGAGCTGATGCGCTATCTGACCATCGCGCAGACGGGGGCGCGGACCGCGCTGGAGGACATCGAGCTGGCGGGGCAGTCGGTCAAGGCGGGCGAGACGGTCGTGGTCTCCATGGAGGCCGCCAACCGCGACCCGGCGCGCTTCCCCGACCCCGACCGCCTCGACCTGCGCCGCAAGGCCACCGGCCACGTCGGGTTCGGCCACGGCATCCACCAGTGCCTGGGCCAGCAGCTGGCCCGCGTCGAACTGCAGGTCGCCCTGCCCGCGCTGTTCACCCGGTTCCCGACGCTGCGGCTCGCCGCCGCGCGCGAGGACATCCCGCTGCGGACGGGCATGAGCATCTTCGGGGTGCAGGCCCTGCCCGTCACCTGGGGCGAGGAGTAGGCCCGGTGGAGCTGCGAGTCGACCGTGAGCGCTGCCTGAGCGCCGGCATGTGCGCGCTGACCGCCCCCGACGTGTTCGACCAGGACGCCGAGGACGGCAGGTGCTGCTCCTCGACGCCGCACCGGAACCGGGCCGGCGGCGGGCAGCCGCCAGAGAGGCCGCCGAGGTGTGCCCGTCCGGGGCGGTCACGGTGGTCGAAGGCCCCTGAGAGGCGTGTCCTCGTCCGCCGCCGCGCTGGGGACGGCGGCGGACGGCAGGTCGGGGCGGGGTCCGTCGCCGGTCAGGACAGCGTGCGGATCACCTCGCGCACCTGACCGGCGACGGACTCCGGCAGCGGCGCGTAGTTCAGGCGGGACAGCGGCTTCTGTCCCGCCTTGCTCGCGGTGTAGGTCAGGAACGACTTGAGGGCGGGCAGGGTCGCCTTCTGGTTCCCCTTGTCGCACACGATCTCGTAGGTGACCTGGACGATCGGGTACGCGCCCGGCGTCGGGGCGCCGTAGCGGAATTTCAGCGTCATGTCCTTGCCGCGGCCCACGACCCGCGCCGCCGCGATGGCGGCCGACGCCGTCCTCGGCGTCGGCTCGACCGGGGCCGACGCGCCCGTGTCGATGCTGACGGTCTTGATGTGCCGGGCCCGCGCGAAGGACAGCTCGAAGTAGCCGATCGCGCCGAAGCCGGAGGTGACCTCCGAGGCGACCCCGCTGGAGCCGCTCGCGGACGCGCCGCCCCTGCCGTGCCACGCCTTGCTCACCGGGTACCGCCAGACCTCGGGGGCCGCGCCCGCGAGATACGCCTGGAAGTTCTGTGTGGTGCCGGAGTCGTCGGAGCGGTGGACGGGGCGGACCGGCATGGAGGGCAGTTCGGCGCCGGGGTTGAGCCGCTGGATCTCCGGGGCGTCCCAGGAGGTGATCCGCCGGTCGAAGATCTTGGCGAGGGTCGGGGAGTCGAGGACCAGGCCGTCGACGCCGGGCAGGTCGTACCCGATCGCGATGGGCCCGCCGACCATGGGCAGGTCGATGGCGCGGCCGCCCTGGCAGACGTCCTCGGAGAGGGCGACCTCTTCGGGCTTCAGCGCGCTGTCGGAGCCGCCGAACGCGGTGGCGCCCCGCAGGAACTGTGCGCCCCCGGCTCCGGAACCGATCGGGTTGTACGCGATCCGCACGCCGGGGCAGGCGCGTTGATACTGCTTGATCCAGTACTTCATCGCGTTGTACTGGGCGCTCGACCCCGTGCCGGGGACCTTGCCGCTCCGCGCGCAGTCGAGCCCGGCGAGGGCGGCGGGCGCGGCGGAGGCGCGCTCCTCCCCGTCCTCTTCCCCGAGACCCGCGACCCCGCAGCCCGCCAGGGCCAGCGACAGCACGGCCGCCAGTGAGCCTGCCGCGAGCGTTCTACTGCCTTGGTACGTACGTCCTGGACGTGGGCGTTGCAACGTTGTCCCCTCGGGATACCGCGATCGGACCTCAGATGGTCGTCGATCAACGGTGACGGGGGTGACGCGAGGGCGAACATCGGACGACGTACTGCCGTACGGGGATCAAGAGGTAGCCGCGCGGCGGCACACGGTGACCGAAGCCGGGCGGCCCGCGCACGGGCAGGGCCCCGGGGACGTCGTGCAGACGTCCCCGGGGCCCGTGTACGCGGCGATGCGCGTCAGTGCTTGCCGATGTCCTTGGTCTTCTCCTTGGCCTGGCGCGCGTCGCCCTTCATCCGGTCGGTGCGGCCTTCGGCGGCCAGGCGGTCGTTGCCGGTGGCGCGGCCCGCCGCTTCCTTGGCGGCGCCCTTGGCCTGCTCGGTCTTCGCCTTGGCCTTCTCGTCGGCGCTCATGTCCGCTCACGCTCCCTTGGCATCGACTGCATCATGTTCTGATCTTCGTGTGACCGCTCATCCGCGGTCCAAACGTCTTGCTCGCGGGCATTTGGGGTGAGCCGCGGCGCGGGCCGGTCCCGCTCCTGTCGTCGCGCGGGTGGCGCAGCCGGGCCGGGTGCCGGTGCCATCATGAATGGCGGCTTCCATCGGTGGCCGCCGGGGCGGCACGAGAGGGAGCGGGACCGTGGCTGCGGAACGGGGCGGGCGGGCGGAGTTCAGTCGCTTTGTCACACGGGATCTGGACGAGGCGCGCACCGTGCTCTCGCGGGCGTTCTGCGATCTGCGCCTGAGTGTGACGGGGCCGCCACGGGACTTTCGTACGAGCATGAACATGGTCGAGTTCGGAGCGTTGGCCGTCGGGGAGACGGGGCTCGGCACCGCCGTCGAGTTCCACGCTGCCGAGCTGGGTTCGTACCTCGTCGCCTGGACCCGCGCAGGCAGCTTCGACCTGTGCCAGGGCCAGTCGGTGAGGACGCTTGTCACTCCCGACCGGGCAGCCGTGTACGACCCCACGGCGGACAACTTCGTCGACACCCGGTCGGCCGAGTGCCGCATCTTCTCCGTGAACATCGACGTGGTGGCTCTCCACCGCCAGTTGGAGACCCTGCTCGGCCGACCCGTGCACGGACGACTGCGACTGGCGCCCACGCTCGACGTCTCGCGCGGTCCCGGCCGCAGCTGGGCGGGGCTCGCCCGGTGGATTCTGCAGGAGAAGGACGTGTCGCACGGGCTGCTGCGGCAGCCGATCTTCGCGCGGCGGTTCGAACAGACGCTGCTCGAAGGGCTGTTGCTCGCCGCCGACCATCCCTACCGGGCGCTGTTGGAGGAGCCCGCGCCCATGACGCGGCCCGCCGCGGTGAAGCGGGTCATGGACGCCGTGCAGGAGCGGCCGGCCGAGCCCTACGACGCGGCCCGGCTCGCCGAGATCGCCCATGTGGGCCTGCGCACTCTGCAGGAGGCGTTCCGCAGGAATCTCGGCATGTCCCCCATGGCGTATGTCCAGGAGGTCAGGCTGCAACGGGTGCGGCAGCAGCTGCGCGTCGCGGATTTCGGCACGGTCACCGTCACGGAGGTGGCCTACCAGTGGGGGTTCGCGCACCTGGGCAGGTTCGCGCGGCGCTACCGGGCCCGGTTCGGCGAGTCCCCGTCGCAGACCCTGCGGGCCGGGTGAGCGCGGCGGCCACCCGGGGCCGGTCAGGTTCCTGCGTTTTGTGGACAGCGCCGCGCTGTGCGGAGCGCCCCGGCGCGCGGCGGCGGCGTACCTTCGCTTCGGCCGCGGCCGAGGGGGTGGGTGCACGGGACATGCGCTGCGTCGGCGCCGTTCATCTCCCGGAATCGGCTCCCTCGGCGGCGGTTCCCGGCGCGGCGGCACCGGCTTGCATGGTCATGCATCGTCATGCATACTCTTCCTATGTCCAAGGTCCTCACCTCCCTCCCCACCGGCGAGCGCGTCGGCATCGCCTTCTCCGGCGGTCTCGACACCTCCGTCGCCGTCGCCTGGATGCGCGACAAGGGCGCCGTCCGCCCGTGCACGTACACCGCCGACATCGGCCAGTACGACGAGCCCGACATCGCGTCCGTGCCCGGCCGTGCCTCCGCGTACGGTGCCGAGATCACCCGTCTCGTCGACTGCCGTGCGGCGCTGGTCGAGGAAGGGCTCGCGGCCCTGGCCTGCGGCGCGTTCCACATCAAGTCGGGCGGCCGTCCGTACTTCAACACCACGCCGCTGGGGCGTGCCGTGACCGGCACCCTCCTGGTGCGCGCGATGCTCGAGGACGGCGTGCAGATCTGGGGCGACGGCTCCACGTTCAAGGGCAACGACATCGAGCGGTTCTACCGCTACGGCCTCCTCGCCAACCCGCACCTGCGGATCTACAAGCCCTGGCTGGACGCGGACTTCGTGACGGAACTCGGCGGCCGCAAGGAGATGTCCGAGTGGCTGCTCGCGCACGGGCTGCCCTACCGGGACTCGACGGAGAAGGCGTACTCCACGGACGCCAACATCTGGGGCGCCACGCATGAGGCGAAGACCCTGGAGCACCTCGACACCGGTGTCGAGACCGTCGACCCGATCATGGGCGTGCGGTTCTGGGACCCGGCGGTGGAGATCGACACCGAGGACGTCACCGTCGCCTTCGACCAGGGCCGCCCGGTCTCCATCAACGGCAAGGAGTTCGCCACCCCGGTCGACCTGGTCATGGAGGCCAACGCGATCGGCGGCCGCCACGGGCTCGGCATGTCCGACCAGATCGAGAACCGGATCATCGAGGCCAAGAGCCGGGGCATCTACGAGGCGCCCGGCATGGCGCTCCTCCACATCGTCTACGAGCGGCTCGTCAACGCGATCCACAACGAGGACACCATCGCCGCGTACTACAACGAGGGCCGGCGCCTCGGCCGCCTCCTCTACGAGGGCCGCTGGCTGGACCCGCAGGCGCTGATGGTGCGGGAGTCGCTCCAGCGCTGGGTCGGCGCGGCGGTCACCGGCGAGGTGACGCTGCGGCTGCGGCGCGGCGAGGACTACTCGATCCTCGACACGCAGGGGCCCGCGCTCAGCTACCACCCGGACAAGCTCTCCATGGAGCGGACCGAGGACTCGGCGTTCGGCCCGGTGGACCGGATCGGTCAGCTCACCATGCGCAACCACGACATCGCGGGACTCGAGCTCCCGGCTTGAGCAGTACGTGGGCCTGGGCCTGGTCGCACCGCCCACCCGACGCCCATCGGCGCCGCGCAGGCGGCCTCGACGGGGCTGATCGGCGCCATGGACGCGGGCGGCGCCCAGGCGATCGCCTCGCGCGGCGAGACCGCGGACGAAGAGGCGATGCTGGACCGCGCCGCGATGGAGTCCGGCACGGACTGACACGGCCGGCGCCGGGTGCGGGTCACAGCGGGCCGGAGCCGAGGAGTTGGCCTCCGTCGACGACGAGGGTCTCCCCGGTGATCCAGCGCGC
>RBWT01000150.1 GCA_004010275.1 Streptomyces huasconensis
CCCGCGCCCAGGTGACCGGCACGCCCCCCGGAACCCGCCGCGGACCCGGCCGGCGGCCCGGCTCACGCACCCCGCAGAACTGGTGAGGGGGCGCCGCTGAGCCCTCGATCCCGCCCGGTTGTCAGTGCGGGGTCGTACGGTGGATTCCATGCGGCCCGTATCCAAGATCGAACGCACGGTGGCACCTTTCGAGGTCGTCAGTCCGTATCAGCCCAGCGGCGACCAGCCGGCGGCCATCGCCGAGCTGGAGCGGCGCATCCGCGCAGGTGAGAAGGATGTCGTCCTCCTCGGCGCGACCGGCACCGGCAAGTCGGCCACCACCGCGTGGATGATCGAGAAGCTTCAGCGCCCCACCCTCGTGATGGCGCCGAACAAGACCCTGGCCGCCCAGCTGGCGAACGAGTTCCGCGAACTCCTCCCGAACAACGCCGTCGAGTACTTCGTCTCGTACTACGACTACTACCAGCCCGAGGCGTATGTCCCGCAGTCGGACACCTACATCGAGAAGGACTCCTCGATCAACGAGGAAGTGGAGCGCCTGCGCCACTCCGCGACGAACTCGCTGCTGACCCGCCGCGACGTCGTCGTGGTGGCCTCCGTCTCCTGCATCTACGGCCTCGGCACCCCGCAGGAGTACGTGGACCGGATGGTCCCGCTCAAGGTCGGCGACGAGATCGACCGCGACCAGCTGCTGCGCCGCTTCGTGGACATCCAGTACACGCGCAACGACCTGGCGTTCACCCGCGGCACCTTCCGCGTCCGCGGCGACACCATCGAGATCTTCCCGGTCTACGAGGAGCTGGCCGTCCGCATCGAGATGTTCGGCGATGAGATCGAGGCGCTCTCCACGCTCCACCCGCTCACCGGCGAGGTCATCAGCGACGACGACCACCTCTACGTCTTCCCGGCCTCGCACTACGTCGCGGGACCGGAGCGCCTGGAGAAGGCGGTCAACGGCATCGAGAAGGAGCTCGCCGAGCGCCTCGCCGAGCTGGAGAAGCAGGGCAAGATGCTGGAGGCCCAGCGCCTGCGCATGCGCACCACGTACGACCTGGAGATGCTCCGCCAGATCGGCTCCTGCTCCGGCGTCGAGAACTACTCGATGCACTTCGACGACCGCGCCCCCGGCACGGCCCCCAACACCCTCCTCGACTACTTCCCCGAGGACTTCCTCCTCGTCCTGGACGAGTCGCACGTCACGGTCCCGCAGATCGGCGCGATGTACGAGGGCGACGCCTCCCGCAAGCGCACCCTCGTCGACCACGGCTTCCGGCTGCCGTCCGCCCTGGACAACCGCCCCCTGAAGTGGGAGGAGTTCCTCGGCCGCATCGGGCAGACGGTCTACCTCTCCGCCACCCCGGGGAAGTACGAGCTGTCGCGCGGCGACGGCTTCGTCGAGCAGATCATCCGCCCCACCGGCCTCGTCGACCCCGAGGTCGTCGTCAAGCCCACCGAGGGCCAGATCGACGACCTGGTGCACGAGATCCGCACGCGCACCGAGAAGGACGAGCGCGTCCTCGTCACCACCCTCACCAAGAAGATGGCCGAGGACCTCACCGACTACTTCCTGGAGCTGGGCATCCAGGTCCGCTATCTGCACAGCGACGTCGACACCCTGCGCCGCGTCGAGCTCCTGCGCGAGCTGCGCTCCGGGGAGTACGACGTCCTGGTCGGCATCAACCTCCTCAGGGAGGGCCTCGACCTGCCCGAGGTCTCCCTGGTGGCCATCCTGGACGCCGACAAGGAGGGCTTCCTGCGGTCGGGCACCTCCCTGATCCAGACCATCGGCCGCGCCGCGCGCAACGTCTCCGGCCAGGTCCACATGTACGCCGACAAGATCACCCCGGCGATGGAGAAGGCCATCGACGAGACGAATCGCCGCCGGGAGAAGCAGATCGCGTACAACAAGGAGAGGGGTATCGACCCGCAGCCGCTGCGCAAGAAGATCAACGACATCGTGTCGGCGATCGCGCGCGAAGAGGTCGACACCGAGCAGCTCCTCGGCTCCGACTACCGCAAGGCGAAGGCGGGCAAGGGCGCCAAGACGCCGGTGCCCGCGCTCGGCGGTGACGCGGCCAAGGCGGGCGGCGGTGCGACCGGCACCGTCAAGGGCAAGGCCAAGGGCAAGAAGGGCGGGCAGACCGTCCCCACCGACCGTCCCGCGGCCGAACTGGCCGAGCAGATCGAGGAGATGACGGAGCGCATGCGCGCGGCCGCCGCCGACCTCCAGTTCGAGATCGCCGCGCGGCTGCGCGACGAGGTGTCGGAGATGAAGAAGGAACTGCGGCAGATGAAGGAGGCGGGACAGGCCTAGGTGCACGTCTGAGGCCTAGGAGCACCCCCGAGGCTTAGGGGCACGCCGAAAGCCTGGGAGTACGCCGAAGGCCTCGGAGTACGCCCGAGGCCCAGGAGCACCCCCGGGGCCTGGAAGCACGCCCTGGGGAGGGGGGAATCGCCGTACTGGCCGGTCTGTTGCAAGACCGCCACAAAGTGCGGTCCGCCATGCGGCCGCACAGGTGAGGCTGCGTAGGGTGCTGGGCAACCGCAAGAGGCGGTTGCCCAGGCAGTCCGAGAGGGGACAGCGCGTGACGGTCAACATGACCAAGGGTCAGGCCATCAGCCTGCAGAAGAACGACGGGGGCGCCCTCACCGCGGTGCGCATGGGACTCGGATGGCAGGCGGCCCCGCGCCGCGGCCTGTTCGGCACCCGGACCCGAGAGGTCGACCTGGACGCCTCGGCGGTCCTGTTCGCGGACAAGCGGCCCTTGGACGTCGTCTTCTTCCAGCACCTGGTCAGCGACGACGGCTCCGTGCGGCACACCGGCGACAACCTCGTGGGCGGTGTCGGCCAGGGCGGCGACGACGAGGCGATCCTCGTCGACCTCCAGCGGGTTCCCGTCCACATCGACCAGATCGTCTTCACGGTGAACTCCTTCACCGGCCAGACCTTCCAGGAGGTGCAGAACGCCTTCTGCCGCCTGGTCGACGAGACCAACGGCGAGGAGTTGGCCCGCTACACCCTGGACGGCGGCGGCCAGTACACCGCCCAGGTCATGGCGAAGGTCCACCGCGCGGGTTCCGGCTGGCAGATGACGGCCATCGGCGAGCCCGCCAACGGCCGCACCTTCCAGGACCTGATGCCGTCGATCCTGCCGCACCTGTAGACACCGTCCGGTACGAGGGGGAACGAACGCGATGACGGTCGAACTGGTGCGTGGGCAGAACCATCCGCTGCCCGGGACCCGCCTGGAGATCCGGGTCTCGGTCGGCGAGCCGGTCGTGGTGGGGGCCACGCTCGGCGACGACCAGGGCAGGGTCCCCGGAGTGGAGTGGGTGGCACACCCCGGCTCGCCCACCCTGCCGGGCCTGGAGGTCTCCCGCCAGGCGGCGGCCGACCACCGCCTCGCCGTCGACCTCGGCGCCCTGCCGGAGACCGTCCACCGGGTCAGCGTCCTGCTCGCGCTGCCCGCCGGCGCCGGGAGCCCCGTCAGCTTCCGCGCCCTCGCGGCCCCCCTCGTCGCGGTCACCGGACTCGACGGCGCCGAGGTGGCGAGCTACACCATCACCGACCTCGACGCCGAGTCGGCCGTCGTCGCCCTGGAGCTCTACCGCCGCCAGGGCGCCTGGAAGTTCCGCGCCGTCGGCCAGGGGTACGCGGGCGGCCTCGCCGAGATGCTCACCGACCAGGGCCTGCCGCAGGCCCGCGAACTCGCGGGCGCGATCGATGACGCGGTGGCCCAGGGCCTGGCCCGTTCCGTGGCCGCGCCACCGCCCCGCCCCGCCGACGCTGCCCGCGTACGCACCAACCAGTCAGGACCACGCGGGCCCGGTGCAGGACGCCCCGCCCTGCGGCAGCCGGGCGCGGAGGAGCCCGAGGCACCTGCCCAGAGCGCCCAGGCCCCGGCCGGCGGCGGCCCCGTCGACTACACCCACCCGGGGCGCCGCACCGCCGCGCCACCGCCGCCGCCTCCGGCCGCGCCCCCCGGCCGGGCCGGGCCTGCCCGCGCAGCCCGTGGCGGGCGACGCCACCGGCTGGTCCATGGAGGAGCGGCTCTACAACCAGGTGTGGGGCATGTTCGAAGACCTGGCCCGCTCCACGGCCGCGTACCGCAGCGCTGTCGACTTCGCCGACTCCCGCATGGAGCAGGAACTCGACGAGGTCCTCGACGACCCGCGCGGCCGCATCGGCGGCGCGGGCGACGCGGCCCGCGAGACGGCCAGGACCCGGCACGCCGACCTCGTGGGCCAGGCCAGGGCGGCCCTCGACCGCGACCTCGCCCAGCTCAACGCCGAGGCCGATGTCGTCGAGCCCGCCCTCCCCGCGGCGTACGAGCTGGAGCAGCCCCGTCTGGCACGCCTACCGCGCGCCCACGGAGGTCCCGATGGCGCTGCGCCTCGGCGACCTCCACCTCCCCGAGCGCCCCGACCTGCGCATCCCGATGCTTGTCAGGCTGCCGCTGGAGCGCGGCCTGTGGATCGACAGCGGCAAGGCCCTCACCAATCACCGCACCGACTCCACCGCGCTGCGCCGCTCCCCATGGACACCGCGGTCGCCCACGCCGCGCGGCTGCTCGCCGCCCACCCCGCGGGCGAGTTCCAGGTACACGTGATCGACCCCGCGGGCTCCGCGGCGCCCTCCCTCGCCCCGCTGGTGTCGGCCGGTGTCCTCGCCGGGCCCCCGGCAGCCGGGGCGGCCGGAGTCTCCGACGTCCTCGCCCGGCTCACCCAGCGCGTGGACCTCGTCCAGATGGCGATCCGCGGCGGCGCCGCCGACGCGCTGCCCCCGGACCTGGACACCGCCGAGCAGCTCCTGATCGTCAACGACTTCCCGCACGGCTTCGACGACCGCGCCGTGACCCAGCTGCGCTACCTCGCGGACGAGGGCCCGGCCGTCGGCGTGCACCTCATGATGGTCGCCGACCGCGAGGACGCCGCCGAGTACGGCCCGCTGCTCGACCCCCTGTGGCGCGGGCTGCTGCGCCTGACGCCGGTGCCCGACGACCACCTCGCCGACCCGTGGGTCGGACACACGTGGACGTACGATCCGCCGGTTCTTCCGGCGGGCAGCCAGATCCTGCGCCAGGTGCTCGAACAGGTCGCCACGGCTCGGCGCGCTTGACGGTAAAGCGACTTTGACCACCCCCTGAGCTGGCCTTTTGGTTTTTGTTTGCCGTCTCCTTTACCAACCCTTGGTGATTCGCGTACTCTTCTATCAGCGGAGGGGAGTACTCCCGGCTGCGACGTTCCCGTCAATACGGACCGCCATCGGTCCCGGGGCGTCGGCCCGATTCCTGGCGTGAACGCCTCGGGTGGAAGAGACCTCCGGCAGCGACGACGCTGATCAGTAGCCGTACGAAGCCGGAGGCGCAGTGGACGTTTCAATGACCCTGTGGGTAACGACCGTTCTAGGTCTGTGTGCCCTGATCGCGGTCGACTTCTTCATCGGGCGCAAGCCCCATGACGTGTCGATCAAGGAAGCCGGAATATGGACGGTCGTCTGGATCGTCCTCGCGGCGCTCTTCGGCGTCGGCCTGCTGGTCGCGGGTGAGAGCCAGGCGTCCGGCGAGTTCTTCGCGGGCTTCATCACCGAGAAGTCGCTCTCCGTCGACAACCTCTTCGTCTTCATCCTGATCATGGCGAAGTTCTCGGTGCCGACCCACCTCCAGCAGCGCGTGCTGCTCTTCGGTGTGCTGATAGCCCTGGTCCTGCGCGCGATCTTCATCGCCGCCGGTGCCGCGGTCATCGCCAACTTCTCCTGGGTCTTCTACATCTTCGGCGCGTTCCTGATCTACACCGCCTGGAAGCTCATCCAGGAGGCGCGTGCCGACGAGGAGGAAGAGGACTGGGAGGAGAACCGCCTCCTGAAGTCCGTCGAGAAGAAGTTCGGCGTCTCCGACCGGTACGAGGGCACGAAGCTCTTCATCCGGAAGAACGGCAAGAAGATCATGACGCCCCTCATGGTCGTCATGCTCGCCATCGGCACCACCGACGTGCTCTTCGCGATGGACTCCATTCCGGCGATCTTCGGCCTCACCCAGGACCCGTACATCGTCTTCACCGCCAACGCCTTCGCCCTCATGGGTCTGCGCCAGCTGTACTTCCTCATCGGCGGCCTGCTCAGGAAGCTGGTCCACCTCAGCTACGGCCTGTCGGTGATCCTCGGCTTCATCGGCGTGAAGCTCGTCCTCCACGCCCTCCACGAGAACGGCGTGCACGTCCCCGAGATCTCCATCCCGGTCTCCCTCTCCGTCATCTGCGGCGTCCTGGTGATCACCACGATCACCAGCCTCATCGCCTCCAAGAAGCAGGAGCAGCAGAAGCAGGAGCAGGAGAAGCAGGCGGCGGCCGAGGCCACCGCCGGCGAGACCGAGAAGGACAGCATCGAGGCCTGACGGTCTCACCCGGTGCCGTCCCCTCACGGGGGCAGCACCGAGTCGCGGCACCCGAGCGCCCGGGGCAGCATCGAGTCATGGTCACTCGGCTCCGGGCGTCTCGGGCATGCAGTGGACGGCCGTGGTCCCGCTCCTCGCGGTCGTCCTCCTCGCCCTCACCTGGGGACGCGACCTGCCCGGCGCGGTCGTCGCCGTGGTGACCCTGGTCCTCGCGGGAGCGGTGCTCGCCGCCGTGCACCACGCCGAGGTGATCGCCCACCGCGTCGGCGAACCCTTCGGCTCCCTCGTCCTCGCCATCGCCGTCACGATCATCGAAGTGGCGCTGATCGTGACCCTAATGGCCGACGGCGGCGACAAGAGCTCCACATTGGCGCGCGACACCGTCTTCGCCGCCGTGATGATCACCTGCAACGGCATCGTGGGGCTCTGTCTCCTCGTCGGCGCACTGCGCCACCGCGTCGCCGTCTTCAACCCCGAGGGCACCGGCGCGGCCCTCGCCACCGTCGCGACCCTGGCCACGCTCTGCCTGGTCCTGCCGACGTTCACCACCACCAAGCCGGGCCCGGAGTTCTCTCCCAGCCAACTCACCTTCGCCGCCGTCGCCTCGCTCGTCCTGTACGGCCTGTTCGTGACCACCCAAACCGTGCGCCACCGCGAATACTTCCTGCCGCTGACCAAGCAGGGCGAGGTCATCGACGGCGACGGCCACGCCGCCGGCCCCTCCTCCCGGCAGGCGCTGACCAGCCTGGCACTGCTCGGGCTCGCCCTGATCGGCGTGGTCGGCCTCGCCAAGGGCGTGTCACCGACGATCGAGTCGGGCGTGGAGAGCGCCGGCATGCCGCACGCTGTCGTCGGCGTGATCATCGCGCTGCTCGTGCTGCTCCCGGAGACCATCGCGGCCGTACGCGCCACCCGCCGCGACCGCGTCCAGACCAGCCTGAACCTCGCCCTCGGCTCGGCCATGGCCAGCATCGGCCTGACCATCCCGGCCGTCGCCCTCGCCTCCCTGTGGCTGTCCGGGCCGCTCGTGCTCGGCCTGAGCGCGACCCACATGGTGCTGCTCGCCCTCACCGTGATCGTCGGCACGCTCACGGTCGTACCGGGGCGGGCCACACCGCTCCAGGGCGGCGTCCACCTGGTGCTGTTCGCGGCGTACCTGGAGCTGGCGGTCACGCCGTAGGCCCGTGGGCGTTCACCCGGTGGCCGGCGCCGGTTCCCGCACCGGTCGTGTCTCCGGCAGCAGCGCGAAGCACCCGAGGCTCAACAGGGCGATGCACGACAGATACGCGGCCACGCCCCACGGCGTCCCGTCCCCCTGGGCCACGGCCGTCGCCACGATCGGCGTGAGCGCCCCGCCGAGCACTCCGCCGAGGTTGTAGCCGACCGCGGCGCCCGTACAGCGCACGCGTGGTTCGTACAACTCCGGCAAGTACGCGGCGATCACGGCGAACATGGTGATGAACGCGATCATCGTCACCAGGAAGCCGAGGAACATCAGCAGCGGCTGCCCCGTCGCGAGCAAGCCGATCATCGGGAACATCCACAGCGCGGACGCGGCGCACCCGAGCAGGCACAGCGGCCGCGCCCGTACCGATCGCCGAGGACGGCCACCACCGGGGTCAGGGCGCCCTTCACCACCACGGCTGCCATGATGCACGCCAGCATGACCGCGCGGCTCACGCCGAGCCGCTCCACTCCGTAGGCGAGCGACCAGGTCGTCACGGCGTAGAAGACGGCGTAGCCCACCGCGAGCGCGCCCGCCGTCAGGAGCACCAGGCGCCAGTGGTCGCGGACCACTTCGACGAGCGGCACGCGCGCGTGCTCGCGCACCCGCAGGAAGTCGGGGCTCTCCGCGAGCGAGGTGCGCAGCGCGAGCCCGGCCGCCGCGAGCACCCCCGCCGCCCAGAAGGGCACCCGCCACCCCCAGGCGGCGAACTGCGCGTCGGAAAGGGTCGCCGAGAGCACCAGCATGATGCCGTTGGCCAGCAGGAAGCCGACCGGCGGCCCGATCTGCGGAAAGCTCGCCCACAGTCCGCGCCGCTCGGCCGGCGCGTGCTCCGCGGTCAGCAGCACGGCGCCGCCCCACTCGCCGCCGAGACCGAGCCCTTGCAGGAAGCGCAGCGCAAGGAGGAGCAGGGGAGCGGCCATCCCGATCGACTCGTACGTCGGTACGCAGCCGACGGCGACCGTGGCGAGGCCGGTGAGGAGCAGCGACCCGACGAGGACGGGCCGCCGCCCGCGCCGGTCCCCGATGTGCCCGAAGAGGACCGACCCCAGCGGACGTGCCACGAAGCCCACGCCGAAGGTCGCGAAGGCGGCTAGCGTGCCCGCCAGCGGGGAGAACGTCGGGAAGAACAGCGGCCCGAGGATCAGCGCCGCGGCCGTCCCGTAGATGAAGAAGTCGTAGAACTCGATGGCGGTCCCGGCGAGCGAGGCTGCCGCGAGCCGCGGCAAGGAGGGGGGTTCAGTGGTGCGCATGCCGCCTGACTACCCACAGTGACGAAGGGTTACGGGGGGCGCGCGGAGGTGATCGGGTCGCTCAGTACGTCACCGTGATGCGCCGTCCCGGACCGTCCACCCGCACGGTCCCGCCGTAGGGGATCACCACCTGGGGGTCGGTGTGCCCGAGGTCCACGTCGAAGACGGCCATGGTGTCCGGGGCGTACGTGCCGAGCGCGCGCAGCACGGCTTCCCGCTGCTCATGCACGTGCGCGCCTTGGCCTCCGCGTCGTTGGGGCGGGTGAACGACCAGGCCTTGGGGCGCCCATCAGGAGGGCCGGGAAGCGGCGCAGCAGCCCGCGTTCCCCCATGGCGCGCAGGATGCGGAAGACCGCGTCGGCGCTCAGCAGCTCCTCCGAGGTCTCCAGGAACAGCACGCATCCGTCGTACGCCGACAGGTCCCGCGCGATCTCACGGTCCGTCATCAGCAGCCAGGAGAGGATCTCCAGTTCGCCGCCCCAGGAGCGGCCCTCCACGACCCGCTCCGGCCGGTGCCAGTGCCAGCCGCCGCCCGGCTCGGTCGGCGGCTCCGCGGCGAGGCTCGCGGGGTCCTCCCAGGGCAGGTCGACGTCACGGAAGCGGTCGGCGGGGGAGAGTTCGTAGGTACCGGACGTGAAGAGGGCGGCGCGCAGCGAACGCTCCGTCAGCGGCGCCATCGCGCCCGGCCGGCCCAGCTCGCACATCACGGACGCACCGTGGTAGCCGACGATGCCGCACTGCCAGAGGTAGGCGAGCAGGTTGGTGTTGTCGCTGTAACCGAAGAACGGCTTCGGGTGCGCCCGAATCAACTCCCGGTCCAGGTGCGGCAGTACGGTGATCTGGTCGTCGCCGCCGATGCTCGCGATGACGGCCTTGACCGTCGGATCGGTGAACGCCGCGTGGATGTCGTCGGCCCGCTCGCGCGGCGTGGCGCCCATCGTGCGCGTCGTCGGATACTCCACCGGTTCGAGACCGAACTCCTTGCGGAGTCGTTCCAGGCCGAGTTCGTAGGGGAGCGGGAAGATCTCCGGGAGGCCGCTGGACGGCGAGATCACGGCGATGCGGTCACCCGGCGAGGGCTTGGGCGGGTACAGGGGTTCGGTGATCATGCGGGCAGCGTAGGGCCGTACTTTCCGCGGGCGCACCCGAGTTCCCGCGCGCGGGAGGCGTGATAGACCTCGTCCATGACCCTCAGTACCCGCAGCCTCGCCACCGCCCCGATCATGATCCTGAACGGCCCGAACCTGAACCTCCTCGGGCAGCGCCAGCCCGAGATCTACGGCTCGGACACCCTCGCCGACATCGAGGCCCTGTGCGCCGAGGCGGCGGCCGCGCACGGCGGCACGGTGGACCTGCGGCAGAGCAACCACGAGGGCGAGCTGGTGGACTGGATTCACGAAGCGCGTGAGCACCACGCGGGCATCGTCATCAACCCCGCGGCCTACTCCCACACGTCCGTCGCGATCCTGGACGCGCTCAACACCTGCGACGGGATGCCGGTGGTGGAGGTGCACATCTCCAACATCCACCAGCGTGAGGCGTTCCGGCACCACAGCTACGTCTCGCAGCGCGCCGACGGCGTCATCGCGGGGTGCGGCGTCCAGGGCTACGTCTTCGCGGTGCAGCGGGTGGCGACGCTGGTGACCGCGGGGGCGTGACCACTGGGGGCGACCGCCGAAGTGACCGCCGGGGGCGTGACTCCGCCCCCGGCGGCTCGTTGGTACCGGCCGGCTCACCAGCCCCGGGCGCGCCACTCCGGGAGGTGCGGCCGCTCGGCGCCCAGCGTCGTGTCGTTGCCGTGACCGGGGTAGACCCACGTCTCGTCCGGAAGCCTCCCGAAGATCTTCGTCTCGACGTCGTCCATGAGGCTCGCGAAGGCCTTCGGGTCCTTCCACGTGTTGCCGACGCCGCCCGGGAAGAGACAGTCGCCGGTGAAGACGTGCGGATGGCCGTGCGGGTCGTCGTAGACGAGCGCGATCGAGCCCGGGGTGTGGCCCACCAGGTGGCGGGCGGTCAGCTCGACCCGGCCGACCCGGATGGTGTCGCCGTCGTCCACCGGCACGTCGGTCGCCACGGGGATGCCCTCGGCGTCCTCGCGCCCCGCGTACGTCCGCGCGCGGGTCGCCGCGACGACGGCTTCGAGTGCCTGCCAATGGTCGCCGTGCTGATGCGTGGTGACGACGGACGCGATGCCGTCGTCACCGATCAGCGTCAGCAGCGTCTCGGCGTCGTTCGCCGCGTCGATCAGCAGCTGCTCGCCGGTGGCCCGGCACCGCAACAGATAGGCGTTGTTGTCCATCGGCCCGACCGCGACCTTCGAGATCATCAGATCCGGCAGCTCGTGCACATCCGCGGGCCCGCCGACCTTCACCGCTCCGCTGTACGTCATGTGCGTCACCCTATAGCGGGGGGAGGGCCGGGAGCAGGCCTCCCTCGGTCTTCAACGCGGCACCGTCACGGCGGCCGGCGAGCCAGCCGACCACGTCCGGCGCGGGACCGGAGACGGTGACTTCGGGCTCCCCCGCGCGACCGGTGCTCCACGCGTGCGTGCCGTCCGTGATCCGCGTGGGCGGCACCTCCTTGTGCCCCGAGAAGCGTGCGGCAAGGAAGGCGATCTCCCGCTGCACGAACTCCTCCGGCAGGTCCTCCAGCTCGTAGCCGATGCCGAGGTCGACGTGGTGCAGCTCGACCTCCACCCACCGCCGGAACGGCACCCGGGACGCGGAGTCCGTGACGCCGTTGCGGAGCTCCACCGTGCGGGACCAGCCCGCGGGCCTCGCCGCCTCGTCCTGGAAGCGCTCCGCGCTCTGCCGTACGTCGGCCAGCTGCTCGGCGAGCGCGCGCGGGGCGTCCCGCTCGATGTCCGCGTCGCGGGCCTCGGCGCTGACGTACATCGGACGCCCGGCCAGGACGTTCACCAGCGCGTCCGCGTTGCGCGCGAGGTGGGCGAGGACGTGGCCGCGGGTCCAGCCCGGCAGCCGTGACGGCTCCGCGGTCGAATCGTTGTTCAGTTCCGCGGCTGCCGTGAGCAGCCGGTCGGTCGCGTCACGTACAGACGCCAGGTCGCGCACATGATCAATCATGGGGCCGACGATAGCTGCGTCACACGTCCGGGTGAAGGAGTCCAGGTCACCCCGTAATTCGAATGTACGTGCTATATGGTCGAGGGTGGCATCGGGCATTCTTGACGGTCCGGATGTGTTCCTCAGGTGAACCGGGGAACCAGCCCGGCGTTGTCAGTGGCTCGCCCTAGTCTGTGAAAGACGGGGTTTCGTCCCTGTCACTTCTCTCTAGAAAGGTGCGGACCGGCGTGGCCGACCGTCTCATCGTCCGTGGCGCGCGCGAGCACAATCTCAAGAACGTCTCGCTCGACCTCCCGCGTGACTCCCTCATCGTGTTCACCGGACTCTCCGGGTCGGGCAAGTCCTCGCTCGCGTTCGACACGATCTTCGCCGAGGGCCAGCGGCGGTACGTCGAGTCGCTCTCCTCGTACGCCCGGCAGTTCCTCGGCCAGATGGACAAGCCCGACGTCGACTTCATCGAGGGCCTCTCCCCGGCCGTCTCCATCGACCAGAAGTCGACCTCGCGCAACCCCCGCTCGACGGTCGGCACCATCACCGAGGTCTACGACTACCTGCGCCTGCTCTTCGCGCGCATCGGCAAGCCGCACTGTCCCGAGTGCGGCCGCCCCATCACCCGGCAGTCGCCGCAGGCCATCGTCGACAAGGTCCTGGAGCTGCCCGAGGGCAGCCGCTTCCAGGTCCTTTCGCCGCTGGTGCGCGAGCGCAAGGGCGAGTTCGTCGACCTCTTCGCCGACCTCCAGACCAAGGGGTACTCCCGCGCGCGGGTCGACGGCCAGACGATCCAGCTCTCCGAGCCGCCCACGCTCAAGAAGCAGGAGAAGCACACCATCGAGGTGGTCGTCGACCGCCTCACGGTGAAGGACTCCGCCAAGCGCCGCCTGACCGACTCCGTGGAGACCGCCCTCGGCCTCTCCGGAGGCATGGTCGTGCTCGACTTCGTCGACCTCCCCGAGGACGACCCCGAGCGCGAGCGCATGTACTCGGAGCACCTCTACTGCCCGTACGACGACCTCTCCTTCGAGGAGCTGGAGCCCCGCTCCTTCTCCTTCAACTCGCCCTTCGGCGCCTGCCCGGACTGCACCGGTATCGGTACGCGCATGGAGGTCGACCCCGAGCTGATCGTCCCGGACGAGGACAAGTCGCTCGACGAGGGTGCCATCCACCCCTGGTCGCACGGCCACACCAAGGACTACTTCGCCCGCCTGGTGAACGCGCTCTCCGACGCCCTCGGCTTCGCCACCGACATGCCCTGGGCCGGCCTGCCGCAGCGCGCCAAGAAGGCTCTGCTGTACGGCCACAAGACGCAGATCGAGGTCCGCTACCGCAACCGGTACGGCCGCGAGCGGGTCTACACCACCGCCTTCGAAGGCGCCGTGCCCTTCGTCAAGCGCCGCCACAGCGAGGCCGAGAGCGACGCCAGCCGCGAGCGCTTCGAGGGCTACATGCGCGAGGTGCCCTGCCCCACCTGTGAGGGCACGCGCCTCAAGCCGATCGTCCTGGCCGTCACGGTCATGGGGAAGTCCATCGCCGAGGTCTCCGCGATGTCGATCAGCGACTGCGCGGACTTCCTCGCCGAGCTGAGGCTGGGCGCCCGCGACAAGAAGATCGCCGAGCGCGTCCTCAAGGAGGTCAATGAGCGGCTGCGCTTCCTGGTCGACGTCGGCCTGGACTACCTCTCGCTGAACCGCGCGGCGGGCACCCTCTCCGGAGGCGAGGCCCAGCGCATCCGCCTGGCCACGCAGATCGGCTCCGGTCTCGTCGGCGTGCTCTACGTCCTGGACGAGCCGTCCATCGGCCTCCACCAGCGCGACAACCACCGGCTCATCGAAACCCTCGTACGCCTGCGCGACATGGGCAACACGCTCATCGTCGTCGAGCACGACGAGGACACGATCAAGGTCGCCGACTGGGTCGTCGACATCGGTCCGGGCGCGGGCGAGCACGGCGGCAAGGTCGTGCACAGCGGCTCCATGAAGGAGCTGCTGGACAACGACAAGTCGATCACCGGGCAGTACCTCTCGGGCAAGAAGGCGATCCCGGTCCCCGACGTGCGCCGTCCCGCCGACCCGGCGCGTCAGCTCACGGTCCACGGCGCCCGGGAGAACAACCTCCAGGACATCGACGTCTCCTTCCCGCTCGGCGTCCTCACGGCCGTCACCGGCGTCTCGGGTTCCGGCAAGTCGACGCTGGTCAACGACATCCTCTACACGCACCTGGCCAGGGAGCTGAACGGCGCGCGTTCCGTTCCGGGCCGCCACACGCGCGTGGAGGGCGACGACCTCGTCGACAAGGTTGTGCACGTCGACCAGTCGCCCATCGGCCGCACCCCGCGGTCGAACCCGGCGACGTACACCGGAGTCTTCGACCACGTCCGCAAGCTTTTCGCGGAGACCACGGAGGCGAAGGTGCGGGGTTACCTCCCCGGACGCTTCTCCTTCAACGTCAAGGGCGGCCGCTGCGAGAACTGCTCCGGTGACGGCACCATCAAGATCGAGATGAACTTCCTCCCGGACGTGTACGTCCCGTGCGAGGTCTGCCACGGCGCGCGCTACAACCGCGAGACGCTGGACGTGCACTACAAGGGCAAGTCCATCGCCGAGGTCCTCGACATGCCGATCGAGGAGGCGCTCGGCTTCTTCGAGGCGGTGCCCGCCATCGCCCGCCACCTGAAGACGCTCACGGACGTCGGCCTCGGGTACGTGCGCCTCGGTCAGTCCGCGCCCACGCTCTCCGGAGGTGAGGCCCAGCGCGTGAAGCTGGCCTCCGAACTCCAGAAGCGCTCCACTGGCCGGACGGTCTACGTCCTGGACGAGCCGACCACCGGTCTGCACTTCGAGGACATCAGCAAGCTGATCACGGTCCTCTCCGGTCTGGTCGACAAGGGCAACACGGTCATCGTCATCGAGCACAACCTCGACGTCATCAAGACCGCGGACTGGGTCGTCGACATGGGCCCCGAGGGCGGCAACGGCGGCGGCCTGGTCGTCGCCGAGGGCACACCGGAGGAGGTCGCCGGGGTGCCGACGAGCCACACCGGCAAGTTCCTGCGGGACATCATCTCGGCGGACCGCATCAGCGACGCGCAGCCCTCGCGGGGGCGCAAGCCGGCGAAGAAGACCCCGGCCAAGAAGGCCACCGCCAAGCGGGCGGTGGCGGCGAGCGCCACGGCCACGAAGAAGACGGCCACGGTCAGGACCGGCACGGCCGCCGCCGGCAAGACGGCGGCCACGAAGAAGACGGCTGCTACGAAGAAGGCCGCCGCCACGAAGGAGACGGCCTCCCCCAAGAAGGCCGCTGCGAAGAAGACGACGGCACGGGCCCGCAAGGCCTGACCTGCGGGCCACTGTCCGTGGCCCGCAGCACAGCGCGGTAGTCCGCTCGGCGACCGCAGCGCCCCGCCCCTCACCAGGGGCGGGGCGCTGTCTTCGTAGGGAGGGGTTGCGCGTGCTGCGGGGAGAGCGAGCCGTATGCCCGCGCCGGGCCTCCTGCCGCTGCCGGGCGGCTCTGGGGGGTCGGGTTTCTGCCTCGGGCGGGGCCCTGGCGCCTGTCGGCGCCGCTGTTCGTGTTGGGCGCCTCTGCCGGTGTCGGGCGGGTCTTCGCCCTGGTCGGGTTGGTTCCGGCCTCTGTCGGGCGGCTATGTGCCGGTCGGATCTCTGCGTTGGGCGGGCCCCGGCGCTCAGCGGGCACCTATGTCCGTGTCGGGCGGTTCATCTCGTGTTGGGCTCCCCGCCCTTGTGGGGCAGGCCTCTGCCCTTGCCGGGCGGCTCTGCCCGTCTCGGGCTTCCCGCCCTTGTTCGGGTCGGTGCCCGCCCCCCTGCCAGACAGCCTCGTCCCTGCCAGGTCAGCCCGCCCCTACCAGGTCAGCCCCGTCCCTGCCGGGCGGCTCTGCCTGCGTCGGGCTTCCGGCCCCTGGTGGGCGGCCTCCGGCCCTTGTCGGGCAGGGGCGGGGCCTCCGCCCCTGCTGGTCCTGCCTCCCTGCCACGTCCCTCCCCTCTTGTCGGGTGCCCCCGCCCATGGTCGGCTGGTCCCATGTCCGTACGTATCGAACGCGCAGGCCCCGTCACCACCGTCGTGTTGTCCCGGCCCGCGGCGCGGAACGCCGTGGACGGGCCCACCGCGCGTGCCCTCGCTGACGCCTTCCGTGCCTTTGATGCCGATGCAGAGGCGTCCGTCGCCGTTCTGTGGGGTGAGGGTGGCACCTTCTGCGCGGGCGCGGACCTCAAGGCCATCGGTACCTCTGACGGCAACGAGGTGATGCCGGACGGCGACGGGCCCATGGGCCCACCCGGATGCGTCTGTCGAAGCCGGTGATCGCGGCGATCTCCGGTCACGCCGTCGCGGGTGGCCTCGAACTCGCGCTCTGGTGCGACCTGCGGGTCGCAGAGGAGGGTGCCGTCCTCGGCGTCTTCTGCCGCCGCTGGGGCGTGCCGCTCATCGACGGCGGGACGGTGCGGCTGCCCCGGCTGATCGGTGAGAGCCGCGCCATGGACCTGATCCTCACGGGCCGACCGGTGGACGCGGCGGAGGCGCTCGGCATGGGCCTGGTCAACCGCGTGGTGCCCCCGGGGGCCGGGCGTGCCGCGGCCGAGCGGCTGGCCGCCGAGATCGCCGCGTTCCCGCAGACCTGCCTGCGCGAGGACCGGCTCTCCCTCCTCGAACAGGGCGGCCTGTCCGAACAAGAGGCGATGGCGGGCGAGCTGCGGCACGGACTGCGTTCCCTGACCGAGGTGAGCGAGGCGGCCGACGGGGCGGCCCGGTTCGCCGCTGGGGCGGGGCGGCACGGGGCGTTCCCGGACCGCTGAGGGAGCGCGCCGCGCTCAAGGCCGCCCGAGTTCCACCGCGTACGGAGGTTCCGCCCCCGCCCGCGAGCAGGTGTTCGCCGCCGCGCGTGCCGCGAAGCGGAGGACGGCCGTCCAGCCGTCCTCGTCCAGCGCGGCCAACGCCTCCGCCGAGAGCGCGTCCCGTGCCGCCAGGCCGTGGAGGAGGGCCGCGTTGACGGTGTCGCCCGCGCCGATCGTGTCCACCACGTCGACCGGTTCACCGGGCACGCGCAGCTCCGTACCGTCCCCGGTGTAGAGGGTGAGGCCGTCGCCGCCGTGTGTGACCACCACCGCCGAGGGGCCGGCCGCCAGCCACTCCCGCGGGGTGCCGCCGAGCCAGTCGGCGTCCTCCCGCGAGAGCTTGAGCAGGGAGACCGACGGGAGCCAGCTCTTGAACCGCGCGCGGTAGGCGTCGGCGTCGGGGATCAGCATCGCCCGGACGTTGGGGTCGAGCGCCGTGAACACCCCGCGTGCGGCCGCCCGGCGCAACAGCTCCTCGTACGCGCTCGCACCCGGCTCCAGGACGAGCGAGCAGGTGCCGAACGACATGGCCCGTACGCCCTCGGGCAGATGTTCGGGGGCGCTGAAGAGCCGGTCGGCCGTGCCCTCGACGTAGAACGAGTACCCGGCCGAGCCGTCCGCGCCGATGGACGCCACGGCGAGCGTCGTCGGTTCGGGGCCCCGTTCGACGTACGAGATGTCGACGCCGGCCGCCCGCAACCCATCGAGCAGTGCCTCGCCGAACGCGTCCCGCCGAGACGTGCGAGCAGAAGGCGACGGGGGAGCCGAGACGGCCGAGCGCCAGGCCGTGTTGTACGGGCCCCCGCCGAGGCGCGGCGCGAGCACCGGCAGCCCCGCCGCGGCGCCCCCGGCCGTCTCCTGCGGCACGAGGTCGATCAGGGCCTCTCCTGCCGACGACGATCACGGCGGTTCCTCTCCGGCGCTGCTTCGGCTCGGCTGGGCTCGGCGCGGGCCGCGCGGACCCGGCGTCCCGCACAGGCTAGGCCGTGCGGGCCCCGCCGGCCGGAAGCGGGCACCGCTCGGGCACGCCCGCGCCGCACCCGGTCACGGCGCGTGGCGCCGGTAGGGTCGGACCCGTCACCGACGCCCCTGACCTGTGGAGACACCATGCCCGGCACGCCCCCCGCCCGCGCGCACCGTGCTGCGGCCCGCCGCCCTCGCCCCGGCCGTCGGGTTCGGGCTCACCGCCTGCTCCTCGGGCGACGGCGGGTCGAACCGGTCGCGCCGACCGCGCCGGTGGACCTAGGGAAGGCCGACGACGTGAAGGTGGGCGCCTCGAAGCTGTACACCGACCACAACGTGGTCGTCAGCCGGATCGCCGACGACGAGTACACGGCGTACAGCACGATCTGCACCCACGCCCGCTGCCCCATCGAGAGGCTGGAGGGACGCAAGCTGATCTGCCAGTGCCACGGCAGTCAGTTCGACGCCACCAACGGCAAGGTGCTGAAGGAGCCGGCCGTCAAGCCGCTGCCCGAGCTGCCGGTGAAGGTGGAGAACGGCAAGATCATCGCGGGCCCGGAGGCCTGACCCGCCGGCCGGTCCTCACTCCCAGTCCCACGCGATCCCCAGCAGCCCCGCCCGTACCTGCGGCTCCACCAGGTGCACCGAGCGGTGGCTGCCGCTCAGCGTCAGCTCCTGGCGCCCGCCGCGCGGGCCCGCGGCCGACTGCTGGGCGAAACGGTGACAGCGTACGGGCAGGGCCTGGTCGTCGAAGCGGATCTGGAGGGCGTACTGGCCGCCCGCGTAGGTGAAGCCGCGCACGTACTCGGTGGCCGTGCCCGCCGTGCCGTCCTCGAAGCCGTACGCGAACAGGTGGGTTTCGCCCGCCCGCAGCCGCGTGTCGAAGAGCAGCTCCGCGACCAGGACGCCCGCCCCCTCGTGCCACCGCACGCGGCCCGTGCGGCAGTTCTCCAGGGCCCGCACCCGCACCCGGTCGGGGGCGCAGCCGGGATCACCGTGGTAGATGGCGACGTAGCGGTCCACGCCGTCCCGGTGGGCGCGCACGGCGTGCTGTGACTCCCGGCCCACCAGCTCGCGCCGCGCGCCGATCCACACCCGCTCGTGGTGGCCGATGGTGTGCAGCCCGCCGTCGACCGGGGAACCCAGCTCGACAAGGAGGGCGCGCAGTACGTCGGAGGCCTCGACGAGGGAGCGGTACGAACGGGCGGTCGGCCGTTCGGTGTCGGCGTGCTCGGCCGGGTGGGCCAGGAGCCGGAGCAGCGACTCCTCGGGCAGCTGAAGGATCTCCTCCAGCGCGCGGACGGCACGCAGCGACTCGGCGCGCTGGGGGCGCCGGGCGCCCTGCTGCCAGTAACTCAGGCTGGTCACGCCGACGTTGATGCCGTACTGGGCGAGGTGGTGCCGCACCCGCTGGAGCGGCAGCCGCCGGGCGGCGATGGCGGTGCGCAGCGCGGAGTAGGAAGGGGCCGGTGCGGAGGGCGGCCGCCAGGTCCGCCGAGTCGGCCACCCCTGCAGACCTCGCGGAACCCGCCGAGTCGGCCGACCCTGCAGACCTCGCAGAACCCGCCGAGTCGGTAGACCTTGCAGGACGCGTCGACTCGGCAGAAACCGCCGAGTCCGCCGACCTTGCAGACGCCGCAGAACTCGCGGGGCGCGTCGACCCTGCAGAGCCCACCAACCTTGCAGGGACGGGTCGAGCCAGCAGGCCCCGCCGAGCCCGGCCGCCCCCGCAGAAGCCCCAGAACTCGCAGGAC
>RBWT01000151.1 GCA_004010275.1 Streptomyces huasconensis
GCGCAGGGCGTCGAAGACGCCGAGGTCGGCGGGGTGGTGAAGAGGCCGGGGCGGCTCGTGGGGGCCGCGGGGGACCTGCCGTGGCGGGCGGCCGCCGGCCGAGGCGGTGGTGGTGGCGGTACGGCGACGACGACGGTGCCGCCCCGGCCCCGCCCCGCCACGTGGCCGTCCTCGGTGAGCCGACGGTAGCTCGGTGACGACGCCGCGCCGACGCCGAGTTCGGCGGCGAGGGTGCGGGTGGCGGGAAGCCGGCTGCCGGTGGTGAGGCGGCCGTCCGCGATGGCCTCCCTGATCCGCCGCGCCAGCCAGTCACCGAGGCCGCCTCTCGGGGCGTCGCGGGGGTCGAGCTGGAGGAAGTCGGAGGTGGCGGCAGCCTCGGTGACCCCGGCCCGCGCGGTCGGCCCACTCTGGCCGCCCCGAGTTATGGACCAGTCGGGAGAAGATCCATTGGACCTGTTCATGAAGCCATTGTGGCGACAGGGTCGAGGCATGGAATTCCTCCTCACCTCCCTCGTCGTCTGTGTGACGCCCGGCACCGGCGTCCTGTTCACGATCGCGGCGGGCCTCTCCCGCGGCACGCGGGCCGCGGTGATCGCGGCCGTCGGCTGCACGCTGGGCGTCGTCCCGCACATGGTGGCCGCGATCACGGGCCTCGCGGCGCTGCTGAACGCCAGCGCGGTCGCCTTCCAGACCCTCAAGTACCTGGGCGTGGCCTATCTGTTGTACATGGCGTGGAGCACGCTGCGGGACAAGAGCGAGCTGACCGCCGAACGGGAGAGCGAGCCGCGTTCGGCGGGCCGCACGATCCTGACGGGCGTGCTCATCAACATCCTCAACCCGAAGCTGACCCTGTTCTTCTTCGCGTTCCTGCCGCAGTTCGTGAGCACCGACGAGCCGTACGCGTTCCTGCGCATGACGGAGCTGAGCGCGTACTTCATGCTGATCACGTTCGCGGTCTTCGTGGCGTACGGGCGCTTCGCGGCGGCGATGCGGAGTCACGTGATCTCACGCCCGCGGGTGGTGAGCTGGATGCGGCGCACGTTCGCGGTGGCGTTCGCGGCGCTGGGGGCGCGGCTGGCGTTCCTCTGAGAGAGTCGGAGCCATGGATGCACCCAGCGCCTGGGACGTACTGGACGGCGTCACCCTCCCCCGTGGCCACCGCATCGAGATCACCGACGGGAAGATCGTTCTGGTCCCGCGAGACGAGTACCAGTGGAAAGTCATCCTTGAGGCCGCCCCTCAGATCAAGCAGCAGCTCGCCGCCCGCGGTGACATCCTCTCGGACGTCATGATCGACTTCCCGTCCAGTCAGTACGGTTACGCGCCGGACCTGGCGGTCATCGCGCCCGGCGCGGAGCGCAACAGCCGTGGCCGCTTCGAATGGCACAGCCTCGAAGCGGTGCTCGAAGTCGTCTCGGAGAGCAGCCGGGACAACGACTTCGCCAAGAAGGTCCGCCTGTACGCGGAGTGCGGCATCCCCGTCCACGTGGTGATCGACCCCGAGGCCGGGAGCTGCACCGTCCACCGCCGCCCCACCCGGACCGGGGCGTACGAGGACGAGACGGAGGTCCCGTTCGGCGCGGACCTCGTCCTGCCGCTCGCCGGGCGGGAGATCACCGTCAAGACGGAGGGCTTCCCGAAGGCCGGTGACCTCGGCTGAGGGGGGCGGGCTTGACCGCGGGCACATGGCCGCGCCTACTGTCGGGACCATGAAATTCGCCTTCTCCACCCTCGGTGTGCCCGGTCTGCCCATCCCCGACGTGCTGCGCCTCGCCACCGAACACGGCTATCAGGGCGTCGAACTGCGCGCGCACCCCGAGGAGCCGGTGCACCCCGGGCCCGGGCTCGTCGAGCGGGCCGACGTGGCCGCCGAGTTCAAGGCCGCCGGCGTCGAGATCCTCACCGTCGCGGGGTACGCGCGCGTGGCGGCCCCCGGTGACGACGAACCCGTCCTCGACGAGCTGAACTCCCTCGTCGGGCTCGCCCGTGACCTCGGCGCCCCCTTCGTCCGCGTCTTCCCCGGCGGCGGCCAGGACCAGGACGATGGCGGAGGCCGACGCGACGGCCGCAAGGCGGCTCGGCACCGCCGCGCGGTACGCCGCCGACGCCGGCGTACGCATCCTCGTCGAGACCCACGACTCGCACCGCACCGGCGCCGACGTCACCCGCGTCCTCGGCACGGTCGGGCACCTCCAGGTCGGCGCCCTGTGGGACGTGATGCACACCTGGCTCGGCGGCGAGAACCCCGCCGACACCTTCGCCGCGCTCTCCCCCTACCTCGGCTACGTCCAGGTGAAGGACATCGCCTCGGCGGACGACACGACGCCGCTCGCGCTCGGCGCCGGGGCCCTGCCGCTCGCCGAGTGCGTGGACGTGCTCAGCGCGGAGGGCTGGGACGGCTGGCTGTGCTGGGAGTACGAGAAGCGGTGGTACGAGCAGGCACCGCCGCTGGCTCAACTCCTCGGCCCGGGGCGTGACTACCTGTCACGCCTCGTGTCCCGCTCCGGCTGACGCCACCGCCCTTCGCGGACGTCACGGTTGTCCCCTTCGAGAACGAGGTCAGCGCGACGCCGCCCACCAGCAGGGCGGCCGCGCACCACCTCAGGGCGCTCACCGACTCGCCGAGCACCAGGGCCGCGCCGGACATCCCGAAGACCGGGACGAGCAGGGAGAACGGGGCGACGGTCGACGCCGGGTGGCGGCGCAGCAGGTAGCCCCAGGCGCCGAAGCCGAAGACCGTGGTGACCCAGGCGACGTAGACGATGATGCCCGCGCCCGACCAGTCGAGGGAGCGCAGCGCCGCCAGGTCCCTCGACGGCCCCTCCCACAGCAGGGAGAGCCCGAGCAGCGGCAGTACGGGGACGGTGCTCACCCACACCATGAAGTTCAGGGCGTCGGGCGGGGACGCCTTGCGGGTCAGGACGTTGGAGACGCCCCAGCAGGCCGCCGCGCCGATCAGCAGCGCGAAGGCGGTGAGCGGCCCCGTCTCCCCCTCGTCGACGGCGGCGACCGCGATGCCCGCGAGGGCGATCACCATGCCCGTCACGCGGACCCGCCCCGGCCGTTCGCCGAGCGCCACGAAGGCGAAGAGGGCGGTGAAGACGGCCTGGATCTGGAGCACCAGGGACGACAGGCCCGCGGGCATCCCCGCGTCCATGCCGATGAACAGCAGCCCGAACTTGGCCACGCCGAGGACCAGTCCGACCGCTATCAGCCACTTCCACGCCACCTTCGGCCGCCCCACGAAGAAGACGGCAGGCAGCGCGGCCACCAGGAAGCGCAGGGCGGAGAACAGCAGCGGCGGGAAGTGGTCGAGCCCCACTTCGATCACGACGAAGTTGACGCCCCAGACGGCGGCGACGAGGACGGCCAGGCAGACATGAGCGGGTCGCATGCGTCGAGGATCACCCGGCCCGACCGTGTAGGACCAGCACGGATTTCTGCATGATGGGATGAAGCACCGCTAATGAATGGTGCCGATGAAACGGGAGGCCCTCGTGCTCGATCTCGCCCGGCTCCGTGCCCTGCACGCCGTCTCCGTGCACGGCACCGTGGGCGCCGCCGCCACCGCGCTCGGCTACACCCCGTCCGCCGTCTCCCAGCAGATCGCGAAGCTGGAGCGGGAGACGCGCACCACCCTCCTCGAACGGCGCGGCCGGGGCGTGGCGCTCACCGAGGAGGCGCTCCATCTCGCCGATACGGCGCGGCAGTTGATGGCCATCATGGAGCGCGCCGAGACCGAGCTGGAGGAGCGGCGCGGGGTGCCGGCCGGGCGGCTGACCATCGCGGCGTTCGCCTCGGCGGCGCGCGGGCTGCTGCCGGGAGCGCTCGCGGAGCTGGCCCGGCGCCATCCGGCGCTCGACGCCCGTATGTCGGAGATCGACCCGCATCTCTCCATCGACCTGGTCACCAAGGGCGCGGTCGACGTGGCCGTCGTCCACGACTGGGACATCGCGCCGCTGCCGACTCCGCCCGGCGTCGAACAGGCGGTCATCGGCGACGACTTCTGCGACCTCGTCGTCCCCGAGGGGCACCGGCTCGCGGGGCGTACGTCGGTGCGGCGCGCGGAGTTGAAGGACGAACGCTGGATCACGCAGCCGCCGGGGCTCGTTTGCCACGAGTGGCTGGTGCGGACCCTGCGGGAGGCGGGCTGCGAGCCCGACATCGCCCACCAGGCGGAGGAGAACCCGACGCTGGTCGCGCTCGTCGCGGCGGGGCACTCGGCATCGCGCTCGTGCCGCGGCTGGGGCGCGGCCCGATCCCGGACGGCGCGGTCACCGTCCGGCTCGATCCGGTGCCGGTGCGGCGGCTGTACGCGCTGTGGCGCGCGGGGGCGGCGCGGCGGCCGGCCATCACGGAGACGGTACGGGTGCTGCGGGCGCGCTGGGCGGAGTGACGGTGCCCTGTGGCTGCGAGCACCGCAAGGACCTCTCCCACCCACCGGCCCGACACCCGGCAGCCGAACCATCCCGAAGAGCCCCCCGCCGAGCCCTCCCCGAGCCCCGCCCCTCCTTGACCGGCGGAAATCCTCGGGATATCCGTGAACCCCCGAAAGTTTCCTCCGGCCCCACAGGAGCACCCGTGCCCCAGCCCGACGACGGCCCCGATGACGGCCCCGACGACGACCGGCTCCTCGGCCTGATCTCCAAGATGTCCCTGGAGGAGAAGGTCGGCCAGCTCTTCGTGATGCACGTCTACGGGCACACGGCCACCGACCCCGACCCGGAGGACGTCGACACCAACCTCAGGGCACTCGGCGTCCGCGACGCCGCCGAACTCATCGCCCGCTACCGCCTCGGCGGCGTCATCTACTTCGGCTGGGCGCACAACACCCGCTCCCCGCACCAGATCGCCGCGCTCTCCCGCGGCATCCAGGAGGCCGCGGCGAAGGCCCTGCCCTCCGGCGTGCCCGTGCTGATCTCCGTGGACCAGGAGCACGGCGCCGTGGCCCGCGTCGGCGCCCCCGCGACGCTCCTGCCGGGCGCGATGGCCCTCGGCGCCTCCGGATCGCACGAACACGCGCGCGAGGCGGCCCGTATCGCAGGCGCCGAGCTGCACGCCCTCGGCATCCGCCAGGACCACGCCCCGGACGCGGACGTGAACATCGACCCGGCCAACCCCGTCATCGGCGTACGCTCCTTCGGCGCGGACCCGGAAGCCGTCGCGGGGTTCGTGGCCGCGCAGGTCGAGGGCTACCGGAGCGCGGGCATCGCGACCGCCGCCAAGCACTTCCCGGGGCACGGCGACACCACGGACGACAGCCACACCGAGCTGCCGCACATCCATCACACCCGCGAGGAGTGGGACCGTTTCGACGCGCCGCCGTTCCGGGCCGCGATCGCCGCGGGCGTGGACTCCGTGATGACCGCGCACATCGTGGTGCCCGCCCTGGACCCGTCGGGCGACCCGGCGACACTCTCGTACCCGATCGTGACGGGCATCCTGCGCGAGGAACTGGGCTACGACGGCGTGGTCGCCACGGACTCGCTGGCGATGCGCGGGGTCCGCACGAAGTACGGCGACGACCGCGTGGCCGTGCTGGCGCTCAAGGCGGGCGTGGACCAGCTGCTCAATCCGCCGCGGCCGCAGGTCGCGTGGGACGCGGTGCTCCGGGCCGTCGGGGAGGGCGAGCTGACGGAGGAGCGGATCGAGGAATCGGTTCTGCGGGTGCTGCGCATGAAGGCGCGGGTGGGGCTGCTGCCCGAGGACGGCACCGCGCCCCAGGAGACCACGGCGGACTCGGTGGACTCCGTGGACTCCGTGGTGGGCTCCCCCGCCCACCGCGCCGCCGCCGACCGCATCGCCGACGCGACCACGACGCTGCTGGAAAACGCCGGGGGTCTGCTGCCGCTCTCGCCCGACACTCACGCGACGTGCTGGTGGTCGGCGCCGACCCCCGCTCGCCGTCCGGTACGACGGGCCCGCCGACCACAGTCCTCGCCGACGCCCTCACCGGCCTCGGCTTCACGGCCACCGCCCTGTCGACGGGCACCGCCCCGGACGCCACGGCGGTGGACAGGGCCGTGGCGGCGGCGCGGGGCAAGGACGCGGTGCTCGTGAGCGACGTACAACGTCGCGACGCACACCGCCACGGCCCGCGACAACACCCAGGCCGCCAACACCGCCTTGGACACGGGCCCCGCCACCGAGGACACCCCGGCGGCCGAGGACGGCCAGATCGCCCTGGTCGCCGCCCTGAAGGCCACCGGCGTCCCCGTGATCACCCTCGCCGTCCGCAACCCCTACGACGTGGCCCGGCTCCCCGTGTCGACGCCGCGCTCGCCGCGTACTGCTGGACGGTCGGCGCACTGCGCGCCGCCGCCCGGGTGATCACGGGCCGCGCCGCCCCGCGCGGCCGGCTGCCGGTGCCGGTGCGGCGGGCGGACGACCCGGCGCGGGTGCTGTACCCGATCGGCCACGGGCTGACGTACTGAGCCGTACGCCGGCCCGCGCACCGCGGGGCGCCGCAGGCCTCACGGCCGCAGCGTCTGCTCCTTCTTCACGTCCCGCCGGTCGAGCTTCGCGTCGTACGGGGCAAGCGGCTTGCCCGTGGGTGAGGCGACCCCGGCCCACGCCTGGATGCGCTGCGTGGCCTTCGCCTTCTCGTCGGGGACGAGCTGCGAGACGGTCGCGCCGTGGTTCGCGCCGGGCGCCGTGAAGACGTGGCTGTCGTGCTTGGCCCCCGCGCGGGACGGAACTGCTCGGCGCCGTACGGGTCGTACTCGCCGTAGACGTACATCATCCGGTGGGCGTTGTGCCGCACCCAGGTGTCGATGTCCCGCATCGCGTGCGGCGTGAACCGCATGGGGATGTCGCGCGGCACGAAGGTGCGGGGCGGCTGGTAGCCGTAGCGGCTCAGGGCGCCGAGCCAGGGCTGGCGGATGGTGGGCGCGCCGAGTTCGGTGCCCGCCTGGTAGTAGTACGGCGTGTAGGGCGCGAGGCCCTTGTCGGAGTACGAGGACCAGCCGCCCACCGAGTCGACGTAGTCGAAGAGGGCCTGGTCGGTCATGGTGGCCGCGTCGGGGATGGTGCCGCAGGCGGTGGCGGCGGGCTGGTACTGCCAGAAGCCCCAGACCAGGTCCATGACGACGGCCTCGAAAGCCTTGTCCAGCGTGCCGACGGTCGTGAAGGTGTGGCCCTCCGCCTCGGCGTACGCGGCGAGCTTGCGCGACAGCGGTTCCCTGCGGACCAGCGCCTCGCGCTGCACGGCCTGGATGCGCTCGCGGCACTCCTTGGTGCCGACGTTCGCGAGGAACGTGTCGTAGGCGGAGTCCTCCTTGTCGACGACGTCGTTGGGCGCGACGTAGGAGACGATGCCGGCCATGTCGCGCGGGTAGAAGCGCTCGTAGTACGTGGCGGTCATGCCGCCCTTCGAGATGCCGGTGGCCAGCCACTTCTTGCCGTAGATGGGCTTGAGGGCCCGGTAGATGCGGTGCTGGTCGGTGGCCGCCTGCCAGATGTCGAGCTTCGACCAGTCGGCGGGCTCGGGGCGCGAGGGCGTGAAGAAGCGGTACTCCATGGAGACCTGGTTGCCGTCGACGATCTGCGTGGGCTCGCGGCGGCTGGGGTTCGTGGAGACGCTGTAGCCGCTGGTGTAGTAGACCGTGGGGCGGCTGGTGTCCTTGTGCAGGACCGTCAGGCGCTGCTTGAACGTGCCCTTGGAGGGGCGGCGGTGGTCGACCGGCTGGGTGTAGTTCAGGACGAAGAAGCGGTAGCCGGGGTAGGGCTTCTCCTCGATGAGGCTCATGCCGGGTATGGCGAGCAGCCTGTCCTTGATGTCCGTCGTGCCGGTGGCGGCCGGTTCCGCGGCCGTGGCGGCTCCGGTCGTGGCCGCTCCGGCCGTCGTCGCTCCGGCCGTGCCCGCCGTGCCTATCAGCACCACGAGCGACAACAGCCATCTGAGCACCTTGCGCATGCACCCTCCCCTGTCGACACAGCAACGCCCCGGAACCTAACGGAGCGACTGGACCCACACCAGGGGGAGTTATGCGGCAACTGCGGACGTCAGCAGAGAATCCAGCCCGTACTGACCCCGCGCCCGGAGACCGACCCCGTCACGCGCACGCACCGGTGGCCGGCGTGGACCGTCACGGGGCCCGCGCGGCGGGCGTAGCGCCCCTTGTCGCGCACGGGGCGGCTGCCGCGCGCCTGGACGCTGACGGACATGGTCTTGCGGGCACCGGCGCGCTTGGCGGTGGTCACGGCGCAGACGTAGCCGCGGGTCTTGAAGACCTCGACCTTGCCGGTGCTGAAGGGCAGTGTGCGGACCTTGTGGCCGACGCACGGGCCCCCGAGGGCGAGGGCGTGGGCGGCGCCGACGCCGGGGCCGGCGAGGGCGAGCAGGACGGCGGCGGCGAGCCCGGCGGCGCCGAGCGTCAGCCGCCGTCGTATCCGGCCACGGCCGCGACCACTGCTCACGTGTTCCCCTCCTGCCCCTGCGGCATCAACGTACTGATGTACGGACGCAGCCCACCGCCCCCACGGTTGCGGCGACCCCCGGTTTTTCTGCCCCTGCCCCGCCTGGCCCGGTCCCGCTCGCGCCGCGGCTCAGGCGATCTCCACCGGCTCGCCCACGAACGTCCGCCACAGCTCGGCGTACCGCCCACCCCGGGCGAGCAGCTCCTCGTGCGTGCCGTCCTCCGCGACGCGCCCCTGTCGATGACGACGACGCGGTCGGCGCGGGCGGCGGTGGTGAGGCGGTGGGCGACGACCAGCGTGGTGCGTCGGCCCGCGATGCGGTCGGTGGCGTGGTTGACCTGCGCCTCGGTGGCGAGGTCGAGCGCGGCGGTCGCCTCGTCGAGGAGCAGGATGTCGGGGTCGACCAGCTCGGCGCGGGCGAGCGCGATGAGCTGGCGCTGACCGGCGGAGAGGTTGCGGCCGCGCTCGGTGACCTCGTGGAGGTAGCCGCCGTCGAGGGTGGCGATCATGTCGTGCGCGCCGACCGCGCGGGCGCGGCCTCGACCTCGGCGTCGGTGGCGTCGGGCCGGCCGTAGGCGATGGCGTCGCGGACGGTGCCCGCGAAGAGGTAGGCCTCCTGCGGCACGACGCCGAGCCGGTGGCGGTAGGCGGTGAGGTCCAGGTCGCGCAGGTCGGTGCCGTCCACCGTCACCCGCCCGCCGGTGGGGTCGTAGAAGCGGGCGACGAGCTTGACCAGCGTCGACTTGCCCGCGCCGGTCTCGCCGACGAAGGCGACGGTCTGCCCGGCCGGGATGCGCAGCCGCACGTCGGCGAGGGCCTCCTCCTCGCCGTTGTAGGCGAACCGCACGTCCTCGAAGGCGATGTCGCCGCGCAGCGAGAGGACGTCCAGCGGCTCGTCGGCGGCCTTGGTCGACGTCGGCTCCTGGAGCAGCTCCTGGATGCGGCCGAGCGAGACGGTGGCCTGCTGGTAGCCGTCGAAGACCTGGGAGAGCTGCTGGACAGGCGCGAAGAACAGATCGATGTAAAGGAGGTAGGCGACGAGCGCGCCGGTGGTCAGCGTGCCCGCCTGGACGCGGCCCGCGCCGACGATCAGTACGGCGACGACGGCGGCGGACGACAGGAACTGCACGAACGGGAAGTAGACCGAGATCAGCCACTGGCCTCGGATGCGCGCCTGGCGGTAGCTGTCGCTGTTGCGGGCGAACCGCTCGGCACCGGAGCGCTCGCGCCGGAAGGCCTGCACGATGCGCAGCCCGGCGACGGACTCCTGGAGGTCGGCGTTGACGGCCGACACGCGCTCGCGCGCCAGTTCGTACGCCTGCACGCTCGACTTGCGGAAGAAGTACGTGCCGACGACGAGCACCGGCAGCGTGGCGAAGACGACCAGGGCCAGCTCCACGTCGATGACGAGCAGCGCCACCATGATGCCGAAGAACGTGACGACGGAGACGAAGGCGGTGACCAGGCCGGTCTGGAGGAACGTGGACAGCGCGTCCACATCCGTGGTCATCCGGGTCATGATGCGCCCGGTCAGCTCGCGCTCGTAGTAGTCGAGCCCGAGCCGCTGGAGCTGCGCGAAGATCTTCAGCCGCAGCGCGTACAGGACCCGCTCGCCGGTCCGTCCCGTCATGCGCATCTCGCCGGTCTGCGCCGTCCACTGCACGGCGACGGCGGCGAGCGCGAACCCGGAGGCGGCCCAGACGGCGCCCAGCGCGAGCTGGTTGACGCCCTCGTCGATGCCGTGCCGGATCAGGACGGGCAGCAGCAGGCCCATGCCCGCGTCGACGGCCACCAGCAGCAGGCTCAGCAGCAGCGGCAGCCCGAAGCCGCCGAGCAGCCTGCGCAGGCCGTACGACTCCTCGGGGCGCACGGCCCGCGCCTCGTCGATGCCGGGCTTGTCGTCGGCCGGAGGCAGCGCGTCGACCTGGGCGAGCAGCTCGGGCGTGGACGGCATCCCGGACAGCGCGGTGTCCCGGGGTTCGCGGTCGCCGGTCCACAGGGCGGGCGTGATGCCGCGCTCCGCGTCGAACTCGGCGTCCAGTTCGTCGCGTACGGAGGTGTCCTCGGGCACGTCGGCCCGCAACGCGTGGCCGGGCGAGACGCCGCCCAGCTCGTCGGGGTCGGTGAGCAGGCGCCGGTAGAGGGCGGAGCGCTCCTCCAGCTCCTCGTGGGTGCCGATGTCGGCGAGGCGGCCGCCGTCGAGGACGGCGATGCGGTCGGCGAGGTTGAGGGTGGAGCGGCGGTGGGCGATGAGGAGGGTGGTCCGGCCCGCCATGACGCCGCGCAGCGCCTCGTGGATCTCGTGCTCCACGCGCGCGTCCACCGCCGAGGTGGCGTCGTCGAGGACGAGCAGGCGGGGGTCGGTGAGGATGGCGCGGGCGAGCGCGATGCGCTGGCGCTGGCCGCCGGAGAGGGTCAGTCCGTGCTCGCCGACCGTGGTGTCGTACCCCTCGGGCAGCTCGGATATGAACCGGTCGGCCTGGGCGGCGCACGCGGCGGCCTCGATCTGCTCCTGGGTGGCCTCGGGGCGGCCGTACGCGATGTTGGCGCGGACCGTGTCGGAGAAGAGGAAGGAGTCCTCGGGCACGAGGCCGATGGCGGAGCGCAGGGAGTCGAGCGTCAGCTCGCGCACGTCGTGGCCGCCGACGAGGACGGCGCCGTGCGTCACGTCGTAGAAGCGGGGCAGCAGCAGCGAGACGGTGGACTTGCCGCTGCCGGAGGAGCCGACCACGGCGAGGGTCTCGCCGGGGGCTATCTGGAAGGTCAGCCCGTCCAGGACGGGGCGGTCGTCCTCGTAGGCGAAGGCGACGTCGTCGAACTCGACGGTGGCCGGGGCGTCGGCGGGCAGCTCCTTGGTCCCGTCGCTCATGCTCGGCTCGGTGTCGATCAGCTCGAGGACGCGCTCGACGCCCGCGCGGGCCTGCTGTCCGACGGTGAGGACCATGGCGAGCATCCGCACCGGGCCGACGAGCTGCGCGAGGTAGGTGGAGAAGGCGACGAACGTGCCGAGCGTGATCTCCCCGCGCACGGCCAGCCAGCCGCCGAGGGCCAGCATGGCGACCTGGCCGAGCATGGGAACGACCTGGAGGGCGGGGGTGTAGCGGGAGTTGAGGCGGATCGTCCGCATCCGGCCCGCGAAGAGCCTGCGGCCGACCTCCCGCAGCTTCCCGGTCTCCTGGTCCTCCTGCCCGAAGCCCTTCACCACGCGTACGCCGCTGACGGCGCCGTCGACCACACCGGCGACGGCGGCGGCCTGGGCCTGCGCGTACCAGGTGGCGGGGTGCAGGCGGGTGCGGGAGCGGCGGGCGATGAACCACAGGGCGGGGGCGACGGCGAGCGCGACCAGGGTGAGCGGCAGCGAGAGCCAGGCCATGATCCCCAGCGAGATCACGAAGAGCAGGATGTTGCCGATGGTCATCGGCAGCATGAAGAGCAGGCCCTGGATCAGCTGGAGGTCGCTGGTGGCGCGGCCGACGACCTGCCCGGTGGACAGCTCGTCCTGGCGCCGCCCGTCGAGCCGGGTGATCGTCCCGTACATCTCGGTGCGCAGGTCGTGCTGGACGTCGAGGGCGAGACGGCCGCCGTAGTAGCGGCGGATGTAGGTGAAGACGTAGACGAGGAGGGCGGCGCCGATGAGCGCGCCCGCCCAGGGGCCCATGGAGCGGCCGCCGCCCTGGCCGTCCTCCCCGATGACGTCATCGATGATCACCTTGGTGATCAGGGGGACGACGGCCATGACGGCCATGCCGGCGAGCGAGGAGCCGAGCGCGAGCACGACGTCCTTCGGATACCGCCAGGCGTATCCGGTGAGTCGCCGCGCCCATCCCCGTTGCTCTGTCACGTGCTGCCTCCCGTAGACCTGACCTGCCGAGAGGCCCAACGCGGCGGGACGCGGATTTCATCCCGCCGCGACAAAGACGGCGCCGCCGTCAGCTGCCGGGCACCGCCACGAACGCCTCACGCGGCGTGTCCGTGGGGACGTAGCGCTGCGCGGCCGGGGTCTGGGGCGTCAGGTCCTTGTGGATGGCCTTTGCGACACCCTGGATGGTGGCGACCCCGTAGTTCATGGTGCTGTTGCCGTGCGTGAGCACGGAGATCGTGTAGTCGTGGCCGCCGCCCTTGAACGCGCCGATGCTGTGCACGCGCCAGCCGTGCGTCGACCGCTGGAGCCAGCCGTTCTTGACGTGTATGGCGACGCCCGAGGGCGCGCCCGCCGGGGTGCCCCAGCGCTGCGAGGAGACGACCTTGCCCATCAGCTTCAGGATGTAGGCGCGCGCGTTGTCGCTCAGGACGGAGTTCTTGGCGGTGAACAGCGCGAGGAGCTTCTGCTCGTCGGCCGCGTTGATCCGGGTCAGGCCCCAGTAGCCGTCGGCTCCCGGCACGGTCTTCGTCATCTTGGCGGCCTGGAGGAAGGCCTTGATCTTGCCGGTGCCGAGCTGGCGCCAGAGCGTGCTGGTCGCCGCGTTGTCCGACGTGGTGATCATGGCGTGCGCGAGGTCCGACTCGCGCTCGGTCAGCTTCCGGTCGGTCTTCTTCGCGTCCCACAGGAGCGTGGCGAGGACGGTCGCCTTGACGACGCTGGCCGAGTCGAACGAGGTGGTCGAGCGCAGCGTGCAGGTCGTCTTCGTGGTGCGGTCGTACAGCCCGACCGCGACGGTGCCCTTGCGGTTCTTCAGCGCGGCGGTGATGTCCTTGGTGAGCTTGGCGGCGAGGCCGGCCTGCGCGGAGGTGCAGCTGACGGTCGGCGCGGGCGCGGCGACGGCGGGCGCGGCCCCCGCGACGGCGCCAAGCGGCACGAGGACGCCTGCGGCGAGCCCGGCGGAGAGCATGCGGGCGCGCCGGGATATCCCGGACACCGGGTGGTGCGTCATGAAGTGTTTCCCATCCCCTTGATCCGTACGGGGTCCCCCGTGGGCCCGCACAAGCGCGCCCCCGGCGCGCTCGCCACAGATGACTCGCCGGGGGCGGGGATGGTTGTACGGAGGAGGTCAGCCCCCGGCAAGATGCGTGGGCGCGAACATCCGCAGCACCGCCGGGAGCACCACCACCGAAGGCCCCGGCTGGGCCAGCGCCTTCGCCAGGTCGTCCCGGAGCGTCTCCGGAGTCGTCCGTACGCCCGGCACCCCGAAGGACTCCGCGAGCGCCACGAAGTCGGGGCGGGCCAGCTCCGTGCCGGTGGCCTCGCCGAAGGCGTCGGACATGTACTCGCGCAGGATGCCGTAGCCGCCGTCGTCGACGATCAGCCACGTCACGTTCAGCCCGTACTGCCGCGCGGTCGCCAGCTCCGCGATCGAGTACATCGCGCCGCCGTCGCCCGAGACGGCGAGGACCGGCTGTGAGGGGTCGGCGACGCCGCGCCGAGCGCGGCCGGGAAGCCGTAGCCGAGGCCGCCCGCGCCCTGTGCCGAGTGCATCGTGTTGGGGCGCCGCGCGTCGAACGCCGACCACGCCCAGTAGGCGAGGATCGTCATGTCCTTGAAGGACGGCGCCGCGTCCGGCAACGCCTCGCGCACGGAGGCGAGGACCTGCTGCTCCAGCGTGAGGTCCTGCGCGGCGATCCGCTCGCGGACCCTGGCCAGAACCGCCGCCACCCGCTCGGGCGCCGACGGGTCCTCGCGGGGCGTGTCGATCGTCTCCAGGAGGGCCGACAGCGCGAGCCGCGCGTCCGCGTGGATGCCGAGCCCGGGGTGGTTGGACTCCAGCTTCCCCGCGTCCGCCTCGATCTGGATGACCCGGCCGCGCGGCTTGAACGTGTGGTAGTTCGAGGACAGTTCACCGAGGCCCGAGCCGACGACGAGCAGGACGTCCGCGTCCTCCAGGAAGTCGGTGGTGTGGCGGTCCTCCAGCCAGGACTGGAGCGACAGCGGGTGCTCCCAGGGGAAGGCGCCCTTGCCGCCGAAGGTGGTGACCACCGGGGCGTTCACCAGCTCCGCCAGCGCGAGGAGCTTTCCGGAGGCGTCCGACCTGACGACACCGCCGCCCGCGATGATCGCCGGCCGCTCCGCGCGCGTGAGCAGGTCGGCGGCGACGGCCGTCAGTTCGGGGCGGGGCACGACCTCGTCGGGCGTGGCGTCCATGGCCGTGACGACCGGCAGCGTCGTCCCCGCGAGCAGCACGTCCTGGGGGATCTCCACCCAGACCGGGCCGTGCGGCGCGGTCAGCGCGGACTCCCAGGCGGCGGCGATCGCCGACGGGATCTGGGAGGCCGTGCGGACCGTGTGGACCGACTTCACGATGTCGCGGAAGGACGCCTGCTGGTCGCGCAGCTCGTGCAGATAGCCGTGGCGGCCGCCGCCGAGCCCCGCCACCGGCACCTGACTGGCGATGGCGAGGACCGGCGACGAACCCGCCGCCGCCTCCTGGAGCGCGGCGAGCGAGGTCAGCGCGCCGGGCCCGGTGGACAGCAGCAGCGGGGCCACCTCGCCGGTGATCCGGCCGTACGCGTCCGCGGCGAACCCGGTGTTGTTCTCGACGCGCAGGCCCACGTACGACAGCGACGAGCGGCGCAGCGCGTCGAACATGCCGAGCGCGTGCTGGCCCGGGAGGCCGAAGACGGTGGTGGCGCCGAGGCCGGCGAGGGTCTCGACGACGAGGTCGCCGCCGTTGCGCCCCGGGGGCGGGTTCAGGGCGGCCTCCGTCTGGCGCGGCGTGGGGCGCAGCACCAGGTCGTGGTCGTGGGTCATGCGGCGTCTTCTCCTTCTCGCCCGGGCCACGGCCCGGCGGGGGTTCCCGGAGGCGTTCGGCCGGGGGTTCGGCCGGGCGCACGGGCCGCCGGGCCGCGCCCGGCCCGGCGTGCCACGGTGTCCGACGGCCTCGCGGCGCGGGTTACTTCGCGGTCTGCTCCCCGCCGGAGGCGCGGCCGGCGGCTATCTGCCTGCTCATGATCGTCGTCAGTTCGTACGCCGTGTGGGAGGCGGCGACCGCGGTGATCTCCGCGTGGTCGTAGGCCGGGGCGACCTCGACGACGTCCGCCGAGACGAGGTTGCAGGAGGCGAGGCCCCGCAGGATCTCCAGCAGCTCGCGGGAGGTCATGCCGCCCGCCTCGGGAGTGCCGGTGCCGGGCGCGTGGGCCGGGTCGAGGCAGTCGATGTCGATGGAGATGTACAGCGGGCGATCGCCGATGCGCTGGCGCAGCTGGTCGGCGACCTCGTCGGCGCCGCGGCGGTAGATGTCCGCCGAGGTGACGATGCCGAAGCCCATCTTCTCGTCGTCGGTGAGGTCCTTCTTGCCGTACAGCGGGCCGCGCGTGCCGACGTGGGACAGCGCCTCGGTGTCGAGGATGCCCTCCTCCACGGCGCGGCGGAACGGCGTGCCGTGCGTGTACTCGGCGCCGAAGTACGTGTCCCAGGTGTCCAGGTGGGCGTCGAAGTGCAGCAGCGCGACCGGACCGTGCTTCTTGGCGACGGAACGCAGCAGCGGCAGCGCGATGGTGTGGTCGCCGCCGAGGGTCATCATGCGGGCGCCGGAGCCGAGGAGGTCGTCGGCGGCGGCCTCGATGGTCTCCACGGCCTCGTTGATGTTGAACGGGTTGGCGGAGATGTCACCGGCGTCCGCGACCTGCGCGAGCGCGAAGGGGGAGGCGTCCTGCGCGGGGTTGTAGGGGCGCAGGAGTCGGGAGGCCTCACGGATCGCGTTGCCGCCGAAGCGGGCGCCGGGGCGGTAGGAGACACCGGAGTCGAAGGGCACACCGACCACGGCGACGTCGGTCTTGCCGCCCACCTCGTCGAGCCGCGGCAGTCGCGCGTACGTCGCCGGGCCCGCGTACCGGGGGATGCGGGAGGAGTCGACGGGGCCGCGGGGGGTCGTCGGGTTCTCGGCGCTGCTCATGGTCGGTGTTCCTCCTGCTGGTGCGAGTACTGCGTTTCAAGTGTCGCGCGCCCCACTGACAACGGGCCGCGCGAAGATCTAGACGGCCGCCGGAGCCCGCGGTTCCGTGGCGTCCCGCCCGGCGAGGCGTTCGCGCCAGGCGGCGAGCACGGCCGCGTCGGTCGGGCGGGTGGCGAGGGAGACGACGACGTACACGGCGAGCGAGGTCAGCAGGCCGTAGTAGACCGGCTCGGTGGCGAGGATGCCGTACCCCCACATGAGCCCGATCACGGACAGCCCGCCGGCGGCGACGGCGGCGAGCGCGCCGGGCGCGGTGCCGCGGCGCCACAGCAGGCCGCCGAGGATCGGCACGAGCAGGCCGCCGACGAGCAGGTTGTAGGCGACGGTCAGCGCCTCGACGACGTCGTTGAGCGCGATGGCGATGACGATCACGGCGACGCCCATGATGAGGATGAAGGCGCGGTTGCCCTTGACCTCGTCGTGCCCCTCGCTCTCCGGGGCGGCCGCTCCCCGCAGGCGCGACCAGATGTCGTTGTTGGCGACGGTCGCGCAGGCGATGAGCGCTCCGGAGGACGTCGACATGACGGCGGCGAGGGCGGCGGCCAGGACAAGTCCCCGTACGCCCATGGGCAGTTCGTCCTTGACGATGGTCGCGAAGGCGGCGTCGGCGCTCGGCAGCTTCGGGTACATGACCTTGGCGGCGGTGCCGATGACGGCACCGGCGATCGCGTAGACGAGACAGTAGGTACCGGCGACGGTGCCTCCGTAGCGGGCCACCTTGTCGCTGCGCGCGGTGAAGACGCGCTGCCAGATGTCCTGCCCGATGAGCATGCCGAACGTGTAGATCAGCACGTACGTGAAGATCGTCTCGCCGCCGATGCCCAGCGGGTCGAAGTACTCGGTGGGCAGCTTCGCCCTCATCTCGCCGAACCCGCCCGCCTTGACGACGGCGATGGGCAGGAGCAGCAGGAGCACGCCGATGGTCTTCACCACGAACTGCACCATGTCGGTGAGGGTGATGGACCACATGCCGCCGAGCGTCGAGTAGGCGACGACGATCGAGCCGCCCAGGATGATCGCGAGCGTGCGGTTCATGTCGAACAGGACGTCGAAGATGGTGGCGTACGCGATGGTCGAGGTGACCGCGAGCATCAGCGTGTACGCCCACATGACCACTCCGGAGATGACGCCCGCGCGCCCTCCGTAGCGCAGGTCCAGCATCTCGGAGACGGTGTACACCTTCAGGCGCGCGATGCGGGCCGAGAAGAACACGCTGAGCGCGAGCAGTCCGAGACCGATGGTGAAGACCATCCAGGCGCCCGAGAGCCCGTACTGATAGCCGAGGCCGACACCGCCGATGGTGGAGGCGCCGCCGAGGACGATGGCGGCCATGGTCCCGGAGTACATCCACGGCCCGAGGCGGCGCCCGGCGACCAGGAACTCGCTCTTGGACTTGGCGCGGCGCATCCCCCACCAGCCCATCGCCAGCATCCCGGCGAGATAGACGACGATCACTGTGTAGTCGACGGCCATAAGGGGGGCCTCCTTCGCGCACCTCGGTGGCGTGTCGTGCAGATGGGGTGAAGACCGCCGCGGGGACATCCGCCCGTACCCGCGGCCTGCGGTCGGCACGACCCTAGGTGGCCGGAAAGCAACCCTGAAGTGTACGTTTCTTCCACTTACCGTGACCGAGATGGATGGAACGCCCACCATGGCCGACCTCACCGGCTCCCAGGGCCCCGCGGCGCCCCCGACCCCGCGGCCCGCTCGCCGCGCTGCTGGCCCGCGAGGAGCTGGGCCTGCGGCAGATCGCGGGCCCGGACGCGGCGGGGACGACCGTGCAGTGGGTGCACACCTCGGAGATGGCGGACCCGTACCCGTACCTCCTCGGAGGCGAACTGCTGCTCACGGCGGGCGTCCACATCACCGGCCATGAGGGGGCACAGTCTCACCTCGACCACTACGTGACCCGCATCGTCGCGGCGGGCGGCGCGGCCCTCGGCTTCGGTGTCGCGCCGGTCCACGACACCGTGCCCGCGGCCCTGGTGGCGGCCTGCGAGCGGCACGGCCTGCCCCTCCTGGAGGTGCCGCCGCAGACCACGTTCAGCGGGGTCGCCCGCGCCGTGTGGCGGCTGATGAGCGAGGCCCGGCATGTGGAGCTGCGCCGGGTGGCGGAGGCGCAGCAAGGCCTGGCGACGGCCGCCGCGCGGCCCGACCCCGTCCCGGCCGTCCTGCGCCAGCTCGCGGCGCGGCGCCGGCGGGCTCGCGGCGCTGTACGGGCCGGACGGCACGGAGTTGCAGGCCGAGGGACGCGCGCGGCAGGCGGCCCGGGAGGGCCTGCGTGAGCTGACCGGGGTCGTACGGCGCGCCACGCCCGCCGCCCCGGCGTCCGCCGCCGACACGGCCGGGACCACGCACCTCGCCGCGTACGCGCTCGGCGGCGGCCGCGGCTTCGCGCTCGGTGTCGCCACGGAGGGCCGTGAACCGGGCGACCACACGATCGCGGGAGCGGCGGTGGTGCTCCTCTCCTTGCTCACCGGTGAACACCAGGGCGCCTCCGAAGCGGCCCGCTCTGCGGCGCTCGTACGGCTGCTCCTGGGGGCCGCCCCCGAGGAAACCGGGCCTCTCCTGGGCAGCGACATGTGGACCGTCGTCCACGCGCGCGGGGAGCGCACCCCGCTGGCCGCGCCCGCGCTCGCCGCGGCGCTCGGCACCGGCCTGGTCGACCCGGGCGAGGAGGTCGTCCGCCTGCACCGTCCCCGCCGACCGCGCACTCGCCCCGGTGGAGGGCTGGCTCCTGGGTGTCTCCGCCCCCGCCGCCCCGGCCGGCCTCGCGGCGGCCGACGCCCAGGCGGCCCGTGCCCTGCGCCGCGCGGAGGCCACGCGCCGCCCCCTCGTGCGCCACCACGCGAACGGCCTCGCCGCGCTGGTCGCCCCCGAGGAAGCCGTCGCCCACGCGCGCGTGCTGCTCGCTCCCCTGGGCGAGAACGCCACCTTGCGGGAGACCCTGCGCACCTGGCTCTCCCTGCACGGCAGCTGGGACCGCACGGCGGTCGCCCTCTCCGTCCATCGCAACACGGTCCGCCAACGCATCGCACGGTGCGAAACCCTCCTAGGCTCCGACCTGAACGACCCGGACGCCCGCATGGAACTCTGGTTCGCCCTAAACCGAACCCCCTAAGGGACCCGCCCCCCTCAGGGGCGCGAGGAACTGCGGGAGCAACCACACCCC
>RBWT01000152.1 GCA_004010275.1 Streptomyces huasconensis
GCCCGTGAGCCCACGGCGGCTGAGAGCGCCCGCGATGCCCGTGGGCACCACGGAGGCCGGCAAGCCTACGGCGCTCGTGAGTCCCACGACGCCTGTGAGCACCACGATGCCCGAGGGCACCACGGCGCCCGTGAGTCCCACGATGCCCGTGAGCCCCACGGCGGCCGAGAGTCCCGCGACGCTCCAGAGCCCCACGACAGCCGTAAGTCCCACGGCGGCCGAGAGGCCCAGGGGGCCTGTGAGCCCCACGGCGGCCGAGAGGCCTACGACCCCCCCTGAGCCCCACCCCACCCGTAAGACCCACGACGCTCCAGAGCCCCACGACCGCCGCGAACGCCCCTGCGGCCGCGAGCTCACGGCAGCCGCGGAACTCCCCTGCGCCCGTGAGCCCCACGGCGCCGTGAGCGCCCTTGCGGCGGCGAGCACAGCGGCAGCCGAGATCCCCCACAGCAGCCAAAACCCCCAAGGAGGTACCGCCATCCCCACCGAGAACGCAGCGGCCCGCGGCGCAGGCGAGGCGCGCCCTGCTGGGAGGCGTCCACTGATGGTCGTCGACGACCAGGCCGTCGTCCGTGCCGGGTTCGCGGCGATCGTCGACGCGGAACCGGACCTGCACGTGGTGGCGGAGGCGCAGGACGGTGCCCAGGCCGTGCGGCTGGCACGGGAACTCTCCCCGGACGTCGTCCTCATGGACATCCGCATGCCGGGCATGGACGGCCTGACGGCGACCCGCCTGCTCACCGCGGAGCCCACGGAGCCTGCGAGGCCGGCGCCGCGGGTCCTCGTCCTGACCACCTTCGACCAGGACGCGTACGTCCACGACGCGCTGCGCGCGCCGGGGCCTCCGGCTTCCTCCTCAAGGACGCGCTGCCGGAGGAACTCCTCGCCGGCATCAGGGTGGTGGCCTCGGGCGAGGCCATGCTCGCACCCACCGTCACGCGCCGCCTGATCGACGCCTTCGCCGACACGGCCCCCGCCCCGGACCCCGCACTCCTCACCTCGCTCACGCCGCGCGAACGCGAGGTGCTGACCCTGGTGGCGGCGGGCCACACCAACGCCGAGATCGCCGGCGCCCTCGGCGTGACCACCGGCACGGTGAAGTCCCATGTCAACGCCCTGCTCGGCAAGTTGGGTCTGCGCGACCGCGTCCAGGCCACGATCCTCGCGTACGACCTGGGCCTGGCCCGCCCCCGACGGACGCACCGGGAGTGAGCGCGCCGCGGCCCCGGTGGATCAGGCCGGCGGCGGCCAGGGCCCGGTGAGCAGCCGCTCGGCCTCGGTGACGATCGCCCGTGCCAGGTGCTCACGGTCGCCGCGCCTGAGCGCCGACCAGTCGTTGTACGCGTCGACCTTGTCCACCAGGGGGCCGAGCCCCCGCGGCCGGCCCAGAGGGCCCCAGCCCTCGTACGTGATCACGTCACCACCGGGGCCGGGGGCCAGGCTGCCGTTGGCGATCAGCCGCAGCCACCAGCGCACGAGCCGCCAGCGGACCGATGCCTCCCGGGAGCCGCCCCCGTCCTCGGCGGGAACGCCCCGGAGCAGCCCCGCCTCACGCGTCACCTCCTCGAACAGCGCGGGGGCCCGCGCGCGTTCGGCGCGCAGGAGCCCGCCCAGTGACGGCAACGCGTCCGACTCCACGTCGACGTCGAGGACCAGCGCCGTGAGCGCGGCCTCGATCAACTGCTCCGGGTGGTGCCGGCGGCCGATGAGGCGCTCCAGCGCCAGCATCCGCAGGTGTTCGACCGCCTCGCGCGCGTCCGTCGCGTACGGAGTGTGGGGCGTCGGCGCGGTGACGTCGATCCCCGGCCCGCCCTCGACGAAGTACGACCAGAAGTCGACAGTGGCGTGCGCGGTGGCATCGCACCTTCGGCCGGTGAACTCGTGACGTACGTAGTCGCCGAGGTCGTTGCCGTAGATGATGACGTCGGTCTGGTGGACGGAGAGCACGGGGTGCCCCCACTCGCCCCCCGTGCCCGGCAGATAGCGGTGGGCATAGACAGGGACCAGCCGCGGCACGGCCGCCAGCTCCGACATCGCGAGCCGCAGGGCGTCGGATGTCCCGTCGGGCCGCGTGGGCCAGGAGGGGTGCCAGAAGCCGTTGTGCTCCACGTCGAAGAGCACGCCCTCCACCGGCCGGGAGAGCCTTTCGGCCAGGTCGTCGGGGTCGCCGCCGCGCCAGTCGGGCCACCGCGACGACCCCTGGGGCAGCCCGGCGGCGAGAAAGACCCGGTGATCGGCGGAGAAACGGAACCCGAACCGTTCCTCGACGGCGGTGAGTTCGTGTTCACTGAGCCCCGGCCCGATCTCGGCCGGGAGCAGGCCCTGAAGCTCCCGGGCGGCTTCCGGCGTGAGCCGCGGGGGCGACTGCGTGGTCATTCCGGGGAGCATAGTGAGGCCCTCGGCGAGTGCCCCGCCAGGGGCGTCATGGCCGCCGGTGCCAGGGCGGAAACGACCGCACCCGGACCGTCGAGGACGCCGTGTACGGCGGCGGCCGACGGGCCCGCGGACGAGCGGACGCTGCGGCCAAGAAGGCCGCAGGTCAGAGGGCGTGATCGAAGATCAGGCCTTCTTCGTCTCCCAGAAGATCTTGTCGATCTGGGCGATGTGATCCAGCGCCTTCTGGCCCGTGGCCGGGTCCGTCGACGCCTTGGCGGCCGAGAGGGCCTTCAGGGTGTCGTTGACCAGCTGGTGCAGCTCCGGGTACTTCTCGAAGTGCGGGGGCTTGAAGTAGTCGCTCCAGAGCACCGACACGTGGTGCTTGGCCAGCTCTGCGCGCTGCTCCTTGATGACCGTGGCGCGCGCCTGGAAGTGGGCGTCGTCGTTGGCGGCCATCTTCTCCTGCACGGCCTTGACGGACTCCGCCTCGATGCGGGCCTGGGCCGGGTCGTACACGCCGCAGGGCAGGTCGCAGTGGGCGCTGACCTTCACCTTGGGGGCAAACAGGCGGGAAAGCATGTAGCTGTCCTTCCTCGTGATCGTCTTCTCAGGTGGGACATTACTCCGTGAGAAGCCGGTTTTCGCGGGTGCCCCCATGGGCTTAGGACAAAAGTCCAGGGTCAGACTGGGACTGGTGGAGGATAGGACCGGGGAGGTGCCGGTGATGCCGGAGCTGTCGCAGGAGAGCGAGCGCGGAAGGGCCGTCCTGCCGTGGGGCGCGGCAGAGGTGACGGGTCCCTCGATGGTGCCCACGCTGCATCACGGGGACCGGCTGCTCGTCCGGTGGGGCGGCCGCGTCCGCCCGGGGGACGTGGTGGTCCTGCGCCATCCGTTCCAGCAGGACCTGTTGGTCGTCAAGCGCGCCAAGGAGCGGCGCGGCGGCGGCTGGTGGGTGCTCGGCGACAACGCCTACGCCGGCGGGGACAGTACGGACTACGGGGTCGTCCCCGAGGAGCTGGTGCTGGGCCGGGTGCGGTTCCGCTACCGGCCGCCCGCCTCCGGGCGGCGCTCGCCGCTGGCGCTGGCGCGCTGGGCGGTCTGCGCCGTGCGGCCGGTGTTCGCCGAGCGCTCCGTCTCCAGGCGCTTGCGGGCGCGGTAGGCGGCGACGTTGGCGCGGGTCGCGCAGCGGTCCGAGCAGTAGCGCCGGGAGCGGTTCGTGGAGGTGTCGAGGTAGGCGTTGCGGCACGGCGCCGCCTCGCACAGGCCGAGGCGGTCCACGCCGTGCTCGGTGAGGTGGAAGGCGAGGCCCATCGCGGCGATCGCGGCGTATCCCGCGGTGGCGTTCGAGGGGTGGTCCGCCAGGTGCATGTGCCACAGCGGGCGTCCGTCGTCGTCCTGGTGGTCGTGGCCCGAGATCTGCGGGCTCACCGGGAACTCCAGGAGCAGTGAGTTCAGCAGGTCGACGGCGAGCGTCTCGTCGCCGCCGTCCGCCGCCTCGAAGACCGCCCGGAGCCTGCCCCGTACGGAGCGGAAGCGTGTGACGTCGGAGTCCGTGGCGCGGCGGGCCATCTGCGTGCTCGTCCCGAACAGCTCCCGGATCGCTTCGACGGAGGTCAGCGCGTCCTTGTTGCGGCCCGGCTCCTCGCTGTTGACCAGGCGTACGGCGTAGTCCGAGTAATAGGCCAGTTCCACTTGTAGTCCTTACGGGGGCGGGCTATGGTCATCTCGTCGGCCGGTAATAGCCGATTGCGGTACCAGGGTATTACGGAGTGGAGGGGTTCTGATGACGGAGACGGGAACGGGGGCCGGGACCGCGGCCGGGCACGGCACCGACTGGCGCGCCTGGCAGGACAGCTGGGACCGGCAGCAGCAGTGGTACCTGCCCGACCGCGAGGAGCGGTTCCAGATCATGCTCGACATGGTCGAGGCCGTGGTCGGCCCCGAGCCGCGCGTGCTGGATCTGGCGTGCGGTACGGGAAGTATTACGGACCGGCTGCTCAAGAGGTTCCCGGAGGCGACGAGCGTCGGCGTCGACCTCGACCCCGCGCTGCTCACCATCGCCGAGGGCACGTTCGCGGGTGACGACCGGGTCACCTTCGTCACCGCCGATCTGAAGGACCCCGACTGGGCCGCCGCGCTGCCGCATGACTCGTACGACGCCGTGCTCACCGCGACGGCGTTGCACTGGCTCTTCAGCGAGCCGCTCGCCGCGTTGTACGGCCAGGTCGCCGGGCTCGTCCGGGACGGTGGCGTCTTCATGAACGCCGATCACATGCCGGACCCCGCCACCCCGCGGCTGAACGCCGCCGAGAGCGCCCTCCGCCACCGGCGGATGGACCGTGCCAAGGCCGAGGGGGTGCTGGACTGGAAGGAGTGGTGGCAGCTCGCCGCCCAGGAGCCGGTCCTCGCCGGACCCACCGCCAAGCGGTTCGAGATCTACGGTGAGCATGCGGACGGGGACATGCCGTCCGTTGAGTGGCATGTGCGTGCGTTGCGGGAGGCCGGGTTCTCGGAGGCGCGGGCCGTATGGGCGTCGCCGTCGGACGCGGTGGTTCTTGGTCTCAAGTAGCGGAACTTCGGCCGCGGGTCCGGTGGGGGCTTGTCGCGCAGTTCCCCGCGCCCCTGATGGGGCGCGTCAAGGGGCCGGTACGCACGCGTACCGGCCCCTTCGACAGCGGTTCCACCCAGCGGGGCGCTACAGCACCTTCGACAAGAACGACTGCGTCCGCTCCTGCTGCGGGTTGGTCAGGACGTCGCGCGGGTTGCCCGACTCGACGACCACGCCGCCGTCCATGAAGACGAGGCTGTCGCCGACCTCGCGGGCGAAGCCCATCTCGTGCGTGACGACGATCATCGTCATGCCGGACTCCGCGAGGTCGCGCATGACGTCGAGGACGTCGCCGACCAGCTCCGGGTCGAGCGCCGATGTCGGCTCGTCGAACAGCATCAGCTTCGGGTCCATCGCCAGCGCGCGGGCGATCGCCACGCGCTGCTGCTGGCCGCCGGAGAGCTGGGAGGGGTAGTTGCCCGCCTTGTCGGCCAGGCCGACCCGCTCCAGGAGCTGGCCCGCGCGCTCCCGGGCCTCGGCCTTGGCGATGCCCTTGACCTGGACCGGCGCCTCCATGACGTTCTCGAGCGCCGTCATGTGCGGGAAGAGGTTGAAGCGCTGGAAGACCATGCCGATGTCACGGCGCTTGAGGGCGACCTCGCTGTCCTTGAGCTCGTACAGCTTGTCTCCCTTCTGCCGGTAGCCGACCATCTCCCCGTCGACGTACAGCCGACCGGCGTTGATCTTCTCCAGGTGGTTGATGCAGCGCAGGAACGTCGACTTTCCGGAGCCGGAGGGGCCGATGAGGCAGAACACCTCGCCCGCCTTGACCTCCAGGTCGATGCCCTTCAGGACCTCTACGTGGCCGAAGGACTTGTGGACGCCCTCGGACTTCACCATGGCGGTCATCAGCGCGTCACCCCTTCCGTGCGGTTGCTCAGCGAGAGCATGTTTGCCTTGATCTTCTGGAAGGGGGTGTCCGGCAGGGTGCGGGACGAGCCGCGTGCGTAGTACCGCTCCAGGTAGAACTGACCGACGCTGAGGATCGACGTCATGATCAGGTACCAGCAGGCGGCGAGCAGCAGCGTCTCCACCGTCGCGCCCGACGAGGTGCCGATGTCCTGGGCGTATTTGAGCAGCTCGTAGTACTGGACGGCCGCGACCAGCGACGTCGTCTTCAGCATGTTGATGAACTCGTTGCCCGTCGGCGGCACCACGACGCGCATCGCCTGCGGCAGCACCACGCGGCGCAGCGTCTTGTTGTGGCTCATGCCCAGGGCGTGCGCCGCCTCCGTCTGGCCCTCGTCGACCGAGAGCAGGCCGGCGCGGCAGATCTCCGCCATGTACGCGGCTTCGTTGAGGCCGAGGCCGAGCAGCGCCGTCAGGAACGGCGTCATGAAGTCCGACCACTCGTCCTTGTAGACCGGGCCGAGGTTGATGTAGTCGAACACGAAGCCGAGGTTGAACCAGACGAAGAGCTGGACCAGGACCGGCGTACCGCGGAAGAACCAGATGTAGAACCAGGCGATCGACGAGGTCACCGGGTTCTTCGACAGGCGCATCACGGAGAGGATCACACCGCCCACGACGCCGATGAGCATCGAGAGGAAGGTGAGGATCAGCGTCTCGCGGACGCCCTTGAGGATGCGCTCGTCGAAGAAGTTGTCGGGGATCGCGTCCCAGCGGATGTCACCCTGGGAGAAGGCGTAGACGATGGCGGCGAGGACGCCGATCGCGAGGACCGCGGCGACGTAGCGGCCGAAGTGGCGCACGGGGATGGCCTTGATGGCCTCCGCCTGCCGCGCCTTCGGGACGTCGTCCTCGGGGCCCTTCTTGGAGATGTCGGTGGTCACGTGCGTGGCCTTTCAGCGACTGGGAGGGAAGGGGACGCGGTCACTTGCCGTCGTTGATCTTGGCTTCCTTGACCGCGCCGTCCTCGACGCCCCACTTCTTGATGATCTTTTCGTAGTCGCCGTTGGCGATGATCGCGTCGAGCGCGGCCTTGATCGCGTCGCGCAGCTCGGGGTTCTTCTTGGAGACCGCGATGCCGTACGGCGCCGCCTCCACCTGCTCGCCGACCAGCTGGAAGTCCTTGCCGCCGCCCGAGGTCTTCACCGCGTACGCGGCCACCGGGAAGTCGGACGAACCCGCGTCGGCGCCGCCGGAGCGCAGCCGGGTCTGGGCCTGCTGGTCGTTGTCGTACTGCTCGATGGAGATCTTCTTGCCGCCCTTGCACTTCTTCGACTCGGTCTTCGCCAGGTCGTGCGAGACGGTGCCGCGCTGGACGACGATCCTCTTGCCGCAGAGGTCCGACCAGGTCTTGATGCCCTGGTCGTCGCCCTTCTTGGTGTAGATCGAGACACCGGCGGTGAGGTAGTCGACGAAGTCGACACCGTCGCCGATCTTCTTGCCGGTCTCCTCGTCGATGCCCTCCTGACGGTTCTTGGTGTCCGTCATGGCCGACATCGCGATCTGGTAGCGCTTGGAGCGCAGACCGCCGAGGAGCGTGTCGAAGGTGCCGTTCTCGAACTCGAACCGCACGCCGAGCTGCTTGCCCATCGCCTCGCCCAGGTCCGGGTCGATGCCCACGGTGTTGCCGGACTTGTCCTTGAACTCCACCGGGGGATAGGCGATGTCGGACCCGACCTTGATGACGCCCTTGGCGCGGATGTCCTTGGGCAGCTTGTCGGCGAGCGGCGCGTCGACGACCGCGTTGCTCTTCTTGTCGTTGGTCTGGTCGCCACAGCCGGACAGCAGCAGCGCACCGGCGACCGCGATCGCGCCGACCGCGGCAATCCGGGACTTCGCGGACTTATCTGCGGTCCTGCGACAAATGGAGCTTGCGGTCATGGTGGGTCCTCCGGCGGATGAGGGAGTTGCCGATGAGTCGTGCACACACCTTCGGGTGTCGCGACCTCGTGTGATGACGGCATCTTGCCATTCGGACCGTCCGATTCTGGGTGCCGGAGATGTCAAAATCGGATAACGGGCCAGCCTCGAATGCTGACGGCCCGGTACAGCACGGGCTTATGGGGCGCGGTGCGAATCACCGTTAACCGAGTGATATCCCGCCAATCTCGCCATGTGGACTACAGGCGATTCCGGGCCGCCGTAGGTTCGTGGCATGCGGAGGCCCGCCACTACCCCGCCGCGGGCCCGGCGGCCCCCATTCCGGCGCGTTCTGCAACCAATGTCACTCGCCCGGGCCCACCGCCTTCGGGTAGAAAGGTGGGCTACACCCCTCATCCGGGGCTCAGGGCGCGTGTGCGGCGCGCCCGCGTGTCCGTACCTCCCTCCGCCGACAGGCGGGGAACGGACGCGGTGCCCGCCCACTTCTCAACCAGGAGTGGACACCCTCAACGAATGATTAAGACTTAAGGGGTCAGACAAGTGGCAGCGGAGATCGTCAATCCTCGCAGCGACAGCAGTACGGATCACGAGGGCCCCGCCGGTGCGGCCGAGCCCTTCGATCCGGCGTTTGCGCTGCATCGCGGCGGCAAGATGGCCGTGCAGGCCACCGTGCCGGTCCGCGACAAGGACGACCTGTCCCTCGCATACACGCCCGGCGTCGCGAAAGTGTGCAGCGCGATCGCCGAGCGGCCGGAACTCGTCCACGACTACACGTGGAAGTCGAACGTCGTCGCCGTCGTGACCGACGGCACCGCCGTGCTCGGGCTCGGGGACATCGGCCCCGAGGCCTCGCTCCCCGTCATGGAGGGCAAGGCCATCCTCTTCAAGCAGTTCGGCGGCGTCGACGCGGTGCCGATCGCGCTCGCGACGACCGACGCGACGAGATCGTCGAGACCGTGGTGCGCCTCGCCCCGTCCTTCGGCGGCGTCAACCTGGAGGACATCTCGGCGCCCCGGTGCTTCGAGATCGAGCGCAAGCTCCAGGAGCGGCTCGACATCCCCGTCTTCCACGACGACCAGCACGGCACGGCCGTCGTCACGCTGGCGGCGCTGCGCAACGCGGCGAAGCTGACCGGGCGGACGCTCGGCGACCTGCGCGCCGTGATCTCCGGCGCCGGCGCGGCCGGTGTCGCCATCGCCAAGTTCCTGCTGGAGGCCGGGCTCGGCGACGTGGCGGTCGCGGACCGCAAGGGCGTCGTGAGCCGTGACCGGGACGACCTCACGCCGGTCAAGCGGGAGCTGGCCGAGCTGACCAACAAGGCGGGGCTGAGCGGGTCGCTGGAGGCCGCGCTCGCCGGTGCCGACGTCTTCATCGGCGTCTCGGGCGGCACCGTGCCCGAGCCGGCCGTCGCGTCCATGGCGCCCAACTCCTTCGTGTTCGCCATGGCCAACCCGAACCCCGAGGTCCACCCGGACATCGCGCACAAGTACGCGGCCGTGGTGGCGACCGGCCGGTCGGACTACCCGAACCAGATCAACAACGTCCTGGCCTTCCCCGGCATCTTCGCCGCGCCCTCCAGGTGCGCGCCTCGCGGATCACCGAGGGCATGAAGATCGCCGCCGCCGACGCCCTCGCGGACGTCGTCGGGGACGAGCTGTCCGCCGCGTACGTGATCCCGTCGCCGTTCGACGAGCGCGTCGCCCCGGCCGTGACGGCCGCGGTCGCCGCCGCCGCCCGTGCGGAGGGCGTCGCCCGCAGCTGACCGCCCGCCCGGCACCGACCCCGCGCCCCCCTGGCCCACCTCGCGTACGGCGAGGGGGCGCGGCGCGTGTCACAGTCGTACGTGGTTCCGCCGCGGCCCGGCGGCGGCCTATGGTCGGCGGCATGTTCGCTGCATACGCCGCCCGTATCGACCGTGACCAGCCGCTCTCCGGCCTCGAGTTGGGGGAGCGTCCCGCCCCCGAGGTGCGCCCCGGCTGGTCGACCGTGAACGTCAGAGCCGCCTCCCTGAACCACCACGACCTGTGGTCGCTGCGCGGGGTCGGTCTCGCCGAGGACAAGCTGCCGATGATCCTCGGCTGTGACGCGGCCGGGATCGACGAGGACGGCAACGAAGTCGTCCTGCACTCCGTCATCGGCCAGTCCGGGCACGGGGTCGGGCCCCGCGAGGGCCGCTCCATCCTCACGGAGAAGTACCAGGGCACCTTCGCCGAACAGGTCGCCGTCCCCACCTGGAACGTGCTGCCCAAGCCGAAGGAGCTGTCCTTCGCCGAGGCGGCCTGCCTGCCGACCGCCTGGCTGACCGCGTACCGCATGCTCTTCACCAACGCCGGGGTGCGCCCCGGGGACTCCGTCCTCGTGCAGGGTGCGGGCGGCGGCGTCGCCACGGCCGCGATCGTGCTCGGCAAGGCGGCGGGCCTGCGGGTCTTCGCCACCAGCCGGGACGAGGCGAAGCGGAAGCAGGCGCTGGAGCTGGGCGCGGTGGAGGCCGTGGAAGCGGGCGCGCGGCTTCCGGAGCGGGTCGACGCCGTCATCGAGACGGTGGGCGCGGCGACCTGGTCGCACTCGGTCAAGTCGCTGAAGCCGGGCGGCACGCTGGTGATCTCCGGTGCGACCAGCGGCGACCGCCCCTCGCACGCCGAACTGACCCGGATCTTCTTCCTGGAGCTGAAGGTCGTCGGCTCGACGATGGGGACCAAGGACGAGCTGGAGGACCTGCTCTCCTTCTGCGCCGCCACGGGCGTACGGCCCGTCATCGACGAGGTGCTGCCGCTGGACCGGGCGCGGGAGGGCTTCGAGCGGATCGAGTCCGGCGACCAGTTCGGCAAGATCGTGCTGGAGGTCTGAGATCGTGCCGGAGGTCTGAGCGCGGCCGTAGTCGCCGTCTCCGCCGTTCCCTCCGCCGCCGTTCCCTCCCTTGTCCACTCCGCTGTTCTCTCCGTCGGCCCCTTCGTCAACTACGGTTGACGGAGGGGCTCTGTCAACGTACGTTGACACACATGACCGAAGCTACGGATCTCGCCGAGCGGGCGGGCGATCAGGACCCACGGGTCGGGCTGCGTGCCGTCTCCGCGCTGCGGAAGCTGGTGGAGCGGCTGGAGGCCGTGCAGGTGCGCAGCGCGCGCCGGCAGGGCTGGTCGTGGCAGGAGATCGCCACGGAGCTCGGAGTGAGCAGGCAGGCCGTGCACAAAAAGTACGGGAGGCAGTGATGTTCGAGCGGTTCACCAAGGATGCCCGCGCGGTGGTGCTGGGCGCGGTCGAGTACGCCGAGCGGGGGAGTGCCGAGTCCGTGGACGACGGACACCTGCTGCTCGCCCTGCTCGACGTGAGGCGAGCCGCGGGTCTTTCGCCCTCGCCACGCTCGGGGCCGCTCGCCAACGGGGCGCGATCGAGGGGGCGTTGGGTGGGGCCCGGCGCCGCGGGGGCTTGTCGCAGGCCGACACGGAGGCGCTGTCGGACTTCGGCATCGACGTCGACGCGATCGTCGCCCTGGGTCGAAGAGGGCCATGGGGAGGGGGCGTTGGACGGTTCCCGCCCGCAGGGGAAGCCGGGCGGGGGTGTGGGTGTGCGGGGGTGGCTCGGCCGGGTGCCCTTCTCCCGCGAGGCCAAGGAAACCCTGGTGAAGTCCCTGCGCATCGCCACCGCCCGCCGCGACCGCCGCATCGGTGACGGAGCACATCCTGCTCGCCCTCACCGTCCGCCCGGGCGTCGTCGCCGCGGTGCTCGCGGACCATGGGGTCACCCACGCGGCGGTCGACCGGGTACTGGGGTGAGGCGCCTCCCTGGCGCGCCGTCAGACCTTCCGTGGGTGCAGGGTGGCCGCGATGTGCGCGGCGGCCGACGACAAGTGGTCGCGCACGTCCCGTAGTTGCTCCTCCGTGACGCCGTGGTCGCGGCCGCGTCGCGCACGTCGTCGCGGAAGCCGGTCCAGCAGGCGGTCGAGGTCGCGGGCCGGATTCCCGGTCGAGTCCTCCTGTGCCCAGTCGGGGGTGTAGTCCACGACCAGGTCCTCGGGGGCGCCGCTGAACTTGGGCCCGGCCCCGGCCCGGAGGGCGGGTGGGGGAAATGCTCGCCGAAGTCCATGCCGAACTCGCTGAACTCCTTGGCCAGTTCGGACAGACCTTTCTGTACGCCCGTGGGCCAGTCGCCCCCCGCGAAGTGGTCCTGGACCTGCTCCTGGATGCGCCGGGCGATGCGCTGGACCTCCTCCTGCGCCAGGCTCCGCGCCTTCTCCTGGGCGTCCTGGGCCTGGCGGCGTGCGCGCTGGGCCTCCTCGCGGGCCCGGCGGCTCTCGTCCTTCGCGCGGCGCGCCTGTTCCTTCCACTCCTGTTTGGCGCGCTTGAACTCCTCCTTCGCCTGCCGCCAGCCGTCCTTGTCGGCCCAGGTGCCGTCGAGGAAGCCGGACGGGTCGGGGAAGCCGGAGCCGGTGCCGGTGCCCGTGGCTCCCGAGGTACGCGCCTCCTTGGCGGCTGCCCCGCATCTCGCGGCGCAGATCGCCGGCCGCGCCCCGGACGCCCTCGTGGATCTCGGCGGCCAGCTCGGCGACCGACTCGCGGATCTCCAGCTCCAGGTCGGCCAGCTCACCGCTGCGGCCGGCCAGCTCGGCCCGGCCCGCGTCCGTGATGGCGTACACCTTCCGGCCGCCCTCGGTGGTGTGCGTGACCAGGCCCTCGGCCTCCAGCTTCGCGAGGCGGGGGTAGACGGTGCCCGCCGAGGGGGCGTACAGACCCTGGAAGCGTCTTCGAGGAGGCGGATCACTTCATAGCCGTGGCGGGGCGCCTCGTCGAGCAGCTTGAGCAGGTAGAGGCGCAGGCGGCCGTGGGCGAACACGGGGGGCATCTCAGAGCACCTTCTTGTGGGTCGGGGCGGCGTGCGGTTGAGGGGGGACGTCGGCGTCGGGGGAGTCCGACGGGGCGACGTCCAGGGGGACCTCGTCGTAAGGATCTTCCTCCATCGGTGGCCGGCGCAGCAGCGCGATGGCTCCGGAGACCGTCGTCGCCCGGAGGCTTCCGCCGCCCGCGCCGAGCCGGCCCGTGACGCGCTTGGTGCCCCACCCCCAGCCTTGGGCGCCGCCGCTGACCCGCAGCTCCTCGAAGGCGCTCGACACCGCGCCGGCCGTGGTCTCCACCTCCACCTCGGTGTCGGCCGGGTGCGGAAGGCGGACCGCGATCTCACCGGAGATGTTCGTCAGGGCGAGGTCCGCAGGGGTGCCCGTCGGGGTGAGGTCCACGATCAACGCGCCGCTCACCGAATCCGCCCGGACGGAGGCGCCCGCCGCCTCGACCATGGTCAGATCCCCGGAGACGGACCGGAACCCCAGATCGCCGCAGACGCCCTGCGCCTCCACACCGCCGGACATCGTCTCCGCGCTGACCGGGCCCGTGAGGCCGACCAGTGTCATGTCACCGGTGACGCTCCTGACCTCCACGGGGCCCTCGATGCCGGAGACCATGGCGCCCGCGCCGATCGCGCCCACTTCGACGCGGGTCCCCGCGGGCACCGCGAGGGACACCACCGCCCTGTGCCACCACCCCTTCTGGGCGAGCCCTTGAGCTTGCGGAAGCCCTTCCACGGCAGGTCGTCATAGGCGACGGACAGGACGCCGTCCTTCTGGGTGACGGTGAGGGGAGGGCCCTCGATCTCGGAGACCTCCAGGCGGGCGGTGTCCTCGTCGGTGCCCACGACGTGCACCATGCCGTTCACCAAGCGCACATGGAGGGCGGTCACCGGGGCGTCGAACGTGAGCTTCCGGGGTTCGGCGACGGACCACTCGGACATGGGCTGACCTCCTTGACGGGCCGGGCGGCTGGGCGGGCGGGGCAGGCCGGGCGGGCCCGGCGCGGAACACGCCATATCGCGTCTCCGTCATCCACGATATATCGCGGTTGTCGGAAGTCAAGGCATGTCGAGAGTGAAACCCCCCGGTCCGCGGTGGGCGGGCCGGGGAGGGGCGTGCACGGCGTCGCCGCGGCCATATGTCACGGATCGTGCGCAGAATGTCACGATCTGTCCTAGCGTGGGGCCATGTCGTCTGAAGCCCTCGACCACGCCACGGGCGTCGGTGCGCTGCTCCTCGGCCAGGCCGAGCCCGACATCGTGGAGCCGGCCGCCCACCTGCTCCGCGAGCGGATGCTCCTCGCGCCGGCCGGTGGCGGCTGGAGCGTCCTGGTGCCCGAGGGCAAGCCCTGGCTGCACGGCGAGGAGCCCGTCGACCGGGTGCTCACCGGCTGGGCCACGGCGCTCGCGGTCGGCTCGGGCCGGCCCGTGCTCGCCCTGTGGTGGGACACCGACCGCTCCGGCTACACCCTCGCGGCGGGCTTCCGGCGCACCGTCGGCTACGAATGGCTGGCGAACGGCACGCCCGTGGGCGAGGACGAGGCGATGCGGACGTTCGCCGCGTGCTCGGCCTCGACCCGGTCCTGGACATGCAGTCCCTGGAGGCGTTGACCCGGCCCGACACGCAGGCCGACGCGCGCGCCAGGATGCTCGGCCTCCTCGCCGTCCTCGCCCGTACGGGGCTCAGCCTCCCGCCCGGCCTCGGCCCCGGCGAACCGGCCGACCGGCTGCGCGAGGTCGCGCGGGTCCAGCGGGACGTGCGCCGGATCGAGTGGTCCGGCTGGCGTGACGCGGTGCGGGCGGAGTTCGACGTGGTCGACAGCGGCCCGCTCGGCCCCTGGGTGCGCGGCCCCAAGGCGCGTGCCCTCGCCGCGCGCAGGTGGCCGCCGGGCTGCCGCTCGCGGTGTGGGCGGTGCGGCGGCGCAGCGGGGGATGGGCGCCGCGGCCGCGGTGCTGTTGGTGCAGGGGGCGCTGGGGCTCGCGTACGACCGGATGCGGGCGCAGGGCTGAGGGGGCGGCGGCGCGCGGCGCGGGTCAGCGGCGGCGTACGGCGTCGAGGACCAGGGTGAGCAGGCGGTCCGGTTGAGACGGGTCCGCCGTGGCGTGGGCTGTCGACAGTGCGATGCCGACCACCAGTTGTACGAGGTCGATGGCCGTGAGGTCGGGCCGTGCCGTGCCGGAGTGCTGGGCGCGCGCGAGGAGCCCGTGTGCCGTGTCCTGAATCCGCTGGTGACAGTCGAAGCCCAGGGCGTCCGGCTTCTCCAGTTCCTCGATCAGCAGGGAGCCGCCCATGCCTTGGTTCACGCGCGCGTGGGCGAGGAACGCGCGCAGCCACTCGGCCAGCGCCTCGTCGGGGGAGTCGGCCGTGAGCAGCTCCTCCGCGCGTCCGCACAGGGTGTCGATGCGGTCCTGGAACACCGCGGTCAGGAGCGCGGGGCGGGTGGGGAAGTGGCGGTAGAGCGTGCCGGGGCCGACTCCCGCGCGGCGGGCGATCTCGTTGAGGGAGGCCTCGGGGCCGGACTCGGCGAACGCCTTGCGTGCCGCCTCGACGATCCGCTCGCGGTTGCGCCGGGCGTCCGCGCGGGTGCGGCGGCCACGCGCCGGCTCCGAAGGCTTCGGGGGTTCCAGGGGTCCCAAAGGTTCCAGGGATTCCAGGGGTTCCGAGGGGGGCTGCGTCATCCGGCCATCCTCGCGTCCCGAACGGCCGGGGGCTAGCTATCCGGAGAGATTCTCCATATCGTGAGCCACGGTTATCCGGAGAGGCTCTCCGGAAAGCAGCCGCAGCGTGCACAAAGCACCGAGAAGGAACCGAGAAAGACCGAGAAGGCACAGAAAGCAAGGGTGGGGCTATGACTGGCAGCGCTTTGACGCGGGACGGGCTCGGGCGGGCCGGGGTGTGGACCTTCGCCTTCGAGGGGCAGCCCGCGGGCCGCGTGCGGGAGGCCGCCGCGGAGATCGAGGAACTGGGGTACGGAGCCCTCTGGTACGGAGAGGCCTTCGGGCGGGACACGGTGGGACAGGCCTGGCTGCTGCTGTCCGCGACACAACGCATCGTCGTCGCCTCGGGCATCGCCAACATTGCCTTCCGAGAGCCGCTGGCCATGGCGGCGGCGGAACGTACCCTCGGCGAGGCCTTCCCGGGGCGCTATCTGCTCGGTCTGGGCGGCCACCGGGTCGACGACACGGCCGTGGAGGTCGACGGCTACTCCGTCCCGACGCGCGGCAAGGCCCTCACCACGATGCGCCGCTACCTGGAGGCCATGGACGCCGCCCCCGCCCACGGCCCCGCCCCCGGCGTCGCCCCGCGCCGCGTCCTGGCCGCGCTCGGCCCGAAGACGCTGGCGCTGGCCGCCGGAGACGGACCTGGGGCGCCCATCCGTACTTCGTGCCCGTCGAGCACACGGCGCTCGCGCGCAAGGCCATGGGGCCGGACGCGTTCCTCGGTGTCGAGCAGGCCGTCGTCCTCGACACGGACATCGACCGGGCGCGCGAGGTGGCCGCGCGGCACGTGGCGGGCTACGTCACGAGCGCCCCCCACCAGACGGCGAACGTGCGGCGCATGGGATTCGGTGACGAGGACCTCGCGGGCGGCAGGCCGAGCCGCCGCCTCGTCGACGCGATCGTCGCCTACGGAGACGTCGACGTGCTCCACGCGCGCGTGAAGGCCCATCTCGACGCCGGCGCCGACCACGTCTGCGTACAGGTGCTGACCGACGACCCGGCCGCGCTGCCTCTGCCGCAGTGGCGGGAGCTGGCACCCGCGCTCGTGACCGGGTGGAACGGCAACCGTCCGGCCGCGTGACCAGGAGCGGCTACTCGTCCTCGTCCTCGTCGTCCAGCCGCGCCAGCCAGGTCGCCAGACGCTCGACCGGGACCTCGAAGTCGGGGTTGAGGTCCACGAAGGTGCGGAGCTGCTCGGCGAGCCACTCGAAGGTGATCTCCTCCTCGCCGCGCCGCTTCTCCAGCTCCTCGATGCCACGGTCGGTGAAGTACAACTCATGCTCCTGGTGCGGACGGTCTCTTCCGCCTCAATCCTAGGCCGTGGGCGGCCGGCCTCGGTCTGGCCGGATTCGTACGGCATGCGGGGGTCGCCCCGCAACCGCGCAGGCCATTAACCTCGTCGCAGATCAAACAGCGTGTTCGAAGGGCGAGTTGGAAGAGCGGGGGAACGGACTGTGACGGGGCATGTCCAGCGGATCGAGCTGCCCGGCGGTGAGACCGTGTACGCCAGGATCGGCACGGCCGGCGGACACGGCGAGGACGACGAGGATGTCGGTGTCCTCGACACCGCCGCCGCCAAGGTCGAGGAGCTGGGCCAGTTGATCCGCGGGGTCGGTCGCTCCGTGCTCGACGCCGCGGCGGCCGTGCGGCCCGACGAGGCCAGCGTCACCTTCGGGGTGGAGCTGAGCGCCAAGCCCGGCAAGGTCATCGCCGTACTGCGCGACGGTGAGGCCAAGGCGTCCGTGCAGGTCACGCTGACCTGGCAGCTGGACAGGCAGGCCGCCCAGGGCCGACCGGAGGGTGGCCCGGACGGCGCGCGGCCCGCCGCGGACCCGGACCCGGGCCTGGAGCCGGTCCCGCATGCCTGAGCCCGCCCCCAGGCTCGACGCCCTCCGCGCAGGCCGCCACCGTGCACCTGCTGGGCGCCGACCACGACGGCGCCGGGGACGCGCCGATGTGGGGCAGCGGGTTCTTCGTCGCGCCCGGCTGGGTGCTGACCTGCGCCCACGTGCTGCGCCCGCACCTCGCCAGGGACCGGGAGCGGCCGTTCGCGGTGCGCGGCGCCGACCTCAACGACGGCATCCCCGTCGCCGCCCGCCTCGCGCACTGGCTGCTCAGCGATCACGAACGGCCCGTGGTGCTGCCCGAGGAGGACCTCGCGCTGGTCCGGCTCCTCGACGACGCCGTCGAGCACGAGTGCGTATGGCTCGCCGACCGGGCCGTACGCCCCTTCGGTGCCGTCGTCGCGTACGGCTACCGGCCGGACGAGAACGAGGCGAGCGCCGGCGCCAAGCCCTGGAGCGCCGACGCGGAGATCAACGTCCGCGACGACGGCGCCGGGCTGCGCTTCAAGCCCGACATCGCCTTCCCCAAGGGCGTCTCCGGCGGCCCCCTGCTCGATCCGCGCACCGGCGCGGTGGTCGGCCTGATCAAGTCGCGCCGCAAGGAGCGGGACGGCGGCATGGCCGTCGCGACGCTCGCGCTGCGGCGGTTCGGCGCCGCCTACCGCGAGGTGACGGCCGCGCACGACCGCTGGCACGGCACCGCCCCGCGCGTCATCACCGGCGACAACTGGATCGACGAACAGCAGCGGCTGCTGGGCGCAGGCCGCCACGCGGGCCACGAGCTGTGGACGCCCAAGGACGCCGCGCCGCCCTCGCCCTGCTCGCCCGCCTGCCCGACCCGGGCGCCGCGCCCTCCGTCGCGAAGATCGTCCGCAAGGTGCGGGGCCGCAGGCCGCCGGGTGCCGCGCCCGCGCTGCTGACCTGGCGCGACGGCCATGGGTTGCTCTACGACGGCGCGCTGCCCGAGGACGCGCTGACGTTCCTGCACTACCTGCGGCTCGTCGCTGCGTACGTACGCAGTCGTGGGGGCGATGTCCAGCCGCTGGAGGCCTGGGTCGCCGAGCGGCTCGGGCAGGACGACCGCACCCATCTGCACGCCCTGGTCACCGACGGCCGCTGCCCGACGAACTGCGCCCCGACCCGGGCGGCCCGGACCGGGTGCCGTGCCCTATCCCGGGCCCGGCGAGGGGCCGACGGTGACCGTGCTGCTCGACCCGGTGATCAGCGTGACGCCCGCCCGCTTCCACTGGCAGATCTGGGTCAACCACAGCGGTACGGAAGGCGAGTTCGAGCACGGCGACACGGAGATGGCCGCGGAGGACTACTCCGGAGAGGGGTTCCTCCCCGCCGAGCTGGTCCAGGCGCTGCGTGCCCCGCTCGGCCGCACCCTGCACCGGCTGGACGGCGAGGGCGCCCCGGTGCCGCTGGAACTCGCCCTGCCCGCCGAGCACTTCGACACCCAGGTGCACCGCTGGCAGTTCGACGACATGGCGAAGCTGTACGCCACCGAGCACCTCGGCACGCAGCGGCGCGTGGTCCTGCGCGACCTCGCGCGTCGCGCGCATCCGGACAACCCCGACTGGCACGAACGCTGGGAGGCGATCGCCGCGGCGAGCGAACTGGCGCCCGCCCGGGTCCCCGAGCGGGACACCAGGCCGCAGGCCCGCCACTTCCAGAAGCTGCCGCACACCTCGATCCCGGTGATGTGCCGCCCCGCCGGGCGCGGCGCGGGCCGCGACGCGATGCGGCTCGCCCTCGGCAGCGGCCACGGGGTCATGCTCTGGCACATCGAGGGCCACGCCACGCGCGGCTGCCAGGACTCCTGCGAGGACCTGCACGCGGGGGTGGCGCGGCTGCTCGGCCAGGTCGGCTCGGTCACCGAACTCCCGGACGTGCTGCGCCACATCCGCCAGGACATCAGCCGCGGCCGGAGCGACCGGCGCTGGGCGGAACCGCTCGCTCTCCTGTACGACGACCCGCGCAGGCCGTTGCCGCCCGAGGACACGATGCCGGCGGACTCACCGTGAGCGCGCGGCACACCGACACGGCCCCACCCCCGCCTCCCGAAG
>RBWT01000153.1 GCA_004010275.1 Streptomyces huasconensis
GGCCGTGCCGCCGAGCAGCCGGGCCGGTCGGCTACGCCGCGCAGGCCGTGGCCGCCGCCGGGGCGCGAGGCGGGGGAGCGGGGCGGCAGCGGGTTCACGGCCGCGACGGTGAGGTCGGGGCCGTCCAGGGCGACGCGCAGGGTGACATCGGTGTCCTCGCGCCGTGCCGCAGCGCGTTGTCAGCGCCTCCTGCACGATGCGGTACGCCTCGCGGGAGACCAGCGGGGGCAGGCCGGCGGGGCCCATGTCGACGGCGGCGCTCACCCGCAGGCCGCCCGCCCTGGTGCGGCGCAGCAGGCCGTCCAGGTCGGCTTCGAGGGTGGGCGCGGGCGCCGCCAGCGGGCGTCGCCCGCCTCCCGCAGCACGCCGAGGACCGCGTCGAGTTCACCGACCGTACGGCGCGTGGTGTCCTCGATGGCGGCCAGGGCCTCGCGGACGAACTCCGGGTCGTGGTCGAGGACGCGGCGGGCCGCGCTCGCCTGGAGGGTGACGGCGCTCAGCGCGTGCCCCACCGCGTCGTGCAGCTCGCGCGCCAGGCGGTTGCGCACCGCGAGGTCGGCGGCCCGCTGCTCGGCGGCGGCGAGCCGGTCGGCGGGCGTTGGCCCGAGCAACTCGGGCGCCCAGCGGGCGAGGAGCCCGCGGCCGTGGCCGCGCACGCCGCGAGCGCGGCCAGCGACGCACAGCCGATGACCGGCGAGAGCGCCGCCATCCAGGGTTCGCCGAAGACGTCGGGCAGCCCGATGTGGCTGTCCCCGAACACGACGAAGAACGGCAGCACGATCAGCACGCACGCGAACGGCGGCAGCGCGAGCGACATGCCGCTGATGATCCCGCCGAGGCCGAGGTGGAGCGTGAACCAGGCGGCGGTCCGCCCGCGCGCCACCCGCCCCCGCGCGGGCCCCTCGGCGAGCGAGTCGTCCGGCACGGCGCACACGCCCGCACGGCGGCCACCGACATCGGCCGGGTCAGCGGGAACAGCGCGGTGATCGCGGCGAGCGGCAACCCGGCGGCGAAGGAGGCGAGTTGGGAGGAGAGCGACCCGAAGAACTGGTCGTCGCCGATGAGCGGCCCGACGATCACGGAGCCGACGATCACGTACGGCATGGCGAGCGCGACCGCCCAGGATCAGATGGACCCACCGGCGGCGCGTCCGGCGCCCGAACAGGGCGCTGGCGAGGGTGGTCACGCCGGGGAACCCGCCCGCTCCTTGAGGAAGCGCACACCGACGGCGGCCACGAGCGTTCCGATGATCATGTGCACAGCGTAGGTCAGGAGCATGACGGCGGTGGGCTGCTTCGTGACGTCGCCGAGGCTCATGAGCGAGCCGAACACCAGCCAGCCGCCCCAGCAGCCCACCGCGCCCGAGCCCAGCCAGGCCAGCGCGAGCGGCACCCTCACCGGCAGCCCGGGCCCCCACCGGAACGCGAGGATCAGGGCGCCGGCCACGGCCATGGCGAGGTAGAGCACGTTCAGGTACTCCAGGACGTAGAAGTCGGAGCCGCGTTCCTCGACGCGGCCCGCGTTGAGCCCGGTGGCGGAGCCGGTGGCCCACAGCAGGTGCAGGGCCGCGGGGAGGAGCGCCGAGCACCGCGGCCGCGACGGCGGCGGTCCGCCCGGTGCGCTGCCGGGTGCGCGGCAGGTCCCCCACCCGCCCCCGCCACAGGTGGCCCCACCGGTCCCTGCTGTAGAGGACGAAGGAGGAGCCGAGCGCGACGCCCTGGACGATGAAGCCGACGTAGACGACGCCGAAGACCCACGCGTCGAGGAAGGGCTCGGCCGAACCGCCGCTCGGGGCGGGGGAGTCGGCACCGCCGAGCGCCCCGACCAGCTGCGTCAGCGGGAACCCGGCCATGATCGGCACGAGCAGCCCGCTCGCCGCCCACATCGGCGGGACGAGCAGCCGGGCCGGTGTCCGCAGCCCCCAGGGGCGGGTCAGCAGCAGGACGAGCACGATGACGGCCGCGTCCATCAGCACGGTCAGGGCGTTGGCGAAGAGCATCGGCGCGCGGTGGCCGAGCAGCGGGCTGCCCTCGGGGATGCCGAGGTGACTCCCGCCGATCCAGGCGACCTTGAGCGCGAGGTAGGGGGCGCAGGCGGCCATGGCGAGGAACCGCAGCGCGCGGCGGGCTCCGCTCGGCGCGGGGGAGACCGGCCGCGGGGCGGCGGCCGGGGGCGGGACGGTCAGCGGTCGGATCATGACCTCACGGTCCCGCCGGGAGGGCCCGCCGCACCTCCTGCGCCGCGACGATCCGCCTCCCCCGCGCGGCGGAGACTCAGCCGCCGTCCAGGACGAGGACCACCGCGTCGATCTCCGCCCCGCGCGCCGCCGCGTACCCCCGGTCGGTCGCCGTCACCCGGAAGCCGCACTTCTCCAGGACGCGGAGCGAACCCGCGTTGTCCGCCGCCGCGCGGGCGTGGAGGGGGCGCTCCGGGACCAGCGCGAGCAGCGCGCGCAGGGCGGCGGAGGCCGCCACGGCCCCAGTACGCGCGGTCGATCCAGTACGTGACGTGGCGCTCGTCCGGCTCGCCGTACACCCCGGCGTTGCCCACCACGTCCCCATAGGCGAGGACCGTGCGGACGACCGTGCCGGGGGAGGTGCGCATCCTCGTCCAGTGCGCGTCGAACCGACCCCACTCGACGGGGTCCTCCGGCGTGAACGCGGCCATGTGCCGGGACGCGGGATCGCTCATCTGCCGGTAGAAGACGGGCAGATCACTGTCGTGCACCGGGCGCAGGCTGACATCCATGCGTCAGAGCCTACGAGTTGCCAGTGTCAGCCGGTCGCGCGCGTCGAACAGGGCGTCCTTGACCATCTGTTCGTGGGCGGGCGTGAGCCGCGCCACCGGCACCGAGCAGCTGATCGCGTCCCGCGCCGGGGTGCGGTAGGGGATGGCGACGCCGAAGCAGCGCAGGCCGAGCGTGTTCTCCTCGCGGTCCACCGCGAAGCCCTGCTCGCGCACCGTGTGCAGCTCCTCGATGAGCTTCTCGCGGTCGGTGATGGTGTGCTCGGTGAGCGCGGGCAGCGCCTCCGGGAGCAGCTTGCGGATCTGCTCGTCGGTGTGGGTGGCGAGCAGCGCCTTGCCGAGCGAGGTGGAGTGCGCGGGCAGCCTGCGGCCCACGCGGGTGAAGGGGCGGAGGTAGTGCTGGGACTGGCGGGTGGCGAGGTAGACGACGTTCGTGCCGTCGAGCCGCGCCAGGTGGATGGTCTCCGTCGTGTCGTCGGAGAGCCGGTCCAGGGTCGGCCGGGCGGCGGCCACCACCTCGTCGCCGTCGATGTACGAGGTGCCGACCAGCAGGGCGCGGACGCCGATGCCGTACCGCGTGCCGGTCGCGTCCGTCTCCACCCAGCCCAGCTCGACGAGGGTGCGAAGGAGCATGTAGAGGCTCGACTTCGGGTACCCGACGGCTTCCTGGACGGCGGCCAGCGAGTGCATCCCGGGGCGGCCCGCGAAGTACTCCAGCAACTCGACCGTACGCACCGCGGACTTGACCTGCGCACCGCCTCCGGTCTCGCCAGTCGACATCGCCCTTGACCCCTCAGTTCGCCGAGAAATACTCTCCGAAGCCTCCGGTCGTTCATGAACAGAGACGGCGTTCAGTATATCGAACGACCCGGGGGAGTGGCATACCTCTGGCCGACGTCCGGCCGGACGTCAGGCCTTATCTCTGGCATCACTTCTGGAAAGGGAATCCGCGGTGGCAGCAGCACCAGTCTGGAGTGTCGACCCCCGAACCGGGAAGCAGCGTGAGCGGGTTGCGGTGGAAGCCACAGCCGAGGAGGTCGACCGCGCGGTCCGCGCCGCCCGGGACGCGGCGCCCGCGCTCGCCGACCGCGAGGTCCGCGCCGCCTTCCTGCGCACCGCCGCCGACCTGCTCCAGGAGGCGAAGGAGCAGCTCGTGGCGGCGGCGGACGCGGAGACCGCGCTCGGCCCCGTCCGGCTCACCGGCGAACTCGCCCGCACCTGCTACCAGCTGCGGGCCTTCGCGGACACCGTCGACGAGGGCGCCTTCCTCGGCGTCGTCATCGACCACCCCGACGCGTCCGCGACCCCGCCCATCCCGGACCTGCGCCGCTACAAGATCCCGCTCGGCGTCGTCGCCGTGTACGCCGCGTCCAACTTCCCCTTCGCCTTCTCCGTGCCCGGCGGCGACACCGCCAGCGCCCTCGCCGCGGGCTGCCCCGTCGTCGTCAAGGTCCACCCCGACCACCCGGGCACCTCCGAGCTGGTCGCCTCGGTGCTGCGCCGGCCGCCGCGGCGCACCGCATCCCCGAGGGCGTCCTCGGCCTCGTACACGGATTCGAGGCGGGGGTGGAGCTGGTCAAGCATCCGCTGGTCGCGGGCGCCGGGTTCACCGGCTCCATCCGCGGCGGACGCGCCCTCTTCGACGCCGCCGCCGCCCGGCCCGTGCCGATCCCCTTCCACGGCGAACTGGGCTCCCTCAACCCCGTCGTCGTCACCGCGGCCGCCGCCGCCGAGCGCGCCGAGCAGATCGGCACCGGCCTCGCGGGCTCGATGCCGCTCGGCGTCGGCCAGTTCTGCGTCAAGCCGGGCCTGGTCCTCGCCCCCGAGGGCGCGGGCGGCGACCGGCTCGTGAAGTCCCTCACCGAGGCGGTCGGCGCCACCGAGGCCGGGGTGCTCCTCGACCACCGGATGCGGGACAACTTCGTCGCCGGGGTGCGCGAGCGCGCCGCACTCCCGGACGTCGAGGCCCCGGTGACCCCGGGCGCCGGCGGCGAGCACACCGTCAGCGCCGGCTTCCTCACCGTCCCGGCCGCGCGCTCGCGGACGAGGGGGCGCACGACCTGCTCCTGGAGGAGTGCTTCGGCCCGGTCACCGTCGTCGCGCGCTACACCGACGACGCGGAGATCACCGCCGTCCTCTCCCGGCTGCCCGGCAACCTCACCGCGACCGTGCAGCTCTCCGCCGACGAGGCGGCGGGCGTGAGCGGCCGGGGCGCCGCACTGCTCGCCGAGGTCACCCCGCTCGCCGGGCGCGTACTCGTCGACGGCTGGCCCACGGGCGTCGCCGTCGCACCCGCCCAGCACCACGGCGGCCCCTACCCGGCCACCACCTCCACCTCGACGTCCGTGGGCGGCACGGCCATCGTGCGCTGGCTGCGCCCGGTCGCCTACCAGAACACCCCCGAGCCCCTGCTCCCCCCGGAACTGCACGACACCAACCCACTGGGGCTGCCGCGACGGGTGGACGGGCGGCTGGAGCACTGACCTGCGGTGAACTCAGGGGCGGGTGAAGATGGCGTGCGTGCCGATGCGGCGCCATACGACGTGGGGCTCGCCGTCGGTGCGGGCGTCCCCGTAGTGGAAGGTGGCCCGGCCGTCCTGCGCCCAGGTCATCTCCCACACGTCGTCGTAGCCCTGCATCTTCTTGACGCGCAGACCGCGCCGGAAGCCGGTGCCCGCGCGCAGGTCGGCGACGAACTGGGCGACGGCCACGAGGGAGGCGGTCTTCTGCGCGGCACTCGGGCCCTTCCAGTCCCGCAGGAAGTGGCTGAGCGTCTCATACGTCGGCACGCTGCTTGATCTCCCCCAGATCGACACCGGCGTCGGCGGCGAGCGCTCCCAGGAAGGATTCGCCGTCCTCGTGCAGCTCGCCCCGCTCGCCTTCGGCGAGTGAGGCCTCCACCTCGCTCTCCTTCTCCTGCCACCCGGACGACCAGAACCAGGCCTGGTCGTCGGGCACGACCGACGCCGGGGTCAGCACGATCCGTCCGTCCTCGACTGCGACGACGAGCTGGTCGCCTTCCTGAAGATCAAGCTGATCCCTTATGTCCTGCGGGATGGTGATAACGCCCTTCTTGCGCAGGGGCGTCGCTGTCAGGTGCGGCCGACGTCGCCGCTTCACAGAAGGCATGCCGCAAAGTCTGCCTGGCAGTAAGTCCACCTGGCTGCCCGATCCTCACACCGTCACCCGGACCCCTGTGGCAGCCGCCCGCCCGATCGCGTCCAGCAGTCGATGGCGCCGTACCGCGTGCGCGAAGTCCGGGGTGTGCGTGGTGCCCTCCGTCAGGTCGGCGAGGAGCCGGGCGTACTGCGCGCCCACGTTGTACGCCACTTCGTACGACGGCACCCCGCGCAGCTCGTCCAGCTCCGGCACGCCGAAGTGGTGTTCCGGCACGGGCAGTTCGGTCAGGCCCCTCTCTGCGCCGCGCCCGCCGCGCACGGTCACCGCCGCCTGCTGGAGGTGACCGGAGTCGCCCGTGACGACGAGGTCGCCTTCCGTGCCGTTGATCTCCCAGTGGAAGTCCGTGCCGCGGGAGAGCCCCGACCGGAAGTGGGCCGAGACGACGGCGCCCGACGCCAGGCGGCCCGACACGGCGATCTGGTCGGCGGCCGTCATCGCCGCGGCGCGCCCCGTGCCCGCCTCGCGCACGACGGGCCGCCGCGTCGCCAGGGTCGCGGAGACCTCGGTGAACTCCCCGAGCGCCATGGTCACCGCGTCGACGGTGTGCCCGAAGGGGATCGTGAGCATGGTCGCGCCATTGCGCTCGTCCAGCAGATACGCGCCGCTCGGCTCGAAGACCGGCCCCCACCCCCGCCCCGAGGCCACCAGGCTGGTCGAAAGGACCTCGCCCAGGTAGCCGTCGGCGACCAGCTCCCGGACGTACCGGACGGCGGGCGCCGAGCGGGCCTGGAGCCCCGCGAACGTCCGCACCCCCGCCTGCTCCGCGGCCGCCGCCAGCTCCTCGGCCTCGGCGAGCCCGTTGCCGAGCGGCCACTCGGAGAGCACCGCCTTGCCCGCGCCGAGCGCGGCGAGGATCACCTCGCGGTGGAGCGGCACGCGCACGCTCACCACGACGAGGTCGACCTCGTCGCTGCGGTCGAGCTCCTCGCTCGACCCGAAGACCAGCGGTACGCCGTACTTCTCGCCCGCCGCCCGCGCGGACGCCTGGCTCGACGCGGACAGGGCACGCAGCTCGTACCCCTTCAGGGCGGACAGCGCGGGCAGGTGGGAACGGGGAGCCCAGCCGCCGCGGGCGGACAGGCCGACGAGGCCGACACGGATGGGCGAGCCCATGGAGGAAACAGCGGTGGAAGTCATGATCGGGACGGTAGGGCGGACCGCCTGGTTACCCGCAAGGGACGTAACTATATTTTGGCAACCATGACTGGTCAGCCCCCCAACACCCCCTCCGGCCGCGCTGCCCGGCCGCACGACATCTACGGCCTCCTCTGCCCCGGCCGCGCGGTCTTCGAGCTGCTCGTGCACAAGTGGACGGGCCTCGCCATCACCGCCCTGGCGGACGGCCCGCGCCGCTTCGGCGAGCTGCGCCGCAAGCTGGAGGGCGTCAGCCCCAAGGCGCTCACCCAGACCTTGCGCCGCCTGGAGGACCACGGCCTGGTCCTGCGCACGGTCCACGCGGAGGTCCCGCCCCGCGTGGAGTACGAACTGACCGAGCTGGGCCGCGGCGCCCTGGAGCCACTGGCCCACCTGCGCACCTGGGTCAGGGCCAACGCGGGAAAGTTCACGGCGGCGGGGGAATGAGCCGCTTTGCCCGTACGTTGACGCCGTGAGCGGAGGCTCCCTCCGCACCCACCTGACGTACGACCTGAAGAGAGCCACACACATGCGCGTCGAGATCTGGAGCGACATCGCCTGCCCCTGGTGCTATGTGGGCAAGGCCCGCTTCGAGAAGGCCCTCGCCGCCTTCCCGCACCGTGACGGCGTCGAGGTCGTGCACCGCTCCTTCGAGCTGGACCCGAACCGCGCCAAGGGCGACTCCGGGCCGGTCATCCCGATGCTCATGCGCAAGTACGGCATGACCGAGGAGCAGGCCCGCGAGGGGGAGCGGCGGCTCGGGGAGAACGCCGCCGCCGAGGGCCTCGCCTACCTCACCGAGGGCCGCGACCACGGCAACACCTTCGACATGCACCGCCTCCTGCACCTCGCCAAGGAGCGCGGCAGGCAGGACGAGCTGATCGGCCTGCTCTACCGCGCGAACTTCGCCGAGGAGCGGTCGGTCTTCGCGGACGACGAGCGCGTCGTCGAGGTCGCCGTCGAGGCGGGCCTGGACGCGGACGAGGTGCGCGCCGTCCTCGCCGACCCCCAGAAGTACGCCGAGGACGTCCGCGCCGACGAGCGCGAGGCCGCCGAACTGGGCGCGAACGGCGTGCCGTTCTTCGTCCTCGACCGGAAGTACGGCATCTCCGGCGCCCAGCCCGCCGACGTCTTCACGCAGGCACTACACCAGGCGTGGGGCGAGCGTTCGCCGCTGACCACCCTCGCGGGCGCCGACACGGGAGACGATGTGTGCGGGCCCGACGGATGCGCGGTTCCGCAGAACGGCTGAACGGTATAAGAGTTGTCCCCATGGCGATCACCACGGGGATCAATGACATCCGTCGCAGCGAGTTCGCGCCCACCTCGGCGTATCTGAACACGGCGAGCTGCTGTCTGCTGCCGCGCCGGCGCCGAGGCCGTGGGCGCGCTCGTGGCCGAACTCGGCGAGGGCAGGCCCGGTGGGGCGGGGGACTTCGAGGCCGTGGACGCGGCCCGGGCCTCCTTCGCGCGGCTCGTCGGCGTGGACCCGGGGCGGGTGGCCACCGGCGCCGCCGTCGCCACGCACGTCGGGCTGATCGCGGGCCTCGCAGCCGCCCGGCGCCGAAGTCCTCATACCCGAGGGCGAGTTCGCCTCCGCCGTGAACCCCTTCGTCGTACGGGGCGACCTCCGGCCGCGCTATGTGCCGCTGGAATCCCTCGCCGAGGCCGTGCGGCCCGGCACCGCGCTCGTCGCGTTCTCCGCCGTCCAGTCGGCCGACGGCAGGACCGCGGATCTGGCGGCGGTGCGCGAGGCCGCGGCCGCGCACGGCGCGCGTACGCTCGTCGACGCCACGCAGGCGGTGGGCTGGCTGCCGTTCGACGCGGGACTGTACGACTACACCGTGACCGGCGCCTACAAGTGGCTGCTGTGCCCGCGCGGCACGCAATTCCTCACGGTGACCGAGGCGGCTCAGGAGTCCCTCGTACCGCTGCACGGCGGCTGGCTCGCCTCCGCCGACGGCTGGCACTCGACGTACGGACCGCTGACCGCGCTCGCCCCGGACGCGCGGCGGTTCGACGAGGGTCCGGCCTTCCTCGCCTACCACGGGGCGGCGGCGCGCGCGCGGTCCTGGAGGAGGCGGGGGTCGAGGCGGTGCACGCCCACGACACGGCCCTCGCCGCTCGCTACCGCGCGGGGCTCGCGGAACTGGGCCATGCCTCGGTGCCCGGGACGTCCCCCATCGTGGCCGTGCCCGGCCTCGGCGGGCGCTGCCGGAGCTGGCCCGCGCCAAGGTCGTCACCTCCGCCCGCGCCGGGCATCTGCGGGCGTCGTTCCACCTGTACAACACGGAGGTCGGACGTGACCGGCTGCTCGACGTGCTGTCCGGCTGACGGCGGCCCGTCGCGCCGGGCCTCAGCCCTCCGCGGCCCGGCGCTCGGGGCAGTCGGCCGTCTCCGTGCAGAGGTTCGTCTCCACCCGCGTGAGCAGCCGCAGCAGCGTGGAGCACTCCTCCTCGTCCAGGCCGGCGAGGGTGTGCCCCTCCAACTCGCCCCAGGCGCGCTCCACTTGGGCCAGCAGACCGCAGCTGGCGTCGCTGGCCTCGACCAGCACGGCCCGGCGGTCGGCCGGGTCGGGGCGGCGGCGCAATGCCCGCCTGCTCCAGGCGCTGGAGCATCTTCGTGACCGTCGAGGGGTCGAGTTCGACGGCCTTGATCAGTTCGGACTGCCGCACCGGACCGGCGTCCCACAGGTGCATCATCACGAACTCCTGGCCGGGATAGAGGCCGACCCCCTTCAGGGCCTTGCCCGCCGCGATGCGGTGCAGGCGCGCCACCCGGCTCAGCGCGTGGCTGACGGAGCCCGCCTCGGCCACCGCGGGGAGCCCGGGGGGACAGGCGGGGTCGGCCGGTCCGGTCGGGGGGGTGTCGGCCTTCATCATGCGCTCCTGCTGGTCACTGGACGTCTTTGGAGAGATTACCTTGGTCGGCCAAGAAATGGGTTACAGTGAAGCCCGGCCAGTTGGTTGGCCGACCACATAAATCCTGCTCGGGAGTTCCGATGACCACTGCGTTCGATCCGATCGACCTGTCCGGCACCACGCTCTCCAACCGCATAGCCATGGCTCCCATGACGCGAAGCCGTGCAGGTCAGGGCGGTGTTCCCACCGATCTGACAGTCGAGTACTACGTCCAGCGGGCCTCCGCCGGCCTGATCATCAGCGAGGCGATCCAGCCTTCTGTGGTCGGCCAGGGATATCCGGACACCCCGGGGCTGCACAGCGCCGAGCAGGTCGCCGCCTGGCGCAAGGTCACCGACGCCGTGCACGCGGCCGGAGGCAGGATCTTCGCCCAGCTCATGCACGCGGGCCGCATCGGCCACCCGTCCCTTCTCCCCGACGGTCTGATCAACGTCGCCCCTTCGGCCATCCCTGCCCAGGGCCAGGTCTACACCGCCGAGGGCCCCCAGGACTTCGTCACCCCGCGCGAGCTGACCGACGCCGAGATCCGCGCCACCATCACCGACTTCGCCACCGCCGCACGCAACGCCGTCGACGCCGGCTTCGACGGCGTCGATGCTGCACGGCGCCAACGGCTACCTGATCCACCAGTTCCTCGCGCCCGGCACCAACCAGCGCACCGACGAGTGGGGCGGCTCCGTGGAGAACCGCCTGCGCTTCGCCGTGGAGGTGACCAAGGCCGTCGTCGCCGAGATCGGCGCCGCCCGCACCGGCTTCCGCGTCTCGCCCGGCAACCCCTTCAACGGCATCACCGAGCCCGACCCGGAGCCGGCGTACACCGCCCTGGTACGGGAGCTGGCCGCGCTCGACCTCGCGTACCTGCACGTCATGGAGGTCGGTGAGATCCGTGAGCTGACCGCCCGGCTGCGCAAGGAGTTCGGCGGCACGCTCATCCTGAACCCGCAGACCGAGGGCCCCACGGGCCACGACGCGCTCGCCCTGGTCGAGGACGGCACGGCGGACGTCCTCGCGTTCGGCGCGCTGTTCCTCGCCAACCCCGACCTGCCGGCCCGCCTGAAGGCCCAGGGCCCGTACAACACGCCCGACCCGGCGACCTTCTACGGCGGCACCGAGAAGGGCTACACGGACTACCCCGCGCTGTAACACCGGCAGAACGACGGTCGGCCCGGCGCCCACGGGGGGGTGCCGGGCCGACCGCGCCTGGGATCAGGTCACTTCACCGGGGTGAAGTCCCGCGCCCCGATGAACTCGGGCCTGCGCACGGGCGCCGCGAACGGCTCGACCGCGGTGTTCTCCACGCTGTTGAAGACGATGAAGACGTTCGACCGCGGGTACGGGGTGATGTTGTCCCCGGAGCCGTGCATGGCGTTGCAGTCGAACCAGGTGGCGGAGCCCGCCTCGCCGGTGAAGAGCCGGATGCCGTGGTCGGACGCGAGGCGGGTCAGCGTCTCGTTCGACGGGATGCCCGCGTCCTGCATCTGGAGCGACCGCTTGTAGTTGTCCTTCGGCGTGGCGCCCGCGCAGCCGAGGAACGTCTTGTGCGACCCCGGCATGATCATGAGGCCGCCGTTGGTGTCGTGGTTCTTCGTCAGCGCGATCGACACCGAGACGGTGCGCATGTTCGGCAGGCCGTCCTCCGCGTGCCAGGTCTCGAAGTCCGAGTGCCAGTAGAACCCCGAGGCCCCGAAGCCCGGCTTCACGTTGATCCGGGACTGGTGGACGTACACGTCCGAGCCGAGGATCTGCCGGGCCCGGCCCACCACGCGCGGGTCGGCGGCCAGCTTGCCGAACAGCTCGCTGATCTTGTGCACCTCGAAGATCGAGCGGATCTCCTGCGAGCGGGGCTCGACGATGGAACGCTCGTCCGCGCGCATCGCGGGGCCGTTCATGAGCCGTTCCAACTCGCCGTGGTACAGCCCGACTTCGTCCGGGGTGATCAGCTGGTCGATCGCCAGGAAACCGTCCCGCTCGAACCCCGCAAGATCCCCGGCCGCGATGGGCCCTTCGGTACCCGGCTCGGACCACACCACCGGGTCCTTGCGCTCGATGAGGACCTCTTCGGCGCCTCGGGTCGGGTACAGGTCAGGGGTGGTGCGTTCGGGTGCGGTGGTCATGGTGGTGCCTGCCTCTCCTCTCGTACGGCCCTGTGCGGGATGTCAGCCGTTCAGACCGGGTCCGGCTCCGTGAGCAGCGGGTACACGCCGTTCTCGTCGTGGTCCTCACGACCGGTGACGGGCGGGTTGAAGACACACAGGCAGTGGAAGTCCTCCTTGATCCGCATGGTGTGCTTCTCGTGCCCGTCGAGCAGATACATCGTGCCCGGGGTGATCGTGTACGTCTCGCCGGTCGTGTCGTCGGTCAGCTCGGCCTCGCCCTTGGTGCAGACGACGGCCTCGATGTGGTTGGCGTACCACATCGACGTCTCCGTCCCCGCGTACAGGATGGTCTCGTGCAGGGAGAACCCCACGCGCTCCTTGGCGAGGACGATGCGCTTGCTCTCCCAGGTACCCGACTTGGCCTTCACATGCCGGTCGGTGCCTTCAATGTCCTTGAACGAACGGACGATCACGGTGTGGTGGTTCCTTTTCTCTTACGGGGTGAGGGGCTCGGACTCGCGCTCGCTCAGGCGGTCTCGCGGACCGCGCGGGCCAGCGTGCGCAGCCCCTCGTCCAGCTCGTCCGGGGTGATCGTCAGCGCCGGAAGGAGCTTGACGACCTCACCCTCGGGGCCGGAGGTCTCGATGAGCAGGCCCAGTTCGAAGGCTCGCTTCGCCACGGCGCTCGCCCGGTCCTTGTCGAGGAACTCGATGCCCCAGACCAGGCCGCGGCCGCGGAACTCCTTGATCTCGGCACGGTTCTCGTCGACGATCGCGGTCAGCGCCTGCTCGACCTGCTCGCCGCGGGCGCGCGTCTGCTTCTCCATCGCCGAACCGTCGGTCCAGTACGTCTCGAGCGCGGCGGCGGCCGTGACGAACGCCGGGTTGTTGCCGCGGAAGGTGCCGTTGTGCTCGCCCGGCTCCCACACGTCCAGCTCCGGCTTGAACAGGCAGAGCGACATCGGCATGCCGTAGCCGCTGATGGACTTCGACACCGTCACGATGTCCGGCGTGATGCCCGCCTCCTCGAAGGAGAAGAACGCGCCGGTGCGGCCGCAGCCCATCTGGATGTCGTCGACGATCAGGAGCATGTCCCAGCGCTCGCACACGTCGGCGAGCTTGCGCAGCCACTCGGCGCGGGCGACGTTGATGCCGCCCTCGCCCTGCACCGTCTCGACGATGACGGCGGCGGGCTGGTTGAGGCCGGAGCCCTGGTCCTCCAGGAGCCGCTCGAACCATATGAAGTCGGGCGTCTGGCCGTCGAGGTAGTTGTCGAACGGCATCGGCGTGCCGTGCACCAGCGGGATACCGGCGCCCGCCCGCTTGAAGGCGTTGCCGGTCACCGCGAGCGAGCCGAGCGACATGCCGTGGAAGGCGTTCGTGAACGACACGATCGACTCGCGGCCCTTGACCTTGCGGGCCAGCTTCAGCGCCGACTCCACGGCGTTGGTGCCCGTCGGACCCGGGAACATGACCTTGTACGGCAGGTCGCGCGGGCGCAGGATGATGTTCTGGAACGACTCCAGGAAGGCGCGCTTCGCGGACGTCGACATGTCGAGCCCGTGCACGACGCCGTCGCGCTCCAGGTAGTCGATGAGCGCGCGTTTGAGGACCGGGTTGTTGTGGCCGTAGTTGAGTGAGCCGGCCCCGGCGAAGAAGTCGAGGTACTCGTGGCCGTCTTCGTCGTACATGCGGCTGCCCTGCGCGCGGTCGAAGACCGTAGGCCAACCGCGGCAGTAGCTGCGCACCTCCGACTCCAGGGTCTCGAAGACGCTCAGGTCGGGCTGGGTGATGGTCACAGCAGATCTCCTGGGAGATGGAAAGACGTGGAAGTGGGGGGTTCGGACGTGCGGGGGGAGGGAGTGGTGGAGCGTGGGGCGGGGCTCAGCGCCCGGGCGCGCCGATCGGGCCGATGCGGTAGAGCACCTCTGCCTCATGCCCGTCATCAGGGAAAAGACCCGCGTCGAAGAGGATCTTCCGCTCGACCGACGCGCCGTGCCGTCGCGCGTAGGAGAGGAAGAGCCGCTCGGAGGCCGTGTTGTCCGGCGTGATGGTCGTCTCGATCGCGGTCAGCTCGCGTTCGGCGGCGACCTTGGCGGTCAGCCCGTCGAGCAGGGCACCGGCGAGGCCGCGGCCGCGCTGCTCGTGGTCGACGGCCACCTGCCACACCAGCAGGGTGTCCGGGCGCTCGGGCCGGATGTAGCCGGTGATGAAACCGGCCGGCTCGCCGTCGGCGCCCCGGGCCACCACCGAGGTGGCCGCGAAGTCGCGGCACCACAGCAGGTAGCTGTACGAAGAGTTGAGGTCCAGCACCTTGGAGTCGCGGGCGATCCGCCAGATGGCGGCGCCGTCGGCGACGGCGGGGCTGTCGAGTCGCAACCCCTCCGGCATTTCCAGGAATTTCGCTCGCAGGTCGGTCGGTAGATCGGCTTGTGCAGCGGTCATGCGGAGTGAATTTACCGAGCAATTTCTTGAATTGCATCGGGGGAGGGGGTTACGCACGAGCCTCTTATATGTTATCGCGCGTAGGTGTGCGCACGCATGAGAACTCCGAGGTTTGTGGTGATTTGACCCGGTCATACTCCGCAAAACGGGCGCGATGTGGAGTGCGTCACATGGTTGAAACCTGGCCGAGACGCGCCCGAATTACGGCGTTTGGTGCTGACGAAACCTTAGTGTTTAGGACCGTGAAAAGCGGGCAGAAGAAGGCGGGAAGCTGAGCAGATAAAGACGCGGATAAAGAATTCGTGAGAATACGCGGACGGCTGGGTGAACGAATGGGCGGGGGAGGTTCGGGGTGCGCGGCAATTGCGCGCCCGATTCATGTCCTGTCGCACCCGATTCACGCCCTGCCGCGCCCGATTCACGCCCTATCGGATGCCTGTCGGCGCCCGTCACGATCCCGTCGCGCCGTCGATGCGCTCCCGCAGGAGATCCGCGTGCCCGTTGTGGCGGGCGTACTCCTCGATGAGGTGCAGCATGATCCAGCGGAGGCTGACCTCGTCGTCACCGCCCACGACCGCCGCCTCCTCGGCACCGAGCCGCCCCGTCTCGTCGAGCGACCGCCCCGCGCAGATCTCCCGGTTCACGGCGACCTCGCGCTCCCACACCGCGAGCACCTCGGTGAACGTCTTCGACCGGTCCAGGGTGAAGCCGCCGGGCGACCCGCCGTAGAGCAGCGGAACCTCGCGTCCGGCGAACACCCGCTGAACCCAGTTGCGTTCGACCTCGGCCAGGTGCTGCACCAGGCCGAACAGCGACAGCGCCGACGGCTCCACGGGCGTACGCAACGCCTGCTCGTCGTCGAGCCCCGCGCACTTCACGGCGAGCGTCGCGCGGTGCAGGTCGAGCCAGCTCGCCAGCATGGCCGGCTCATCGGCGGTCAGCGGCGGGATGCGACGGCCGTCCGGAAGCGTGGTCATGTCAGGCACGGTGCCATGGGGTGGGGGCGCGGGGGGAAGAACGCCTCCGGGGAAGGGGTGCCTCAAGACAGGGGTTGCGGGGAAGAGCGCCTCCAGGGGAAGGGGTGCCTCCAGGGAAGGGGGCGCGGGCTACCGCCAGGCCTGCGTCACCGCGCGCCGCGCCGCTTCCAGGTCGACCGTGAGGCCGGCCTCGCCCATCGCGGCGCCCAGGGCCGCAAGGCACGCGTGCACGACGCCACGGGTGGCGTCCGGGCCGTAGTGGTTGACCCGGATCATCTCCTTGGCCAGCGCCCCGCCCCCGGCGACCAGGCGGACAGCACCGGGTCGGCGGCCAGGGCCTTGGCGACCAGCTCCGAGGCGTCGGTGCCCGAGGGCGCCCGCAGGGTGGTGGCGACCGGGGCCGCGTCCCGCGCCTCGTACACATACGGCTCCAGACCGGCGCCGAGCGCGAGCGCGAGCGCCCGGGTCGCCGCGGCGGCGGTGGCGTGCCGTGCCATCAGGGCGTCCAGGCCCTCCGTCTCGATGCGCTCCACGCACGCCTCCAAGGCCAGCATCTCCAGCTGGGCGGGGGCGTGCAGCAGCGCCTTGCGGCCGCCGTCGATCCAGCGCTCCTTCCAGTCCAGGAGGGAGAGGTACGAGCGGCGCGGCGCCTGCGGGTTCGCGGCGATGTGCTGCCAGGCCCGCTCGCTCACCGACACCGCCGAGACGCCCGCCGGGCCGCCCATCGCCTTCTGCGCGCCGATCACGCACAGGTCCACGCCCCACGCGTCCGGCAGCAGCGGTTCGGCGCCGACCGAGGCGACCGCGTCCAGCATGAACAGCGCGCCGTGCTCGCGCACGACCTCACCGATCTCCGCGACCGGGTTGGTGTTGCCGGTCGCCGCCTCGGCGTGCACCAGCGACACGAAGTCGATGCCGGGGTGCTCGGCGAAGGCCTGGCGCACCTGCTCGGCGGTGACGGCCGTGTGGAAGGGCACGGCGAGGTCGACGACGGTCGCGCCGCAGTCCCGCAGCCAGTTCCCGAAGGTCTGGCCGTACGGCCCGGTGATCACGTTCAGCGCGGTCGTGCCCGGCCGCGCGGCGCCCCGGATGCACCCCTCCAGGGGCAGCAGGGCCTCACCCTGCATGATCACGACGTCCTGCTCGGTGGCCAGCATCCCGGCCGCCCGCGCCTCGATGGCGGCGAAGTGCTGGGCGCTCAGCGGCGCCAGGTCCAGAAAGGGATGCGTCACAGTACTGCTCACACCACTGCTCACGTCACTGCTCACTTCGCTCACGAGTTCGTACGGCCTGCGGTACGAGCGTACCGAGCACCCCGTGGCCGGGCGCCCCCAGCGCCCCGTACCGCCCGCCGGGAGCGACTCCTAAGCTGCTGCCATGAGTGATCACGCGGTGCTGCACGTGAAGGGGCGGGTGCTCGTCGGGCCCGAGGACGTACGGGGCGAACTGTGGGTCGTCGGAGGCCGGGTGACGTACGACCGGCCGGTCGACCCGGCGGCACAGGCGGTGACCGTCGAGGGGTGGGCGCTGCCCGGCCTGGTCGACGCGCACTGCCACGTCGGCCTGGATGCGCACGGCCCGGTGGACGCCGCCACGGCCGAGAAGCAGGCGCTGACCGACCGGGAGATCGGCGCCCTGCTCCTGCGGGACGCGGGTTCCCCGTCCGACACCCGCTGGATCGACGACCGCGAGGACCTCCCGAAGATCATCCGGGCCGGCCGGCACATCGCGCGCACGCGCCGCTACATCCGCAACTACGCCCACGAGATCGAGCGCCGACGACCTCGTCGCGTACGTCGCCCGGGAGGCGCGGCGCGGCGACGGCTGGGTGAAGCTCGTCGGCGACTGGATCGACCGTGAGGCCGGTGACCTGACGGCGTGCTGGCCGCGCGAGGCCGTCGAGGCGGCGATCGCCGAGGCGCACCGGCTCGGCGCCCGCGTCACCGCCCACTGCTTCGCCGAGGACTCCCTCCGCGATCTGGTCGAGGCGGGCATCGACTGCATCGAGCACGCCACGGGCCTGACGGAGGAGACGATTCCGCTCTTCGCGGAGCGGGGCGTCGCGATCGTCCCGACCCTGGTCAACATCGCCACGTTCCCCGGCCTGGCCGCCGGCGGCGAGAAGAAGTTCCCCCGCTGGTCGGCCCACATGCGCAGGCTCCACGACCGCCGCTATGACACGGTGCGTTCGGCGTACGACGCGGGCATCCCCGTCTTCGTCGGCACCGACGCGGGCGGCTCCCTGCCGCACGGCCTGGTCGCCGCCGAGGTCGCCGAACTGACCCGCGCGGGCATCCCGCCGCTGGCCGCGCTCTCCGCGACGACCTGGGGCGCGCGGAACTGGCTGGGCCGTCCCGGCCTGGCGGAGGGGGCCCCGGCCGACCTCGTGGTGTACGAGGCGGACCCCCGGCAGGACGTACGGGTGCTGGCGGCGCCTCGGCGGGTGGTGCTGAACGGGAGGGTCGTGGCGTAGCGGCGGGTTGACCGGGCGTTACGTGAGGGCTGTCCCGGTCGTTTGGCTCCGGCGGTTTCGGCCGGGCCAGGGGTGGGAGTGGTCGGTGGGGCGGGAACACGTGGTGTTTGAGTGGTCCGAGGGAACGTGCGTGCCGGGGGATTCGAAAGCAAGGCCGGAAACCACCCTTTGGGGTGAACTCACGTCAGGTTGCCGCCCGTTCACTCTCAGTGCGTAAAGATTCCCGCGTCGCCCTTCGTCGATGAAGGACGACGCCCTCGGCGCGCACGTGCTGTCCCTACGTCGTGATGTCCCCATGTCGTGATGTCCCTATGTGCGTGCGCCCGCCGACGGCCCGTCTCTCCTGTGGGGGTTCCACCACCTTGAACAGCAACACCTTCCGCATGCCCGCACGCCGCCTCGCCGTCGTGGCCACCGCCACCGCCCTCGCGGCCGGTCCCGCGGCGCTCGCCGGTGCCGGGCCCGCGCAGGCCACCGGCGGTGACCAGGGCCGCGGTGGCAGCGCCGACGCCGTCGTGCTGCGGACCGGGCTCGACGTCTCCCTGCTCAACAAGACCGTGAACGTCCCGCTCAAGGTCGCCCTCAACGAGGTGCGGGCCCCCGGCAGCGCGGAGAAGACCGCGCTCACCGCACGGCTCGACGCGGTCGACGGCGGAAAGCCGTTCAGCGTCCTGCGCGCGGACGTGGCCACGGCCAAGGCGACCGTGCGGGGCGGCCGGGCGGAGGGGCACAGCAACCTCGCGCGGGCCAAGGTGCACGTGCCGGGGCTGCCGTTGCTCTCCCTCATCGAGGTCGAGCAGGTCACCTCGAAGGCCGTCTGCGAGGCGGGCAAGCGGCCTGTCGCCGAGGCGAATCTGCTGGGCGGGGTGACCGTGCTCGGCAAGAAGGTCGCGTTGACCGTCGGGCAGACGGCGGAGGTCAAGGTTCCCGGGGTCGGGGAGGTGCGGCTCGACCTGTCGCGGACGCGTACGACGTCGCGTACGGCGGTTGCGGCGGCGCTGGAGCTCAGGGTCTCGGTGAACCCTTTGAAGCTGAACGTTGCGGAGGTGGAGGGGACGGTGACGTTGGCGGGGGCCGGGTGTTCGGCGCCGGCGGCGGTGCGGCGCCGGCGGGAGAGCGGGAGGAGGGCGGGGCTGAGCCGCAGGGAGAACGGGAGAAGCCGGCGAAGCCGGCCACCGATACCCGGCCCAAGGCCTCTGAGGCGAACCTCGCGGAAACCGGGGGGAGTTCGATGACGCCGTAC
>RBWT01000154.1 GCA_004010275.1 Streptomyces huasconensis
CTGTACGGGCGCCGGGGCGGGCCTGCGCCGCGCGGGCTCAGGCTCCCGGAAGGCGCTGGCGACGGGCTTCTCGCCGCTCTCCACGGCGCGCACGGCGGCCAGCAGGTCGGCGGCGGTCCCGCTCAGCTTCGTCCCGGCCTCGATGGGTCCTTCCTTGGACGCCTGCGCTGCTCGATCCGCTCCCGCAGCTCCCGCTGCGCGGCGATCTCCGCCTCGGCCTCGGACAGCGCGGGTGCCTCACCGCTCCCGGCCGCGCCGTCACCGGCCCCACCCCCGGCCTCCTCCGACCCTTCCGAGTCCTGCGACCCCTCAGAGTCCTGCGGCCCTTCCGAGTCCTCCACGCCCTCGTCCGCGGCGGCCTCTCCGACCGGCTCGGCCGACGGGTCCAGCTCCGCCTCCGCCTCCGGGTCCAGGTCCGACGGAGCCGCAGAGGCCCGCTCCGGCTCCGACACGGTCTCGGTGCCGGAAACCGGCGGTGCGGTCTCCTCCGCGCCGGGTGTCTCCGCTCCCTCCGCGGCAGCGGTCCCGGGGTCCTCCGCGGCGGCGGGTTCCGTACTCACAGCGTGCTCCAGTCGTGATCGGGATAGCGGTGCACGGGCGCCGACACATCGTCGAGCGCCTGGCAGATCTCGTCAGGAAGACTAAGGGTCTCCACTGACAACGCGGCCGTGAGCTGCTGCGCGGTGCGCGCGCCGACGATCGGGGCGGTCACTCCCGGGCGGTCCCGCACCCAGGCCAGGGCGACCTGGAGCGGGGTCGCCGCGAGCCCGTCGGCGGCACCGTCGCGACCGCGTCGACGATGTGCCCCGCCGCGTCGTCCAGATACGGCGCGACGAAGGGCGCCATGTGGTCGGAGCCGCCGCGCGAGTCGGCGGGCGTCGCGTGGCGGTACTTCCCGGTGAGCACCCCCCGGCCGAGCGGCGAGGAGGGCAGCAGGCCCACCCCCAGGTCGATCGCGGCGGGCAGCACCTCGCGCTCGACGCCGCGCTGGAGCAGGGAGTACTCCATCTGCGTACTGGCGATACGGGTGCGGGCGCCCGGCACCGCGAGCTGCCACGTCGCGGCCTTGGCGAGCTGCCAGCCGCAGAAGTTGGAGACTCCCGCATAGCGCGCCCGCCCGCTGCTGACCGCGATGTCCAGGGCTTGCAGCGTCTCGTCCAGCGGGGTCCGGGGATCGAAGGCGTGCACCTGCCACAAGTCCACGTAATCCGTGCCGAGCCGGGCGAGGGAGGCGTCGAGCGCGGAGAGCAGATGGCCCCGCGAGCCGTCGAAGCGCCGCTCGGGGTCGGGCACGCTGCCCGCCTTGGTGGCGATGACCAGGTCGCGCCGGGAGACGAGCCGCTCGATCAGGCGGCCGAGCAGATACTCGGACCCGCCGTCGCCGTACACATCCGCCGTGTCGACGAGGGTGCCGCCCGCCTCCCAGAACACCTTCAACAGCTCGGCGGCGTCGCTCTCCTCGGTATGGCCCCACGTGAGGGTGCCGAGTCCGATGCGGGACACGCGCAGGCCGGTCCGGCCGAGATGCCTCTGCTCCATGGGCGCTGAGATTACTGGCCACGCCCGGGCGACGGGCGAGCCTGTGGACAAACCGGCGGGTGTGGAGAACTCGGCCACCCGTGCGGGGAGCCGGCCAGCCCCTGACGGATCAGCCGCCCGCGCGTTACAGTCGCCCGCACAAGGACGTTACTCATGAGTACAGCGGTTAGGGGATCGGCCATGCAGCTCGGGATCAACCTCGGCTACTGGGGCGCCGGGATCGACGCGGACAACCTCGCGGTCGCCAAGGAGGCCGACCGGCTCGGCTACGCGGTCTGCTGGGCCGCGGAGGCCTACGGCTCGGACGCCGCGACGGTGCTCACCTGGGTGGCCGCGCAGACCGAACGCATCGACATCGGCTCGGCGATCTTCCAGATCCCGGCCCGGCAGCCCGCGATGACCGCGATGACGGCCGCCACCCTCGACTCGCTCTCCGGCGGCCGGTTCCGCCTCGGCCTCGGGGTCTCGGGCCCGCAGGTCTCCGAGGGCTGGTACGGCGTGAAGTTCGACAAGCCGCTGGCCCGCACGCGCGAGTACGTCGAGATCGTCCGCAAGGCGATGAGCCGCGAACGCCTCACCCACGACGGCGAGCACTGGACGCTGCCGCTGCCCGGCGGCCCCGGCAAGCCCATCAAGCTGACCGTCCACCCCCAGCGCGAGCACATCCCGCTGTACATCGCCGCGATCGGCCCGAAGAACCTGGAGCAGACCGGCGAGATCGCCGACGGCGCCCTGCTGATCTTCCCGGCCGCCGAGCACCTGGAGGAGACCACGCTGCGCCACCTGCGCGCCGGGCGCGAGAAGGCCGGCAAGACCATGGACGGTTTCGACGTCGTCCCGACGCTGCCGATCGCGGTCGGCGGGGACGACCGGATCGACGCCCTCGCGGACATGTTCCGGCCCTACACGGCGCTGTACGTCGGCGGCATGGGCAGCCCCAAGCAGAACTTCTACAACCAGCTCGCGCGGCGCATGGGATACGAGAAGGAGGCCGCCGAGATCCAGGACAAGTACCTGGCGGGCGACAAGGACGGCGCGGCCGCCGCCATCCCGCGGCAGCTGATCGACTCGACCGCGCTGCTCGGCTCCGTGGAGCGGATCGCCGACCGGATGCAGGCCTACGCGGCGGCCGGTGTCACCACGCTCACGCTGTCGCCCGCGGGCTTCACGCTGGAGGAGCGCATCGCCGCGCTGCGGGCCGGCCACGGAGGCGCTGGAACGCGCCGGACTGGCCTAACGGGAAGAGCGGGATTTCTGCGGCCGTGGTGGGGCTCGGGGGTCTTCCCCGCCACGGCCGTCACGGGGAACAACGCGGCACGCGCCCCCCGGTTACGGCCTCGGGCCCGGCCGTCGGCGTCCCCCTTCCGGCCGAACCGGCCCGCACCCCTGTTGCCCGGTGGCGCACCTCGCACTTGACTGCTTCTCTGCGGAGGCGGCCGAGGCGGCGGGCCCCGCGGTCCGCGCGCAGGGGCATGGAGGTGCCAGTGATGCTTTCGGCCAGGAGGGTCTTCGAGGAGATCCTCGGCAACGACGAGTCGTTCCGGCTGTTCTGCTCCATCGCTGCCAGCAGCGAGGCGCAAGGCGGCTGGGAGAACGCCCGCATCGCCGCGCTCGTCCCCGCCGGCGAGCGCGCCCTCGTACCCAAGATCACCCGGCACGGCGCCGACGAGGACAAGCACGGCCGGATCTTCCACGCCCTGCTGAAGAAGCGCGGCCTGCGGCCCGTCGACGTACCGCACGAGACGGACTACACGATGCTGCTGGAGAGGCACGGCATCGGCCTCGCCCACGAGCGGCTGAAGGCCGAGCGGGAACTGACCGTCCGGGACATCCTCGTCCACCTCGCGCACAGCCGGGTCACCCAGCAGCGCGCCGCCGAGCAGATGCGGCTGCTGCTCACCTGCTTCGCCGACCACCCGGACATCGGCCGCGCGGTCCGGATGATCGCGAACGACGAGGGCAACCACCTCGCGTACTGCCACGAGGAGCTGCTGCGCCTCGCGGCCGCCGGGCACGGCCACGCCATCCAGCGCATCCTGCGCGAGTGCGCGCTGACCGAGATCCGCGTCCACCGCGACGTCAGCCTCGCCGTACTGGACCACATGGGGCGCATTCTGCGCTGGCCGCCCACGAAGCGGAAGGTGCTCGCCACGGGCATCCACGCCGTGTACGCGTACGAGCGGCTCGGCGGCTGGCGGCGGATGGTCACCCTGAAGCCGCCCGAGCGGCGCGACGCCCTGGGCGGTTCCGCGAGCCCCGCCCCCGAGTTCGCCTGAGCCGCCTCCGGCACGGAGACGGACGGCCTGCTACAGCCAGCCGCGGTGCTTGAACGTGCGGTACAGGAGCACTTCGAGGACGACCATCACGACGATCACGGCGGGGTACGTCCACGTCCAGTGCAGCTCCGGCATGTGTTCGAAGTTCATGCCGTAGATCCCCGCGATCATCGTCGGGACGGCGGCCATGGCCGCCCACGCCGAGATCTTCCGCATGTCGTCGTTCTGCCGCACGCTCATCTGCGCCAGGTGCGCGGACAGGATGTCCGAGACCAGCCGGTCAAGGCCCTCCACGGACTCGTTCACGCGCGTCAGGTGGTCGTTGACGTCGCGGAAGAAGGGCTGCGCCGTCTCGTCGGCGAAAGGCACCGGAGGCCCGTAGGGGCCCGCTCCGGAGAGGCGCGCCAGGGGCAGGGAGAGCGGCCCGGTGGCCCGGCGGAACTCCAGGATCTGCCGCTTGAAGTTGTAGATCCTGGACGCCGTGTGGCGCGAACCGCCGCCGTCCGGTGAGAAGACCTCCGTCTCCAGGACCTCCAGGTCCTCCTGCAACTCGTCGGCGACCTCCAGATAGTGGTCCACGGAGGCGTCGGCGATCGAGTACAGGACCGCCGTCGGCCCGTGCTTCAGGACGTCCGGGTCGGCCTCCAGGCGGTCGCGCACGGCACCGAGCGGGGCCCCCTCGCCGTGCCGGACGGTCACCACGAACGAGTCGCCCATGAAGATCATGACCTCGCCGGAGGAGACGTTGTCGGTGTCCGGCTCATACACCACCGGCTTGAGGACCATGAACAGCGAGTCGTCGTACACCTCCAGCTTGGGCCGCTGGTGGGCCTTGAGGGCGTCCTCCACGGCCAGCGGGTGGAGCCCGAACTCCTCGCTGACCTTGTCGAACTCGCTCTCGGTCGGTTCGTGCAGGCCGATCCAGACGAACGCCTCGCCCGCGGCCCGCGCCTCGTCCAAGGCGTCGGAGAAGTCATGAGGGCCCTCGCTGCGGCGGCCCTCGCGGTAAATGGCACAGTCGACAATCACATCGCACATAGTTCCCGGCCATCCCGGAGGTATCACTCCTCGGCCGCTTAGGCTGGTCCGCATGCCCACGCTGATCCTCGTCCGGCACGGACGCTCCACCGCCAACACCGCGGGACTCCTCGCCGGGTGGACCCCCGGCGTGGCCCTCGACGAGCGCGGCGCCGAGCAGGCCGCCGCGCTGCCCGCCCGGCTGGCCGGCGTCCCCCTCGCCGAAGTCGTCACGAGCCCCTTGCAGCGCTGCCGGGAGACCGTCGCGCCGCTGCTCGCCGCCCGCCCGGGGCTCCCGGGCGCACACCGAGGACCGCATCGGCGAGTGCGACTACGGCGACTGGTCGGGCCGCAAGCTCGCCGAGCTGGCCGACGAACCGCTGATGGAGGTCGTCCAGCGGCACCCGTCCGCGGCCGCCTTCCCCGGCGGCGAGTCCATGCGGGCCATGCAGACGCGCGCCGCCGAGGCGGTACGCGAGTGGAACGCGCGCGTGGAGCGCGAGCACGGCGAGGACGCCGTCTACCTGATGTGCTCGCACGGGGACATCATCAAGTCCCTCGTCGCGGAAGCCCTCGGGCTCCACCTCGACCTGTTCCAGCGCATCTCCGTGGAGCCCTGCTCCGTCACCGTCATCCGCTACACCCGGCTGCGCCCCTTCCTCGTACGCCTCGGGGACACCGGTGACTTCGCCTCCCTGGTGCCTCGGGAGGAGCCGCCGGGCGACGACGCGACGGTGGGGGGTGGTGCGGGCGCACCGTGATCGTCGCCCGCAGTAGGGTGAGCGGTTGAAGCAGCAGCCCCCTCGCAGTCGGTCCACCCCCTCGCAGTCGATCCAATGGAGACAGGACGTGTCCCGTCAGGTGTTCCTCTACGACCCTCCGGAGCGTTTCGTCGCGGGAACGGTCGGGCTGCCAGGACGGCGTACGTTCTTCCTCCAGGCCTCGGCGGGCGTCAGGGTGACCAGCGTCGCCCTGGAGAAGACCCAGGTGGCCGCCCTCGCCGAGCGTATGGAGGAGCTGCTGGACGAGGTGGTGCGCCGCAGCGGGGGCAGCGCCGCCGTGCCGGCCGTCGCGCCCGCCGAGATCACCGACAGCGCGCCGCTGGACGCCCCCGTGGAGGAGGAGTTCCGCGTCGGCACGATGGCGGTCGCCTGGGACGGCGAGGAGGAGCGGATGATCGTCGAGGCACAGGCCCTCGTCGAGCTGGACGCCGACTCCGAGGACGACCTCGCCGAAGCCGAGGAGAAGCTCCTCCAGGACGACGAGAACGGCCCGCCGATGCTCCGCGTCCGGCTCACCGGCGCCCAGGCCCGCGCCTTCGCCAAGCGGGCCCTCGACGTCGTGAACGCCGGCCGCCCGCCGTGCCCGCTGTGCAGCCTCCCGCTCGACCCGGAAGGACACGTATGCCCGCGCCAGAACGGATACCGGCGGGGAGTGTGACCACCGACCCCGTCACGCTCCTCACGCACGGGGAGCTGACCGTGCGCGGGCAGATCCGCGAGGCCTCGAACGCGGTGCTCCACTGCACGGTCGCCCACGAGGGCGCGGAAGCGGCCTGCGTCTACAAACCGGTCGCCGGGGAGCGCCCCCTGTGGGACTTCCCCGACGGCACGCTCGCCCAGCGCGAGGTCGCCGCGTACGAGGTGTCGCGGGCCACCGGCTGGGACCTCGTGCCGCCGACCGTGCTGCGGGACGGGCCCTACGGCCAGGGCATGTGCCAGCTGTGGATAGAGCCCTCGGGCGACGAGGCGCTGCTCGCCCTGGTCGACGCCGACGAGCCGGGAGAGGGCTGGAAGGCGGTCGGGCGCGCCCAGATCGACGAGGACCGCACCGCGCTGCTGGTGCACGCGGACGACCCCCGGCTGCGGCGGCTCGCGGTGCTCGACGCCGTGATCAACAACGGCGACCGCAAGGGCGGCCACCTGCTCGCCGCCGACGGGCGTCTCTACGGCATCGACCACGGCGTCACCTTCCACGCCGAGGACAAGCTGCGCACGCTGCTGTGGGGCTGGGCGGGGGAGCCGCTGACCGAGGAGGCCGTCGAGGTCCTCCAGGCCCTGCGGGACGCCCTCAAGGAGGGTGCCGCCCTCGCCGAGCGGCTCGCCGGGCTCATCACGCGCGGCCGAGACCGAGGCGCTGCGCGCGCGGGTGGACTCGCTGCTGGAATCCGGCCGCCATCCCGAACCGTCGGGGGAGTGGCCCGCGATCCCCTGGCCACCGGTCTAGCAGCCGCAGCGAGAGGTAGCGGAGGTGACATGGCGGTCGGCAGGCCGCCCAGAGGCCGGCGGCCGCTTCAGGCCCCCCGCACAGACCGGCCGCGACCGCAAGAGGGCCCGTCCGGCCACCGATCGTTGATCCCCACTCGTATACGGACGCTCCGTCCGGTTAGGCTCAGGTCATGCATGCCTGGCCCGCTTCTGAGGTCCCCGCCCTTCCCGGCAAGGGCCGCGACCTCCGAATCCACGACACCGCGACCGGTGAGCTCGTCACCGTCGACCCCGGTCCCGTCGCCCGTCTCTACGTCTGCGGCATCACTCCGTACGACGCGACCCACATGGGTCACGCGGCGACCTACAACGCGTTCGACCTCGTGCAGCGCGTGTGGCTCGACACCAAGCGGCAGGTTCACTACGTCCAGAACGTGACCGACGTGGACGACCCGCTCCTGGAACGCGCCACCCGCGACGGCAAGGACTGGGTCGCTCTCGCCGAGGGCGAGACCGCTCTGTTCCGTGAGGACATGACCGCGCTGCGGCTCCTGCCGCCGCAGCACTACATCGGGGCCGTCGAGGCGATACCCGGCATCGTGCCGCTCGTCGAACGCCTCCGCGACATGGGCGCCGCCTACGAGCTGGAGGGCGACACCTACTTCTCCGTCGAGTCCGACACCCACTTCGGGGAGGTGTCCGGGCTCGACGCCGCCGCCATGAAGCTGCTCTCCGCCGAGCGCGGCGGCGACCCCGAGCGCCCCGGCAAGAAGAACCCCCTCGACCCGATGCTCTGGATGGCGGCCCGCGAGGGCGAGCCGAGCTGGGACGGCGGCTCCCTGGGCCGCGGTCGCCCCGGCTGGCACATCGAGTGCGTGGCCATCGCCCTGGAGCACCTGGGGATGGGCTTCGACGTGCAGGGCGGCGGCTCCGACCTCGCCTTCCCGCACCACGAGATGGGCGCCTCGCACGCCCAGGCGCTGACCGGCGAGTACCCCTTCGCCAAGGCGTACGTCCACGCCGGCATGGTCGCCCTGGACGGCGCGAAGATGTCGAAGTCCAAGGGCAACCTCGTCTTCGTGTCGAAGCTGCGGCGCGACGGCGTCGACCCGGCGGCGATCCGCCTCGCCCTGCTCTCGCACCACTACCGCGCGGACTGGGAGTGGACCGACTCCGTCCTCACGGAGGCCGTCGAGCGGCTCGGCCGCTGGCGCGCCGCCGTCTCGCGCCCCGACGGGCCGCCCGCCGAGGCGCTCGTCGAGGAACTCCGCGAGGCCCTCGCGAACGACCTGGACGCACCGTCGGCGCTCGCCGCCGTCGACCGCTGGGCCGCCCGCCAGGCCGCCGAGGGCGGTACGGACGAGGGGGCGCCCGGCGTCGTGTCACGGGCGGTGGACGCGCTGCTCGGCGCGGCGCTGTAACCCCCGCCTTCCCGCCCGCCCCCTGAATGGGCCGCTCCACAAATCCAGGAGCGGCCCAGCAAAGTCCATGGCCTCGGCGGGGGTCGACGCGCGAGACCTCCGCCATGAGACCTCCCACGCGCTTCAGAACGGCGGTCGCCGCCGCCCTGCTGGGCCTCCTCGCGGCGTTCGCGGTGCCCGGCGGCGACGCCCCGGCGCAGGCCGCCGACGACCCCGCCACCACCGTCGGGACGTTCACCGGCTTCGACCACGCGGACGGCGTCTACCGCCTGAGCGCGGGCAAGGCCGTGGCCCGCGTCACCTTCGTCTCCCCGGAGACCTTCCGCCTCGAACTGGCCCCCGACGGCACGTTCACCGACCCGACCGGCAAGGACATCGTCCTGCCGCAGGGCCGGGCCCAGCGCACCAAGTGGCGCGAGAAGAGCGACCGTTACGAGTTCAGCACCTCCAAGGTGACACTGCGCGCCTACAAGTCACCGCTGCGCTTCGCCCTGTACCGCGCCGACGGCACCCGCCTGTGGGCCGAGACCAAGGGCCTGTCCTGGACGAAGGACACCACCACGCAGAGCCTCGCGCGCGGCGCCGACGAGCAGTTCTACGGCGCCGGCATGCAGAACGGCCGCGGCAACACCTCGCACCGCGGCAAGAAGGTCGAGGTCGCCGTCGACTACAACTGGAACGACGGCGGCCACCCCAACTCCGTGCCCTTCTACCTCTCCTCGGCCGGCTACGGCGTCTTCCGCAGCACCTACGCCCCCAACACGTACGACTTCGCCGAGCCGGTGACCGCCACCGCGAAGGAACAGCGCTTCGACGCCTACTACTTCGCCGGACGCGGCAGCGACGCGGCCAAGGACGTCATCGGGCAGTACACGAAGCTCACCGGCAGACCCTTCCTGCCGCCCGTCTACGGCCTGGAGATCGGCGACGCCGACTGCTACCTCCACAACGCCAACCGCGGCGAGCGGCGCACCCTGGACGCTCTGAAGGTCGCCGACGGCTACGTCGAGCACGACATGCCGAACGGCTGGATGCTCGTCAACGACGGCTACGGCTGCGGCTACGAGAACCTCGCCGAGACCTCCAAGGGCCTCGCCGAACGCAAGATGAAGATGGGCCTGTGGACCGAGGACGGCCTCGACAAGATCGCCGAGCAGGTGAAGGCGGGCCAGCGCGTCGCCAAGCTGGATGTCGCCTGGGTCGGCGACGGCTACAAGAAGGCGCTGGACGGCTGCAAGGACGCGTACCGGGGCATCGAGGACAACAGCGACGCCCGCGGCTTCACCTGGGCCCCCGAGAGCTGGTCGGGCGCGCAGCGCTGCGGGGTCCAGTGGTCCGGCGACCAGAGCGGCAGCTGGGAGTACATCCGCTGGCAGATCCCCACGTACGCGGGGTCCACCATGTCCGGCCTCGCCTACACGACCGGCGACGTCGACGGCATCTTCGGCGGCAGCCCCAAAACGTACGTACGCGATCTCCAGTGGAAGATGTTCCTGCCGGTCACGATGACGATGGACGGCTGGGCCGCCAGCGACAAGCAGCCCTTCCGGTACGGCGAGCCCTACACCTCCATCAACCGCAAGTACCTCAAGCTGCACGAGTCACTGCTGCCCTACCTGTACTCGTACGCCCATGAGGCGACGGAGACCGGCGTGGGCGCCGTGCGGCCGCTGGCCCTGGAGTACCCCGACGACCCGAAGGCGGCCACCGACGCCGCCAAGTACGAGTTCCTGACCGGTAAGGACTTCCTCGTCGCGCCCGTGTACCAGGACACCACCACGCGCGACGGCATCTACCTTCCCAAGGGCACCTGGACCGACTACTGGAGCGGCCGCACCTACCAGGGGCCGACGACGATCGACGGCTACAGCGCGCCCCTCGACACCCTGCCGCTGTTCGTCAGGGGCGGCGCGAGCGTGCCGATGTGGCCGGGCGGCATCCGCTCCTACGAGGACCGGAAGCCGGACTCACCGCTCGCCTGGGACATCTACCCGCAAGGGAAGTCCTCCTTCGAGCTGTACGAGGACGACGGCGTGACCCGGCGGCACCGCGACGGCGCCTACGCCACCCAGCGCGCCGACGTGCGGGCGCGGCGCTCCGGCGCGGGGGGATGTGAGCGTACGGATCGGCGCGAGCAAGGGACGCTTCGACGGGAAGCAGAGCGCCCGGCCCTACGCGTTCACGCTGCACACCGGGGACGCCCCGAGCCGCGTGGAGCTGGACGGCCGCGGGCTGCCGCGGCTCACGTCGAAGGCCGCGTACGAGAAGGCGGCGCGGGGCTGGTTCTACGACCGGGACGACCGGGGCGGTGTGGTGCGCGTCAAGACGGCTCCCCTGCGCACCGACCGCGCCTTCGAACTGACCCTCGACGACACCAGCGCGTCGGCGGCGCGTGCCCGGGGCTGCCGCCACCGTCGCCGTGCCCGCGGGCCAGGAGCTGGGCGCGGGCGCGCCGGGCAAGGTCGCCGTCGACGTCACGGCGGGCACGAAGAACGGACGACGAGGTCACGCTCGACGCGCCCGAGGGCTGGACCGCCGTCGCCGCGACGGCCGGCACGATCCCGGCGGGCACTACGCGCCGCGTCGAGGTGGCCCTCACCCCGGGGAAGGACGCGAAGCCGGGCGAGCAGCCGCTGACCGCGCGGGTCCGTCACCGCTCGGCAGGCCAGGAGCGCACCGCCGTCCAGCGGTTCGCGCTCGGCGTGATGCCCGAGGCGCCCGGCAAGGACACCTGGGCGAGCGACATGGTGTGGCTGACATCCACCAACGGCTACGGACCGGCCGAACGCGACCGCAGCAACGGCGAGTCGGGCGCCGCGGACGGCCGGACGCTGACCCTCGCGGGGAAGACCTACGAGAAGGGGATCGGCGTGCACGCGGACTCCGTCATCGAGGTCTACCCGGGCGGGCGCTGCACGCGGTTCACCGCCGACGTCGGCATCGACGACGAGATCAACGGCTACGGGGAGGTGGCCTTCTCCGTCGAGGCCGACGGCAAGGTGCTGTGGACCTCGCCGAAGGTGACGGGGGCCTCGGCGACCGTGCCGGTCGACGTCGACGTGCGCGGCGCCCGGCACGTGGAACTCAAGGTGAAGGACACCAACGGCTCCAAGAGCGGGGACCACGCGGACTGGGCCGCGGCCGGGTTCCGTTGCGCATAGGAGCCGTGCGGCGACCGCGCGGGAGCAGGTGACGCGGGGCGAGGACTTCCCTCCGCCCCGCGTCGTCCGCGTCACCTGGCCGGCACTCAGTCCTCCGAGGATTCGGGTGTCCCAGGACCGGTGTCCTTGCCGTCGCCTTCGCTCTCGCCCTGGCCGGGTCGCTGGGTGGGCTTGGGCTTCGGCGGGCGGGTGCGGTCGCCCGGGGTGTCGCGCGAGAAGGGCCCGCCGCCGTCACCGCCACCACCGCCGTCACGGCGCCGCAGATAGCGCTCGAACTCCCGGGCGATGGCCTCGCCCGAGGCCTCCGGCAGCTCGGCGGTGTCCCGGGCCTCCTCCAGCGACTGGACGTACTCGGCGACCTCGCTGTCCTCGGCGGCCAGCTGGTCCACGCCGAGCTGCCAGGCACGCGCGTCCTCGGCCAGCTCGCCCAGCGGGATGCGCAGGCCGATCAGGTCTTCCAGCCGGTTGAGGAGCGCGAGCGTGGCCTTCGGGTTCGGCGGCTGCGAGACGTAGTGCGGGACGGCCGCCCAGAGGCTGACCGCCGGGACGCCCGCGTGCGTGCACGCCTCCTGGAGGATGCCGACGATGCCCGTCGGGCCCTCGTACTTCGTCTCCTCCAGGTCCATGGTGCGCGCCAGGTCCGCATCGGACGTCACGCCGCTGACCGGGACCGGGCGGGTGTGCGGGGTGTCGCCGAGCAGCGCACCCATGATCACCACCAGCTCGACGCCCAGCTCGTGCGCGAAGCCGAGGATCTCGTTGCAGAACGACCGCCAGCGCATGGACGGTTCGATCCCGCGGACCAGGACGAGGTCGCGGGGCTTGTCGCCGCCGACGCGGACCACCGAGAGCCGGGTCGTCGGCCACGTGATCTTGCGGACCCCGTCGTCGAGCCAGACCGTCGGGCGGTTGACCTGGAAGTCGTAGTAGTCCTCGGCGTCCAGCGCCGCGAACACTTCGCCCTTCCACTCCTTGTCGAGGTGTGCGACCGCGGCGGAGGCGGCGTCGCCGGCGTCGTTCCAGCCCTCGAACGCGGCCACCATGACCGGGTCGACCAGCTCGGGAACCCCCTCGAGCTCGATCACCCAGGCCTCCTTCCGATGTTCCCTTGCGTACGCCCCAACCTTACGGCGTCGGAAGGGGCCCCCAGCAGCCCCCTCGCTCGGGGGAATGCGTGATCACTGCCCACCTCGGGCGGCGGGAAACAGCGGGGACCGGGGTGTTCGCCCGGGCCCGGGCCGCCGTCACAGCGTGGCGCGGAGCCACTGCTCCACGCTCGCGACGTGCACCGTCGCCCACGACCTGGCCGCCTCCGCGTCGCGGTCGCGCAGCGCCGTGAGGATCGCGCGGTGCTCGTGCAGCGTGCGGCTGACCGCGTCCTCCTGGGTCAGGCCGCGCCAGACGCGGGCCCGGGTGGTGGGCCCGGAGAGGCCGTCCAGCAGGGAGCACAGGACGGAGTTCCCCGAGGCCTGGACGATGCCGCGGTGGAACTCCAGGTCGCAGGCGACCAGCTCCTCCACGGACGGGGCATCCCCCAGCTCGTCCAACTGCCGCGCCAGCGCGTCCAGTTCCGCCTCGCCGATGTGGGCGCAGGCCATCGCGGTGGCCGCCGGTTCCAGGATGCGGCGTACGGCGAGGAACTCCAGGACCGTGTCGTCGCGGTGGAAGTCGACGACGAAGCTCAGCGCCTCCAGGAGGAGTTGGGGGTCCAGGCTCGTGACGTACGTGCCGTCGCCCTGGCGCACGTCGAGGATGCGGATCAGCGAGAGCGCGCGGACCGCCTCGCGCAGGGAGTTGCGGGAAAGGCCGAGGTCGGCGGCGAGTTCGCTCTCCTTGGGGAGCCGGTCGCCGGGGCGCAGCGCACCCGAGACGATCATGCCCTTGATCTTCTCGATGGCCTCGTCGGTGACAGCCATGGGGACCTCGCCTCAGGGATCGGAGAATCAGCAGACATCGGATGTGTGTGCTGATTATGTCGGCTGCCCGGCGCGGCCTCAGCCGAAGCGTTCGATCCGAATCCGGTCCACCGGCTGGCCGCCCTCCACCAGCAGCCGCGAGGCGTGCTCCGCGAACCCGTTGGAGCCGCAGATGTACGCCTCCCAGCCGCCGTCGGGCCGCGCCTCGGCACCGAGGAGGGGCGCCAGGTGCCCCGCGTTCAGCCGGCCTTCGGTGCGGGTCAGCACGACGCTGGTCTCGTCCCCGTACTCGTCGGCGTAGATCAGCTCCTCGGGCGTGCGCGCCGAGACGACCAGCCGCAGCGGCACGGTGAGACCCGCGAGGCGGTGGTGGCGGATCATCGACATCAGCGGCACCACGCCCGAACCGGCCCCGAGCAGCAGCGCGGGACGGTCGCCCGGCCACGCGAAGAAGCCGGACAGCGGCCCGCGCACCTCGACGGTGTCGCCGACCTGGGCCACGGTGTGCAGATGCCCGGAGACCTCGCCGCCCGGCACATGGTCGAGGGTCAGTTCGATCTCGCCGCTCTCGTCGGGCGCGGAGGCGATGGAGTAGTGCCGCTGGGCGACATAGCCGTCCGCCGCCGTGAGCCGCAGCATCAGGTGCTGGCCCGGCAGGTGCCCCTGCCAGTCGGGGACCTTCAGCCGGAACGTCGACACGGCCGCCGTCTCCCGCCGGATCTCCGTGATCAGCGCCCGCTGCCACAGGGCGGCGGCGCGGTTGCTCACGGCGATCCGGCCGGGCACGGCGAACCGCGTCGGCGGCACGAAAGCGCCCTGGTGGTACGGGGTCTCAGTCACCTGCGTAACGCTCCTCGGCCCACGGGTCGCCCCGGTGGTGGTAGCCGTTCTGCTCCCAGAAGCCCGGCTCGTCCCGGTCGAGGAGCCGCAGCCCCGCGATCCACTTGGCGCTCTTCCAGAAGTAGAGGTGGGGGACGATCAGCCGGGCCGGGCCGCCGTGCTCCGCGGGCAGCGGCGCGTCCCCGTACTCCCAGACGATCCACGCCTTGCCGCCCGTCACGTCCGCGAGCGGCAGGCTGGTGGTGTAGCCGGTGTGGGAGTACGCGACGACGTGCGTGGCCGTCGGCAGCGGCCGGGCGGCGGCCAGGAACGTGTCCAGGCCCACCCCGCCGAACCGCACACCGAACTTGGACCAGCTGGTCACGCAGTGGATGTCGCCGCGGTACTCGGAGCCGGGCAGCGCGTGCGCCTCGTCCCAGGTCCAGGTGCGGGGCGCCGCCACCAATCCGTCCACGCGGAACGTCCAGTCGGCGGCGGCCAGGTGCGGCGTCACCTCGGCGGACAGGACGGGCAGCCGTCGCGCGCGTCGTACTGGCCCGGCGGCAGGCGCGGGTCGCCGGTCGGCGGCGCGGGCGCGGCCGGTGAAGCCGCGGGTGGGCTCGAAGGCCTCGCGGGCGGTGGTCCGCTCGTCGTACGTCATGCGGTGCTCGTCACTTCGGGGTCGGTCGCCGCGTCCCGCAGGGCGCGCAGGACAGCCGGTTCATCCAGCGTACGCAGGGTGCGCCCGCGCATCAGAATCCGCCCGTCGACGACGGTGTCCCGCACGTCACCGGGCGTGGCGGCGTACGCCAGCGTCGACCAGGGGTCGTGCCGGGGCGCCAGGTGCGGCCGGTCGAGGTCGAGCACGACGAGGTCGGCGCGCTTGCCCGCCTCCAGGGAGCCGAGTTGGGCGTCGAGGCCGAGCGCCCGCGCCGACTCGATCGTCGCCATGCGGACGGCCTGCTCGGCGCCGACCGCCGTGGGGTCGCCGCCCGCCTTGTGCACCAGCGCGGCCATCCGCACCGCGCCCAGCACGTCGAGTGTGTTGGAGCTCACGGCGCCGTCCGTGCCGAGGCCCACCGTGACGCCCGCGTCGAGCAGCTCGGGCACGCGTGCGATGCCGCAGCCCAGCTTGAGGTTGGACACCGGGCAGTGCGCGACGGCCGTGCCGGTACGGGCCAGCGTCGCGATCTCCGCGTCCGTGAGGTCGACGGCGTGCGCGAGCAGCGTGTCGGGGCCGAGGACACCGAGCGAGTCGAGCAGCTCCACCGGGCGCGTGCCGTGCCGCTCGGCGACCATCGCCACCTCGCCCGCGTTCTCGGCCGCGTGCAGGTGCAGCAGGGCGCCGTGCTCCCGGGCCAGCGCGGTGATCTCCGTGAGCTGCGCGGGGTCCAGGGTGTACGCGGAGTGCGCGAAGACGACGGGGCGGGTGCCGGGCGCGGGCGTACGGGACTTCAGGTCGGCCGCCGCCCAGCCGGCCCGCTCCGCGTAGGGGCGGCCATCCGGCGGGCCCGGCACGTCCATGAACGTCGGCCCGGTCAGCAGCCGCCACCCGGCCGCGCGCGCCGCCGCCTCGGCCGCCTCGTGGAACCAGTACATGTCGAGCGCGGTGGTCACCCCGCCGCGCACGGACTCGGCGATCGCGGCGCCGAGGGCGGCCGTCACGGTGGCGGGGGAGAGGATCTCTGCCTCGCGCGGGATGACGCGGGCCAGGAAGCCCTGGAGGGTGACGTCGTCGGCGATGACCCCGCATGAGATTCATCGCGAGGTGCGTGTGGGTGTTGATGAGCCCCGGCAGCACGAGGCAGCCCCGCGCGTCGATCTCCTCGGCGGCTTCGTACGCGGCGCGCAGCCGCCCGGCCGGCCCCACCTCGACGACGCGGCCGTCCCGGACGGCCACCGCGCCGTCCGCGACGACCGTGCCCGAGGCGTCGACGGTCAGCACGTCCCCGCCGTGCACCAGCAGGTCGAGGGAGCCGCCGCGGGCCTGGGCCGGCAGGTCGGTGGTGTGCATCAGTCGCGTCTCTTTCTGGTCGGTGCTCGGCTGTTCAGTGCTCGGCCGCGGCCAGCAGACGCAGCGCGTCCAAGGCTATCCGGGCGCCCCGGTCGACCCCTTGGGCCACCACGTCGCGGTGCGGGTCGTAGCCGCTCGTCGAGAACGGCGCCTCCTCCGCGACGAGTTCATCGGCGTTCGCGCCGTCCACGACCAGGGCGCCGCCCGCCGTCAGGCCGTGCGTGGAGGCGAAGACGTACAGCGCGGACAGCTCCATCTCGATGGCGGCGATCCCCGCGGCCGCGTACGCCTCGCCGGGCAGCGGCAGGAAGCCCGGCTGGAACGCCGCCCGCGTCCACACCACGCCCCGGTGGTGGGGCGCGCCGGCCGCCCGCGCCGCGCGCTCCAGGGCGATGACCGCCTCCGGCGCGGAGAACGCCGGGTACTCGGCGGGGATCAGCTGCTGGGTCACCGCCGTCGACGCGTACCGCCGCGTCCGCGATGACCAGGTCGCCGTCGCGGATGCCGGGGCGGATCGCGCCCGCCGTGCCGAGCCGCAGCATCGTGCGGACGCCGGCCTCGGCCAGCTCCTGGAAGAGCAGGATCGCGCCGGGCGCGCCGACGCCGTGCGAGGAGACGACGACCTCCGTGCCCTGCCAGGTGCCGGTGAAGGTGCGGTACTCGCGGTGGTACGACACCTCCTTCGCGTCGGACAGCAGCTCGGCGACGGCGGCGGCGTCGGCCCGGGTCGCCGACCACGACCGCCTGGGCGGGCAGGCCGGTGCGCGGGACACGGGTGATGGGCAGGGCGTCGGTGGGTGAGGTCATGAAGGGGCTCCTACCGGAGGCGTGAGGCGCTTGCGCCGCTTGCGGCGCGCCGTGGACAGGAAGAGGGCGATGAGGGTCACCACGTAGGGGGCGGCGTCGGTCGCCTGCTGCGGCAGGCCGTTGCCCTGGAGCCGGAAGCCGACCGGCGCGACACCGAAGAGCAGCGCGGCGAGCAGCACGCCGAGCGGCAGCGCCCGGCCGAGCATGACCGCGACCACGGCGATCCAGCCGCGCCCCGCCGTCATGTTCTCCGAGAACAACGTGACGTTGCCGAGGGCGAGTTGGGCGCCCGCGAGACCGCACAGCAGGCCGCTGACGAGGACGGCCGCGTACTGGTACTTCGCCGGGCTCACGCCGAGCGTCGCCGCCGCGTCCGGCGCCTCCCCGACGCCGCGCAGCCGCAGCCCCCACGGATGGCGGGCGAGGAACACGGCCGCGACGGCCACCGCCGCCCAGGAGACGTACACCAGCGGGGAGTGGCCGGAAAGCACCGGCCCGACGAAGGGGACGGCGTCGAGGCCCGGCAGGCCGAGGCCGTCCAGCCCCGCCAACTCCGGGTCGGAGAAGGTGCCCTGCACACCGAAGACCGTACGCAGCAGGAACCCGGTCAGGCCGACCGCGAGGAGGTTGAGCGCGACCCCGAGGACGACGGCGTCACCGCGCAGCGTGATGGTTCCCACGGCGAGGATCATCGCGTACGCCGCCGAGGCGAGGGCACCGAACAGGACACCGAGCCACGCGCTGCCGGTAAACCAGCTGCCCGCGACCGCGCTGAAGCAGCCGATCAGCATCATGCCTTCGAGGCCGATGTTGAACACCCCCGCCCGCTCGCAGACCGCGCCGCCGAGCGCGGCGAGCAGGATCGGGGTGAGGGCGAGCAGCGCCGAGTGGAAGAGCGCGGAGTCGACGGACATCACAGGCCCCCCTTGCCGCGTGCGGTCTTGGCGGCCCGTCGCCAGGTGAGCCGCAGCCGCGCCGCCAGGAAGACGATGACGACGGCCTGGAGCACCTGCGTCAGCTCGCGCGGCACCTCCGTGGCCCGCTCCATGGCGAGCCCGCCGACGTCCAGCGCGGCGAAGAACAGCGCGGCGACAGCCGTCCCGAGCGGCGCGGCCGAGGCGAGCAGTGCGGCGGTGAGCCCCGTCCAGGTGTGCCCGGCGGCCGTCAGCGAGCCGTCGATGAAGCGGTACGGGAAGCTGAGCACCCCGATCGCGCCGACCAGCCCGGCGACCGCCCCCGACAGGCCCATCAGTCGCAGCGTGAGACGGGGCCGGTCGACACCCGCGTACGCGGCGAAGCGCGGGTTGAGCCCCGTCATGCGGATCTCGTAACCCGTGGCGGTGCGGGCGTCCGCGAAGGCGAACACCGCGGCGGCGAGTACGACGAGCACGAGCCCTACGGTGACCGTCGACGAACCGAAGGCGGGCAGCGCGACGCCGTCCGGCAGCGGCCTGGTCTGCGGCAGGCTGGAACCGTCCTCCTTGAGCGGGAAACGCGCGAGGTAGGAGGCGAACGACATCGCGGGATAGCCGAGCAGCAGGCTGCTCACCAGCAGCGGCATGGCGAACCGGTTCTGGCAGACGGCGCGAGCGCGGCGTAGGCCCCGCCCGCCACCATCCCGGCGAGCAGCGCGGAGGCCACGGCGAGCGGCGCCGGCAGCGGGACGTACAGCCCGGTGGCCGCGGCGGCGATCCCGCCGAGCACCAACTGGCCGTCACCGCCGAGGTTCAGCAGCCCCGCCCGCATCGGAAGGCCGAGCGCCACGGCCAGCCCGAGGATGCTGGTGCCGGTGGTCAGCGTGGACCCGATGCCGTCGGCCCGAGGGCCCGCCGATGAGGAGCCGTACGCCGCCACGGGGTCGGCGCCGGTCCCGACGAGGAAGAGCGCGCCGACGAGCGCGGCGGCGACGACGGAGTGCAGGGCGGAGGAACGCAACAGCCGCGACACGGCCGGGGAGCGCCCCTCGGACAGACTCTGGACGGCCATGTCAGGGGCCTTCCTTGGTGGGGGCG
>RBWT01000155.1 GCA_004010275.1 Streptomyces huasconensis
GCTGCGGGTAGCCGTAGGACGGGTCCGGGGCCTTGCCGAAGCCTCCGGGCGGGGGGTCCTGCGGGGCGCCGAAGCCGCCCTGCGGGGGCTCGTTCGGCGGCTGCTGGGGCGGCTGGGTCATCAGATTGTCGATTCCTTGGGGACGCTGGGGGACGAGAGGGTGGACGAGGCCGCGGGCGGGGTCACTTGCCGTAGGCGAGCATCAGCTTCGCCTGGCCGGTGGTGCTGCCCGTGATGCTGGTGGTGGAGAGGTAGAAGCGCCCGTCCACGTAGTCGATGTCCTTCGAGTAGAAGCCGCTCTCGATCTGCGACGTGCCCTTCGGATGCTGCAGCAGAGTCCTGGGCTTGTGGGAGCCGGACGTGGCGATGGAGACGACACGGCCACCGGAGTCGTACGACGGCTCGACGTACCCGATCAGCTCGCCGTTCTCGATCTTCAGCGGGAGCATCTTCTCGTCCAGCGGCGACTTGGTGCGCCAGGCCTCCTTGCCGGTGGCCAGGCTGATCGCGACGATCGCGTTGGCGCCGCTCTTCTCGGCGGTCGGCAGGTAGAGGTACTTCTCGTCGGACGTCACGCCCAGGCAGCCGCCCAGCTCACGGCTGAGGACCGAGGTGTCGCACTCGGGGGCGAAGTTGTCGTCGGAGCTGACCTCGGAGCGGGTCTTGTCGCTGTTCTCCTTCAGGACCGAGATGTTCCAGCGCTTCCTGTCCTCGTTGGCGAGGTACACGATCGTCGGGCCCGTGCCGTAGACCTTGCCGATGCGCCAGCCCTTGGGGAACTTCTTGGTCCACAGCGCCTTGCCGGTCTTCGGGTCGAGCTGCTGCAGCTCGTCGTGTTCCGTGGGGGTGCTCGCGCCGCAGGAGAGCGCCATCAGGAGCCTGCCCTCACCGCCCGCGAAGCCGCTGGGATAGCAGGTGCCCTCGTCCTTCTTCTTCGCCACGTAGAGCTTCTTGCCGTCGCTCATGCGCAGCGCGGTGCCGGACTGGTCGCGGCCGACCATCAGCACGTCGCCGACGAGGACGAGGTTGCTCTGCATCGAGAAGTCGAAGAGGCCCTCCTCCTTGACCGGCTTGCCCCAGCCCTTGCCGCCGCTCTTCAGGTCGATGACCTGGAGCTGGTTGCACTTGGCGTTGCTCTTGGCGCTGTCCTTGAACGCGACGACGATTTTGCCGTCATCGGTGGCCGTCTTGGTCGTCGCGCAGATCTTCTGCGGGAACTTGATGGCGGGCCACTCGATCTTGCCGGTGCTCGCGTTGTACGCGTACAGCTCCTTGTACGCGGCCTTGACCACGGTGTCGCCCTCGACCCACATGCCCGGGGCGTCGCCTCCGGAACCGGGCACCTTGGGCGCCTCCTTGTACCAGAGGACCTTCGCCTCGCCGGACCGGCGGCCTTCGTTGAGGTCTTCCTTGCCTTCGTTGCCGTCACCGTCGCCGGTGCCCGGGTTGGCGGACGCGGAGACGGACGGCTTGGGGTCCTTGTTCTTCGCCTCGGACTTCTTCTTCCCGCCGTCCGTCGTCACCGCCGACGACTGGCGAAGGTGACCCCGCCCGCGACGAGGAGCGCGGCCACGGCCGCGGCGGTGATCAGGAGGAGCTTGTTGCGCTTGCCCTTGCCGTTGCCGTCACCGCCGCCGGGGCCCGCCGGGAACTGCGGCTGGGTGGGCGGCTGCTGGGAGTACTGCTGCGGGTGGCCGTACTGCGGCTGGCTTCCGTAGGGGCCGGGCTGCGTGGGCTGGCCATAGGGGCCGGGCTGCTGGGGCTGGCCGTAGGGGCCCGGCTGCTGCGGTTGGCCGTAGGGGCCGGGCTGCGTCGGCTGCGCGTACGGGTTGCCGGCCGTGGGCGGCGGGGTCTGCGGAGGCGGCGGGCTCTGCGGGTAGCCGTACCCCGGCTGCGGCGGTATCGGCGGCTGCCCCGGTGGCTGATCCTGCGGAGCTCCGAAGCCGCCGGGCGGCGGCTGGTTGGGCGGCTGAGTCATCAGCGCTTCCCCCTTCACTGATTTTCGGCACGCCAAATGGTGCTCAGGTCAGCCTTTCTATCACCCTGAGCCCCTGCCGAACGGGGCCGGTCCTGCCCCTGTTCCCAAGGGAGGACGGCGTGATGCGTCCGTTACGCGAGCTGCACGGGAGCTTTACGCGTCTTCCGCCAGCTCCATCCAGCGCGTCTCCAACGCCTCGCGCTCACCGATCAGTTCACGCAGCTCCGCGTCCAGTTTCGCCACCTTTTCGAAGTCCGTGGCGTTGTCGGCGATTTGGGCGTGCAGCTTGGTCTCCTTCTCCGAGACCTTGTCCAGCTGCCGCTCGATCTTCTGGAGTTCCTTCTTCGCGGCACGGGCGATGGCGGCGGAGACGGCCTTGGCGGCGGCGGCCTGCGCGGGCGCGGACTGCGCCGGGGGCGCGGCGGAGGCGGCCTGCGCCATGCGCTGCCTGCGCTCCAGGTACTCGTCGATGCCGCGCGGCAGCATCCGCATCGTGGCGTCACCGAGGAGCGCGAACACCTTGTCCGTCGTGCGCTCGACGAAGAACCGGTCGTGGGAGATCACGACCATGGAGCCCGGCCATCCGTCGAGGACGTCCTCCAGCTGCGTCAGCGTCTCGATGTCGAGGTCGTTGGTGGGCTCGTCGAGGAAGAGGACGTTCGGCTCGTCCATCAGCAGCCGCAGCAGCTGGAGCCTGCGCCGCTCGCCACCGGAGAGGTCACCGACCGGCGTCCACTGCTTCTCCTTGTTGAACCCGAACGTCTCGCAGAGCTGCCCGGCGGTCATCTCCCGGCCCTTGCCGAGGTCGACGCGCTCGCGCACCTGCTGCACGGCCTCCAACACCCGCAGGGTGGGCTTCAGTTCGGCGACCTCCTGCGAGAGGTAGGCCAGCTTCACCGTCCGGCCCACGACGATCTTCCCGCCGGCGGGCTGCACCTCGCCCTCGCTGCGCGCCGCTTCGGCCATGGCACGCAGCAGCGACGTCTTGCCCGCGCCGTTCACCCCGACCAGGCCGACGCGGTCGCCGGGGCCGAGCTGCCAGGTCAGGTGCTTGAGGAGCAGCTTCGGCCCGGCCTGGACGGAGACGTCCTCCAGGTCGAAGACGGTCTTGCCGAGCCGCGTCGTCGCGAACTTCATCAGCTCGCTGGTGTCGCGCGGCGGCGGCACGTCCGCGATGAGTTCGTTGGCGGCCTCGATGCGGAACTTCGGCTTGCTGGTACGGGCCGGGGCGCCGCGCCGCAGCCAGGCCAGCTCCTTGCGCATCAGGTTTTGCCGCTTGGTCTCCTCGGTGGCGGCGATGCGCTCACGCTCGGCGCGGGCGAAGACGTAGTCCGAGTAGCCGCCCTCGTACTCGAAGACGGAACCCTTCTGCACGTCCCACATGCGCGTACAGACCTGGTCCAGGAACCACCGGTCGTGCGTGACGCAGACGAGCGCCGAGCGGCGCGTGCGCAGGTGCTCGGCGAGCCACGAGATGCCTTCGACGTCGAGGTGGTTGGTCGGCTCGTCGAGGACGATCAGGTCCTGCTCGGCGATGAGCAGCTTGGCGAGCGCGATGCGGCGCCGCTCGCCGCCGGAGAGCGGGCCGATGACGGTGTCCAGGCCCTGCGGGAAGCCGGGCAGGTCGAGCCCGCCGAACAGGCCGGTCAGCACGTCCCTGATCTTGGCGCTGCCCGCCCACTCGTGGTCGGCGAGATCGCCGATGACCTCGTGGCGGACGGTGGCGGCGGGGTCGAGGGAGTCGTGCTGGGTCAGCACGCCGAGCCGCAGCCCGCCGTTGTGCGTGACGCGGCCGGTGTCGGCCTCCTCCAGCTTGGCGAGCATCCGGATCAGGGTGGTCTTCCCGTCGCCGTTGCGCCCGACGACGCCGATCCGGTCCCCCTCGGACACGCCGAGTGAGACGCCGTCGAGCAGGGCACGGGTGCCGTACACCTTGCTGACTGCCTCGACATTGACCAGATTGACGGCCATTTCTCTCCTGACAGGGGGGATCGATCGACTCTCCAGCGTAGTCGCCTCCGGGGGGCGGGCCGTCGGGTGCTTGTGGGTACCGGGTTGCTCACTCTTTGTGATGACGGATCTGGAATGCGGGGGCTACGGTGGGGATGCAGGCCGAAGAATCCCGCCCATGGGAGGAACCATGACCGCCGAGTCCCTGGAGCAGCGCGGGCGCTGGCCGGTGCCACCACCGACCGGCTACACCGTGGAGGACCTGTTCGCGCTGCCCGATCTCCCGCCGCACACGGAGCTGATCGACGGGAGCCTGATCTTCGTGAGTCCGCAGAGCTACCTCCATCTACTGTCGATCAAGCTCTTGGAGCGGGGTCTTGAGCAGAGCCTGCCGTGGGAGTTGAAGGTCGTGCGCGAGATGAACGTAGTACTCGACAAGCGCAATGCCCCTGAACCCGACCTCAGCGTCATCCGTGCTTCCGCGATCACTGATGACCGTCTGAGCCGTTTCCCGGCGCGGGACGTGCTCTTGGCCGTGGAGGTCGTGTCCCCGGAATCAGAGTCCCGCGACCGCACGACCAAGCCCCAGAAGTACGCCGCAGCCGGAATCCAGAACTTCTGGCGTGTCGAGCAGAGCGGTCCCGGCCGGAGGCTCGTCATTCACGTCTACGAACTCGACCAGGTGACAAACGCTTACGTCCATGTGGGCATCCACCGCGACCAGGTCAAGGTCAGCAAGCCCTACGACATCGACATCGACCTCACTGTCATCGACGTGCTCTGACCCGGCCCCCCGCCCTCTCCACCAGCAGCCACCCCACCAGCGCCATCGCCACCGCCGCCGGAGCCGTCACGTGGACGGCGATCAGCATCGCCGTACGGCCCTCCAGCAGGCCCCCGAAGCCGACCATCGACAGGCCGAGCACCCCGAAGAGGCAGAGCGTGACGCCGAGGGCCGCCGCCGGGCCCGAGGCCGTGCCGGGAGTGACCGGCTCCGCCGCCGCCGGGCGTTCGAAGCGGCGGAACGACCACCAGCGCCGCCGTCAGCGCCGCGGCCGCCGCCAACCGCAGCGGGACCTGCGCCCACCACGCGGCGCTCGCGGGCTCCGGGAGCGGGACGTCCAGGGCGAGCAGCATCCCGTACACCCCGAGCATCGCCGTCAGGTGCCAGAGGAACGCCGTCATGGAGATGCCGTTGGCCGCCACCACGCCCCGCCAGACGCGGGGCCGCGCCAGCCACCGCGTCGCCGGGCCGCGCAGCGCCTCCACCGCGCCGACCAGCCACAGGCCGTGGCAGAGGAGGGCGAAGGTGGGCGGCGCCATGTTGGAGACGCGTTCGCCGGGCATGCCGACCATGGAGAGCGGATACGGGCCGAGGGCGACCAGGAGCGAGGCGCCCGCCAGGCCCGCGCCCGCGAGGACGTACGGCAGCCGCAGCTTGCCGTCCGCGCGCAGGAAGCCGAGCTGGTGTACGGCGAGCCAGACGAAGGCGAAGTTGAGGAACTCCAGGTAGGGCACGCCGAACGCGAACCGTGCCACGTCCACCGCGCCCGCGGCCGCCACGAGCGCGCCGAACGCGGCCCAGCCCCACCGCTCGTGCAGCCGCAGCAGCGGCGGCGTGAAGGCGACCATCGCGAGGTAGATGCCGATGAACCACAGCGGCTGGGCGACGAGGCGCAGCGCCACGTCGAGCAATCCGCCGCCCTGGCCGAGGAGTTGCAGGAGCAGTGCGCCCGCGCCCCACACGCCTATGAAGACCATGGTGGGGCGCAGCAGCCGCTGGAGGCGGGCGCGCAGGAAGGCGGAGTAGACCGAGCCGCCCTCGGGCCCGCCCTCGGCCTTGCGGCTCAGGGAGCGGTACGACAGGGCGTGCGAGAAGCCGCCGACGAAGAAGAACACCGGCATGATCTGGAGCGCCCAGGTGAGGAGTTGCAGCTCCGGTACGACGGCGAGGAGGTTGCCGACCTCGGTGCGGCCGTCGGCGCCGACGGTGACGGCCGCCATCAGCCAGTGGCCGGCGACGACCGTGCCGAGCGAGGCGACCCGCAGCAGGTCGATGTACCGGTCACGCCCGGCGGGCGTCTTCTCGGCGAGTTCGCGAACGCTTGATCCCATGGACGTACGGTCGCTTGCGGTGTGCCTCTGGCGTCAGCGTGTCCGTACTCATCCGGGGGTGAGTATGTGAGCGCTTCTCCTGCTTGTCGGGGTGCGGGTTCGGGTGCGGGTGCGTTGTGGCTGGGCGCGCAGTTCCCCGCGCCCCTTACGGGGCTACAGCTGCTGGGCGCCCTGCGCCGGTGCCGTCGCCACCCGGGCCGTGCGGCATGTGCCGGAGGCCGTCAGGGCGGCGGCCACCTTTTGGGCGGAGGGGGCGTCGGGTGTGAGGAACGCCGTCGTCGGGCCCGAGCCGGAGACCAGGGCGGCCAGGGCGCCCGCCGCCGTGCCCGTCGCGAGGGTGTCGTGGAGTGCGGGGAAGAGGGAGAGCGCCGCGGGCTGGAGGTCGTTGGTGACCGTGGCGGCGAGGGCCTCGGCGTCGCCCGTGCGCAGGGCTTCGAGCAGCGCCGGGGACGCCTCGGGGACGGGTGCCTCGGGGGTGAGCCGGTCGAACTCGCGGTAGACGGCGGGCGTGGAGAGCCCTCCGTCGGCGACGGCGAACACCCAGTGGAAGGTGCCGCCGACCTCCAGCGGCTGGAGCTTCTCGCCGCGCCCGGTGCCGAGCGCGGCCCCGCCGACCAGGCTGAACGGCACGTCGCTGCCCAGCTCCGCGCAGATGTCGAGCAGTTCGGCGCGGGAGGCGTGCGTGCCCCACAGCGCGTCGCACGCCACGAGCGCGGCGGCGCCGTCCGCGCTGCCGCCCGCCATGCCGCCGGCGACGGGGATGTCCTTGGCGATGTGGAGGTGGACGTCGGCGCCGATGCCGTACCGCGCGGCGAGGAGTTCGGCGGCGCGCGGCGAGGTTCGTACGGTCCAGGGGGACCTGGTCCGAGCCGGGGCCCTCGCAGGTCACCCGGAGGGTGTCGGCGGGCGTGGCGGTGACCTCGTCGTGGAGGCCGACGGCGAGGAAGACGTTGGCGAGGTCGTGGAAGCCGTCGGGGCGGGCGGCGCCCACGGCGAGCTGGACGTTGACCTTGGCGGGGACCCGTACCGTCACGCTCGCGCTCACGCGGCGGCCTCCTTGTGCTCGGCGATGCGGGCGAACTCCTCCACGGTCAGGGACTCGCCGCGGGCCTGCGGCGAGACCCCGGCGGCGACCAGGGCGGCCTCGGCGGCGGCGGCCGACCCGGCCCAGCCGGACAGGGCGGCCCGCAGCGTCTTCCTGCGCTGCGCGAAGGCGGCGTCGACGACGGCGAAGACCTCGCGCTTGGACGCGGTGGTCTTGACCGGCTCGGCGCGGCGCACCAGGGAGACGAGCCCGGAGTCGACGTTCGGGGCGGGCCAGAAGACGTTGCGCCCGATGGACCCGGCGCGCTTGACCTCCGCGTACCAGTTGGCCTTCACGGACGGCACTCCGTACACCTTCGAGCCGGGGGCGGCGGCGAGCCGGTCGGCGACCTCGGCCTGCACCATCACGAGCGTGCGCTCGATGGTCGGGAAGGTGTCGAGCATGTGCAGGAGGACGGGGACGGCGACGTTGTACGGGAGGTTCGCGACGAGCGCGGTCGGGGCCGGGCCCGCAGCTCGCGCACCAGCATGGCGTCGCTGTGCACCAGCGCGAAGGAGGTGGCCTTCTCGGGGATGCGGGCCACGATGGTGGCGGGCAGCGCGGCGGCGAGCACGTCGTCGATCTCGACGGCGGTGACGTGCGCCGCGGTCTCCAGCAGGGCCAGGGTCAGGGAGCCGAGGCCCGGGCCGACCTCGACCACGCAGTCGTCCGGGCGGACTTCAGCGGTGCGGACGATGCGCCGCACGGTGTTGGCGTCGATGACGAAGTTCTGGCCGCGCTGCTTGGTGGGGCGTACGCCCAGGGCAGCGGCCAGTTCGCGGATGTCGGCGGGGCCGAGGAGGGCGCCGTGCTCAGTGCTCACGGCTCAAGGTTACGGTGCCTGACCGACCCCCAGGAGCCGCGGGCCCTGAGGGGCGCGGGCCCCTCAGGGGCGCGGGGAACTGCGCGAACAACCACGACACACCCGCACCCGACCAACGGCACAGCACCGACCGCAGAACCTCCAGCCCCGCAGCCGCCGACGACCGCGCGCGAAGCGCAGGTCCTCAGGGGCGCGGGGAACTGCGCGAACAACCACGACACAGCCCCCACCCGGCGGCCGCCGCCCCGCGGCCCGGCAGGGCACCGCGAAACCTCAGCCCCGCAGCCGCCGCCCGCAGTGCGGCCACGGGCTCGCGCCCCTCTGCACGTACAGCTTCTTCGCGCGGAAGGTCTGTTCCGACGCCGAGGCGTCCTGGGGGCGGCCCCGCCCGCCGAGGGCCTGCCAGGTGCGCGTGTCGAACTGGTAGAGCCCGCCGTACGTGCCCGACGGGTCGACCGCCCCCGGCCGGGCGCCCGACTCGCAGCGGGCGAGCGCGCCCCAGTTCAGCCCGTCCGCGCCGGTCACCGACTGCGGCTTCGGCTTGGTGCCGACCTTCACGATCCGGTCCTGCGGCGCGCGCACCACCTCGGAGCCCAGGCGCCGCGGCCGCTGCTTGACGCCGTTGACGCTGCGCAGCGCGTACGTGACGCGCAGGGCGCCCGGCTGTCCGGGCTGCGCGACGACCTCCGTGCCGCGGAACAGCGTCGGGTCCTCGGTCCGCCGCACGCGGAAGGGGATCGCCTCCTCCCGCACCTCCCGCGACCCGGTGATCCGCATGACGGTGACCGTCTGTCCGTCGCGCGGGAAGCTGCCGGGCGCCACCGACGTGGTGTCCTGTCCGCGCAGGGTGACCCCGGCCTCCTCGACGGCCTCCCGTACGGTCGCCGCGTTCGTTCGGATGGTGCGCGCCCGGCCGTCCGCCATGATCGTGACGGTGCGTTCCGTGCGGACGGCGAGGTCGAGCCCGGCCCGGCCGATGTGGCGGCTGCGCGAGGCCGACAGGTGCGCGCCCTCCGCCCGCACCCCGAGCTGGCGCAGCGCGCCGTCGACGGTGCGGGCCGTGGTCCACACCTCGCGCGGCTCGCCGTCGAGGGTGAGGTGGACGGGCCGGCCGTAGCGCACGGCGATCTCGTCGCCGCTGGCCAGGGCGGTGCCGGGCGCGGGCGCCACCATGTCGTGGGCGCCGAAGGCGACTCCCTCGTCGGCGAGGAGTTCACCGACGTCGTCGGCGAAGGTGTGCAGGGTGCGCGGTTCGCCGTCGACGCTCAGCCGGATGGCCTTGTCGTCGGCGACGAACGCGGAGTGCCGCGGCGAGGAAGGCCACGACGAGGGCCTGCGGCACCAGCCGCCGCAGCGTCTCGGCCCGCTCGGAGGCCCTGGGGCCGCCGGTGCCCCGGGAGGGCTTCCGGCCGCGGGCGGCCCGCCGCGCCTCGGCCCGGCCGCCTCCGCCGGGCAGCCCATCGGACGGCGGACCGGAGGCCTGGCCCGGTACGTATGGCCGGCCGTACGGCTCGGCCGGCTCGCACGGCACGTCGTACGGCGGGTCGTGCGGCAGGTCGTACGGCTCATACGGCGCTTCATACGTCTCGTACTGCGCGTTGCTCACGATGACGCTCCAGAGGTCCGGACCGGGCGGACAGAACCTAGCGGAGCGATCGTCACTCTCCAAAGCCGACCGGCTACGGAGCGTCGTTACGTTATCGGCCGGTGACCGGTCAGTAATCGAAGGCGCGTGCGGTGTTCGCGGCGAGGGCCGCGGCCATGGCGTCCTCGTCGACGCCGCGGACCGCGGCCAGGGCGCGCACGGTGACCGGGATGAGATACGGGGCGTTGGGCCGGCCGCGGTAGGGGGCGGGCGTGAGGAAGGGCGCGTCGGTCTCGACGAGCACCAGCTCCAGCGGCGCGACGGCCAGCGCGTCGCGCAGTCCCTGCGCGTTCTTGAACGTGACGTTGCCCGCGAAAGACATGAAGTAGCCGTGCTCCGCGCAGATCCGGGCCATCTCGGCGTCCCCGGAGTAGCAGTGGAAGACGGTGCGCTCGGGGGCGCCCTCCTCCTTCAGGACCCGCAGCACGTCCGCGTGCGCCTCGCGGTCGTGGATGACGAGGGTCTTGCCGTGCCGCTTGGCGATCTCGATGTGGGCGCGGAAGGACCGCTCCTGGGCGGCCATGCCCTCCGGGCCGGTGCGGAAGTGGTCGAGGCCGGTCTCGCCGACGCCCCTCACCTGGGGCTGTGCCGCGAGCCGGTCGATCTCGGCGAGCGCCTCGTCGAGCGCGGCCTCGCCGCCCGCCTCGCGCGCGCCCTGCCGGGACCAGCCGTCGGGGTCGCCGAGCACGATGCGGGGCGCCTCGTTGGGGTGCAGGGCGACGGCGGCGTGCACGGCCTCGTGCTCGGCGGCGGTGGCCGCCGCCCACTCGCCGCGTACGTCGCAGCCGACCTGGACGACCGTCGTGACACCCACCGAGGCGGCCTTGGCGAGCGCTTCCGCCACCGTGCCGGACTGCATGTCGAGATGGGTGTGGGAGTCGGCGACCGCCACCCCGAGCGGTGCGGGCAGGGGCGGCGGGACGTCGGCGTTCTTCGAAGGCATGCCCCCGATCCTACGAAGCGGCGGCCCTCGCCGGGCGCCTGCGCCTCGCCCGCCCTTGCGCAGCCGGGCGTCTCAGCGCGCCTTGCGGTGCTGGAAGGGGTGCAGCAGGTCGGACAGGTGCCAGTGGTGCTCGCGGCCGCGGGCGGCGGGCACCGGCACGGGTCCCGGCCCGGCGGCCCGCACGTCGGACTCCGTCGCGCCCGCCGGCGCGGTCTCGTGCTGGCGGCGCATCATGTCGAGGACCGACGACACCTGCCCCGCGCGCATGATCCGCACGACGTGGCCGCCGCAGTTGAGGCAGGTGGGGCGGGACAGGGGCGACGGCACGTGGTGGCCGTCCGCGCGGTACAGCACGAACTCCTGGCCCCTGGCGTCCACGTGATGCTCTATCTCGTACGACTGTTCCCAGCCGTGCCCGCAGCGCATGCACGCGAACGCGTAGGACTCGTGCACCACGTCGAGTGCCGTGTGGGGGTGGCCGGTGCCTGCGATCTCACTCATGCCAGCTGCTCCTCTTGTCCGGGGGACAAGCGCACCGCGCGTCCCCACGACCAGTGGACGCCTTTCCCGGAGCGAGCGCATCAGAGCTGTCGAGCGTTGAGACCGTTTTGGTCATTCCATAGGAAACAAGCCTCGTGCGCGGCCCGCGCTTTGCTTTTCACGATAGTCCTTTGCCTTCCGATGGGCCGCTTCGAGCCGCATTCTTTGCCGCGACGACGGCATCGAAGACCTCGCGCTTGGGAAGGCCCGCTTCGGCGGCGACCGCGGCGATGGCCTCCTTGCGCCGCTCCCCCGCCTCCTCGCGCACGAGCACCCGGCGCACCAGCTCCCCGGGGCCGAGTTCGGCCGCGCTCTTCTCGGGGGCGCCTCGACGACGACGGTGATCTCGCCGCGTACCCCGTCAGCGGCCCAGGCGGCCAGCTCCGCGAGCGAGCCGCGCTTGACCTCTTCGTACGTCTTGGTCAGCTCGCGGCAGACCGCCGCCCTGCGCTCGTCGCCGAACGCCTCGGCCATCGCGGCGAGCGTGTCGTCGATGCGGTGCGGGGCCTCGAAGTAGACGAGCGTCCTGCGGTCCTCGGCGACCTCCTTCAGGCGGGAGAGCCGCTCGCCCGCCTTGCGCGGCAGGAAGCCCTCGAAGCAGAAGCGGTCGACCGGCAGCCCGGACAGGGCGAGCGCGGTGAGCACGGCCGACGGGCCCGGCACGGCGGTCACCTTGATGTCCCGCTCCACCGCGGCGGCGACCAGGCGGTAGCCGGGGTCGGAGACCGACGGCATGCCCGCGTCCGTCACGAGCAGCACGCGCGCGCCGCCCACGAGGGCCTCGACCAGCTCGGGGGTGCGCGCGGTCTCGTTGCCCTCGAAGTAGGAGACGACACGGCCGCCGACCTGCACGCCGAGCGCCTGGGTGAGCCGGCGCAGGCGCCGGGTGTCCTCGGCGGCGACGACGTCGGCCGACTCCAGTTCGGCGGCGAGCCGTGGCGGCGCGTCGGCGACATCGCCGATGGGAGTGCCTGCCAACACGAGGGTTCCGGGGGAATCTGCGCTTCCTGTCACGGTTCCATCCTCGCAGGGCCCACCAGCGGGACTCGCACAGTCGCGTTCCCTACGATGGCGCGGTGACCAGTACCGCGTCTTCCCCGGACACCCGCGAGGGCCAGGCAGCCGAGGAGCAGCAGCCCTCGTGGCCGCGGCGGCTGCGCCGATTCGGCTACGCGGCGCGCCCCCCGGCGGACATCACGGCGCGGCTGGTGCCCCCGTACACCGAGCCGGGCCCCCGCCTGTGGCTGACGCTCGGCGTGGCGAAGCCGGCCGCCGACCGGCTGGTGCGCTGGTCGGCGTGGGCGGGTCCGCTGCTGGTCGCGCTCGTCGCCGGGGTGACGCGGTTCTGGAACCTCGGCAATCCGAAGGCCGTGATATTCGACGAGACGTATTACGCGAAGGACGCGTGGGCGCTGATCCACCGCGGCTTCGAGGTCAACTGGCCGGAGAAGATCAACGACGACGTGCTGCGGCAGGGCAGCGGCATCGCGATCCCGCACGACGCGGCGTACGTGGTGCATCCGCCGGTCGGCAAGTACGTGATCGGCCTCGGCGAGTGGCTGTTCGGCTTCGACCCGTTCGGCTGGCGGTTCATGACGGCGGTGCTCGGCACGCTCTCCGTCCTGATGCTGTGCCGGATCGGGCGGCGGCTCTTCCGCTCCACGTTCCTCGGCTGCCTGGCGGGGGCGCTGCTGGCGGTGGACGGCCTGCACTTCGTGATGAGCCGCACGGCGCTGCTCGACCAGGTCCTGATGTTCTTCGTGCTCGCCGCCTTCGGGTGTTTCCTCATCGACCGGGATCACGCGCGGGCCAGGCTGGCGGCGGCGCTGCCGGTCGACGAGGACGGCATCATCCGCGCCGACGCGCACGTCGCCGAGACGCTGCGCTGGGGTGGCGGCCCTGGCGGTGGGCGGCCGGACTCTGCCTGGGCCTGGCCTTCGGCACCAAGTGGAACGGCCTGTACGTCATGGTCTTCCTCTGCCTGATGACGGTGCTGTGGGACGTCGGGGCGCGCCGCGTCGCCGGGGCGGACCGGCCCTACCGCGCGGTGCTGCGGCGGGACGTGCTCCCGGCGTTCGTGTCGACGGTGCCGGTGGCGCTCGTGACGTACGTGGTGTCCTGGCTCGGCTGGATTCTCTCCCCGGCGGACGGCTCCGGCGGCTACTACCGCGACTGGGCGGCGACGTCGGGGCGGGGCGGCAGCTGGACGTGGCTGCCGGACTGGGTGCGCAGCCTGTGGCACTACGAACACGCGGTGTACGAGTTCCACGTGGGCCTGTCCTCGCCGCACACCTACCAGTCCAACCCGTGGAGCTGGATCGTCGACGGCCGCCCCGTCTCGTACTTCTACGAGTCGCCGCTGCCCGGCAAGGACGGCTGCCCGGCCGGCACCACGGAGAAGTGCGCCCGCGAGGTCCTCGCGCTCGGCACGCCGCTGCTGTGGTGGCTCGCCGGGCTGGCCCTGCTCTATGTCCTGTGGCGCTGGCTCTTCCGGCGCGACTGGCGGGCGGGCGCGATTGTCTGCGGGGTGCTCGCGGGTTATCTGCCCTGGTTCTTCTACCAGGAGCGGACCATCTTCTATTTCTACGCGGTCGTGTTCGTGCCGTTCCTGTGTCTGGCGGTGGCGATGCTGATCGGCGCGCTGCTGGGGCCCGCGGGCTCCAGTGAGCGGCGCCGGGTGGCGGGGGCCGCGGCATCGGGTGTGCTGGTCCTGCTCGTCCTGTGGAATTTCATCTACTTCTGGCCCATCTACACCGGCACCGCGATTCCGATCGAATCCTGGCGTTCGCGCATGTGGCTGGATACATGGGTGTGAGAGGCGGCCCACCGAATACCTTCGGACACCTTTGGCCGCAGCGGGACACCTTCGGATAACGGACGTCCCGATTTTCCCTTCACCCCCATAAGGTGCCGGACGAAAGAACCTTCCCGGACCTCTCCTTCGGGAAGGCTCCTGGGGAGGGGAGCGCATCGTGCGCAGAGGAGCAAAGGCCGCTCTGGTCGGCGGGGTCTTCGTCGCCATGGTGGGGGGTGCCGGATTCGGCGCGTACAGCCTGGTGAACGACGTGACCGGGGATGGCGGTTCGGCCGATGCCGGTCCGGCCCCCGTGAAGAGCGGGCCGCCCACCGAAGGCGAGGTCCGGGAAACCGCGCGCAAGTTCCTCGACGCGTGGGCGGCGGGCGACGCCCGGCGGGCCGCGGGGTACACGAACGACGACGCGTCGGCCGTGCGCGCCCTGACCGGCTACCGCGAGGACGCGCACATCTCCGGGGTGAAGCTGACGCCGAAGCAGACGTCCGGCACCCATGTGCCGTTCTCCGTGTCGGCGACGGTCTCCTACAAGGGGCACAGCCAGCGGTTCGCCTACGACTCCCGGCTCACCGTCGTGCGGGGGGAGACCACCGGACGCGCGCTCGTCGACTGGTCGGACAGCGTCCTGCACCCCTCCCTGGAGAAGGGCGACCGCCTCGTGACGGGCAAGGCCGCGGCGCCGCCCCTGAAGACGGTGGACCGCGCGGGCGTTCCCCTGCGCGCCAGGGACTACCCCTCGCTCGGCCCGATGCTGGAGGCACTGCGGGCCAAGTACGGCGCCAAGGCGGGCGGCACACCGGGCGTGGACCTGTACGTGCGGCCGGCGGGCGGGGGCCCCGAGGCGGTGACGCAGACGCTGCTCACCCTCGAGAAGGGCAAGGCGGGCACGCTGCCCACGACGCTCAGCGCGGGCCTTCAGAAGGCGGCGGAGCGGGCGGTGCTGCGGTACGACGAGTCGTCGGTGGTGGCCCTGAAGCCGAGCACGGGCGAGGTCCTCGCGGTCGCCAACAACCGCAAGGACGCCTTCAACGCGGCGTTCCTCGGCAAGGTGGCCCCCGGCTCGACCATGAAGATCGTCACGGCGGCGATGCTCATCGACAAGGGCGTCACCAAGGCGGCCGGGCCCGCGCCCTGCCCGGCGGATGCCACCTGGCAGAGCCAGACCTTCCACAACCTCACGGGCATGGTGCCGAACGAGTCCGCGACGTTCTCGGAGAGCTTCGCGCGGTCCTGCAACACCGCGTTCGTGAAGCTCATCGACGAGGACGGGCTGACCGACGCCTCCCTCACCGAGGTGGCCCAGAACAACTTCGGCCTGGGCAGGGGCGACTGGAAGGTCGGCGTGCCCTCCTTCGACGGTGCCGTCCCGCCCTCCCCTGGCCCGGACCGCGCCGCCAACGCCATCGGGCAGGGCAAGGTCCTGATGAGCCCGCTGGACATGGCCTCGGTCACGGCCACCGCGATGACGGGCAGCTTCCGGCAGCCGGTGATCGTGCCGCGCTCCCTCGACGGCCGTGAACTGGCCACCGCCCGGGGGCTGCCCGCCTCCACGGTCGCGCAGCTGCGGCAGATGATGCACCGCACGGCGGTCGGCGGCACCGGGGCGCGCGCCATGGCGAGCCTGACCGGGGACATCGGCGCGAAGACCGGGTCGGCGGAGCGGGACGGCCAGGCGAAGTCCGACAGCTGGTTCACGGGCTACCGCGGCGATGTGGCGGCCGCCGCGATGACGGAGCAGGGCGGGCACGGCGGTGACGCGGCGGGCCCGATCGTCGCGGACGTCCTGCGCGCGGGGTAGCGGGCCCGGGGAGCAGGGGCCCGCAGGGTAGAGGGCCCGGTGGGCGGCCGTCCGGCCGGGCGGGAAAGTGGTCGAGAGCTTCTCCGTGCGCCTCTAAGGTGGCCTTCCGGTGAGGAGCTTGGGGGCTCTGGGGAATTGCGGAGGGTTTGTGGGCAAGCGAAGGCGCGCCACTGAGCGCAAGAGCGTCGGACTGCGGGGCGTGCGGGTGCGCCGGGGCGTGCTCGCCGGGGCGGCTGTCGTCGTCGTGTGCGGCATGGGAGCCGCCGCGTTCGCGCTCTCCGGCGGGGTGGGGTCCGGCGAACGGAGTGTGGGCGAGAAGCAGGTGCCGACGGGGCCGCCCACCTCCGCCGAGGTGCGGACCACCGCGCGGGACTTCCTCGCCGCGTGGGCGGAGGGCGACGTGGCGCGGGCCGCCGCGCTGACGGACGACCGTACGGCGGCGAAGAAGGCCCTGACGTCCTACCGCAAGGACGCCCGTCTCACGAAGGTGCGGCTGACACCGGGCAAGCGGTCGGGCGCCGAGGTCCCGTTCAAGGCGGCCGCCATGGTGTCGTACGAGGGAGTGAGCAAGCCGTACGCGTACGCGTCGGAGCTGACGGTGGTGCGCAGGAAGAGCGACGGCGCGACGCTGGTCGACTGGCGCCCCGCGGTGCTCCATCCCGAACTGCGGCCGGGGGACCGCCTGGTCACCGGTGAGGCGGGCGACCCGCCGATCAAGGCGGTGGACCGCGCGGGCGCGGAGCTGACCGCGGCGAAGTACCCCTCGCTCGGCGCCGTGCTCGACAGCCTGCGCGAGAAGTACGGCAAGAAGGCGGGCGGCACGGCGGGCATCGAGCTGCGGGTGGTGCGGGCCGACGGCAAGAAGCCCGCGAAGGACACCACGTTCAAGGACGACGCCAAGTCGGTGCCCGACAAGACGCTCCTGACGATCGCGTCCGGCACCCCGGGGACGCTGAAGACGACGTTCAGCGGCTCCCTCCAGGCCGCGGCGGAGCGGGAGACGGCCAAGCGGAAGCAGGCGTCCGTGGTGGTCGTGAAGCCGAGCACCGGGGAGATCCTGGCCGCCGCCAACTCCAACCCGACCGGCTTCAACATGGCCTTCCAGGGCTCCCTCGCGCCGGGCTCCACCATGAAGGTCGTCACCTCTTCAATGCTGCTGGAGAAGAAGCTCGCCGGGGTGGACAAGAAGCACCCGTGCCCGAAGTACTCGACGTACGGCGGCTGGAAGTTCCAGAACGACGACAAGTTCCAGATCAAGGACGGCACGTTCCGGGCGAGCTTCGCGCGCTCCTGCAACACGGCCTTCATCAGCCAGGCCAAGAAGCTGGAGAACGACTCCCTGACCCGGCAGGCGCAGGAGGTCTTCGGTCTCGGCCACGACAACTGGTCGATCGGCGTGCCGTCCTTCGACGGCGCGGTCCCGGTGCAGGCGGACGCGCAGATGGCGGCGTCGCTGATCGGGCAGGGCGGGGTGCGGATGAACCCGCTGAACATGGCGTCGGTCGCGGCGACGGTGAAGTCCGGCACGTTCCGCCAGCCCTACCTGGTCTCGCCGGACGTCGACGACCGCACGCTCGCGACCGCGCCGCGCAAGATGTCCGGCGCGACGGCGGCGGCCCTGCGGGACCTCATGCACCACACGGCGGTGGCCGGCACCGCGGCGCAGCCGATGCGGGGCCTCGGCGCCGACTCCGGGGCGAAGACGGGCTCGGCGGAGGTCGACGGCCAGAAGAAGCCGAACGGCTGGTTCACGGCGTACCGGGGCGACCTGGCGTCGGCGGCGGTCGTGCGGGAGGGCGGACACGGCGGGGAGTCGGCGGGGCCGCTGGTCCGGGCGATGCTGGTGGCCGGGGGCTGAGGGCGCGGCCGGGAGGCAAGCCCCGATACCGGTCGCGTGGCGGGTACACGGACCGCTAGCGTGCCGGGCATGAGCGCTACCGCACCCCGAGCATCCGACGCCCACCCCCGTTTCGCCGAGGCCCTTGAGGAACTGGGCCTCGGCGATCTGCTGCCCCGGGTCCGCCGCTTCCCGGAGCAGACCCGTACCGCGCAGGAGGCCGCGGCCGCGATCGGCTGCGAGCTGAGCCAGATCTGCAAGTCGCTGATCTTCGCGGCGGACGGGGTTCCCGTCCTGGTCCTGATGGACGGCGCGTCGCGGGTGGACGTGGAGCTGGTGCGGCGGGAGCTGGGCGCGGAGAAGGTCACGCGCGCCAAGGCGGAGGTGGTCCGGGAGACCACCGGTTACGCGATCGGCGGCGTGCCGCCCTTCGGCCACGCGACCAGGACCCGTGTGCTCGCCGACCGTTCCCTGCTCGACCACGAGGAGGTGTGGGCGGCGGCGGGCACCCCGTACGCCGTCTTCCCCATCGACCCCAAGGCGCTGATCGCCCACGCGGGCGGCGCCGTGGTGGACGTGCGCGAGAGCGCGGAGTGACGCCGCTGGTCGCGGCGGCGGTCCTGCTCGCCGCCGTCACGCACGCCAGCTGGAACGCGATCGCCCACCACATCACGGACAAGCTGGTGGGGTTCACGCTCATCTCCGGCGGCGGCGCGCTGATCGGCCTGCTCCTGGCCCCCTTCGTCGCGCTCCCCGCGGCCGGGGCCTGGCCTTACCTGGTCCTCTCCGCGCTCATCCACGTCGGCTACTACGCCCTGCTGATGCGGTCGTTCAAGCTCGGCGACTTCGGCCAGGCGTACCCGATCGCGCGCGGCACCGCGCCGCTGGTGGTCACGGTCCTCGCGGCGGTCTTCGCGGGCGAGATCCCGGACGGCTGGCAGGCGGCCGGCGTCGCGGTCTCGTGTGCGGGCCTGACGGGCCTGGCGCTGTGGGGCATACGGGGATCGGGGCGCCGCCCGGACTGGCCGGCGCTCGGCGCGGCCCTGGCGACGGGCGTCTCCATCGCGGCGTACACGGTGGTGGACGGCCTCGGCGTACGGGCGTCGGGCTCCTCGATGGGGTACATCGCGTGGCTGATGATCCTGGAGGGCATGGCGATCCCGCTCTACGCGACGTACCGCTGGCGCGGCGAACTGACCGCGCGGCTGCGTCCGTTCGCCGCGGTGGGCCTGCTCGGCGCGGCCCTGTCCGTCGGCGCGTACGGCCTGGTCCTGTGGGCCCAGACGAAGGCGGAGCTGGCACCGATCTCCGCGCTGCGGGAGTCCTCGATCATCGTCGGCGCGGCGATCGGACGCGATCTTCTTCAAGGAACGCTTCGGCGCGCCACGGCTGGTGGCGGCGGGGTTGATGGGTGGCGGGGAGTCGGGTTGGATG
>RBWT01000156.1 GCA_004010275.1 Streptomyces huasconensis
GCGGCGGGAGCACTGGTGGCCGCGGCCCCCGCGGCCGCGTCACCCGCCGGCTTCGCCGGGGCGGCGGCTACGGAAGCGCCCACCCCTGGCTTGTAGTCGGCGAAGAAGTCCCACCAGGCTCGGTCGACGAATTCGGGTCCTGGAGGTACTGCTGATAGATCTCGTCGACGAGCCACTCATTGGGACCGAAGGCAGCGGCAGGGTCCTTGCCCTGCGCGTCTTGGTCGGTCGAGATGCTCGAGTTACTGGGGGACTCTGGCGACACGGCGGTAACCGCCCTCTTCCGCTTCACAAGGTGATGGACAGCGGAAATAAAGGCTACGCCTCCATCGGCGCTGGGTGCAGGCCGGGCCCGTCATCCGTCGCGTAAGTCACACTGGAGCAATGGTTTCGGGGCTGTAAATGGCGGGAAACAAGCGAGGTTCCGCAACGCGACATGGCCGCGCGGGTACGTCGAGGTGACGTCTACGCGCGGCGGCAGCCCCCGAGTGCCCACGAGAGTGGCCGGTAATCGCTTCCGCCTCGAACCCTACGTCAATTTCACGCGTCGGACAGGCCCGGAAGGGTGACCCGGATGCGGCAGCCGCGCGGGGATTCGGCCACCCCGATGTGGCCGCCGTGCAGATCGACGGCCCAGCGCGCGATGGCGAGGCCGAGGCCGGTGCCGCCGTCGATGGCCGAGCCCTTGGCGGGGGCTCCGGCGTGACTGCCCCGGTTGAACCGCTCGAAGACCCGGTGCCACTCGGACTGAGGGATTCCGGGGCCCTCGTCGAGCACCTCCAGGTCCAGCGACTCGGGGTAGGGGCCGCGCCGGGCCCGCACCGTCACGCGGCCGTGCGGCGGGCTGTGCTTGACCGCGTTGTCGATGAGGTTCGCCACCACCTGGTGCAGGCGCTCCGCGTCCGCGTGCGCCGTCAGCTCCGGGGGCGAGACGTCCAGGTGCAGATGGACGTCCGTACGCGTGTGGCTGCCGGAACCCGAGGCGATGGCCGCGCGCGCGGAGGCCACCATGTTGGCCTCCTTCAGCACGCCCGACAGATACGGCCAGACCTCGAAGCGGCGGGCCTTCAGCGGTACGACGCCGTTGTCGAGGCGGGAGAGGTCGAGCAGCGTCTCCACCAGGCGGCCGAGGCGCTCGGTCTGCTTCAGGGCGGTGCGCATCGTCTCCGGGTCGGCGGCGGAGACTCCGTCCACCACGTTCTCCAGGACGGCGCGCAGGGCCGCGATGGGGTGCGCAGCTCGTGGCTGACGTTGGCCACGAGTTCCTTGCGCTGGGTGTCCTGGGCCTCCAGGTCGTCGGCCATGGCGTTGATCGTGGTGGCCACGTCGCCCAGCTCGTCGCGCCGGTCGGCGCCGCGCACCCGGCGCGTGTAGTCGCCGTGGCTCACCGCGCGGGCCACCGCGTTCATCTCGTCCAGCGGCGCGGTGAGGCTGTGCGCCACGAACTGCGTGATGAGCAGCGTGGCGATCACCGAGAAGACGGTGATGAAGCGCAGCTCGGTCTCGGTCTTCATGGCCACCAGGAGCAGGCCCGTGGTGATGAAGACGGAGACCACCACCAGGGCCCCGAGCTTCGTCTTGATGGAGAACGGCCGCAGCCCCTGGAACGGCCCGAAGGACCCGAACGGCCCGCTCATGGCAGGACCGGCCTCACGGTGTCGGGGTTTCGAGGGCGTAGCCCACGCCGTGCACCGTCCGGATGCGCTCGGCACCGATCTTCCGGCGCAGCGCCTTGATGTGGCTGTCGACGGTGCGGGTGCCGGAGGCGTCGGCCCAGTCCCAGACCTCCGCGAGCAGCTGCTCGCGGGAGAGGACGGCGCGCGGGGTGTTGGCCAGGCAGACCAGCAGGTCGAACTCCGTGGGCGTCAGATGGACGTCCTCGCTGCGCACGCGCACACGCCGCTGGGCGTGGTCGATCTCCAGTTCGCCCAGGCGCAGGATGCCGCTGCGGGGCGTGGTCGCGGCGAGCGCGCCCGCTCGACCCTGCGGAGCAGGACGTGGACGCGGGCCGCGAGTTCCCGCATGGAGAACGGTTTGGTCATGTAGTCGTCGGCGCCCACGCCGAGGCCGACCAGCATGTCCGTCTCGTCGTCACGCGCGGTGAGCATGAGGACCGGGACGGGGCGCTGGGCCTGGACCCGGCGGCACACCTCCAGGCCGTCGAAGCCCGGCAGCATGATGTCGAGGATGAGCAGGTCGGGCTGCCAGGCCTGGGCCGTGTCGACCGCCGAAGGGCCGTCCCCGGCCGTTTGCACAACAAAACCCTCGGCCCGCAGCCGGGCGGCGATGGCGTCGACGATCGTCGGGTCGTCCTCGACCACCAGGACCCGTCGCTGGGCGCCGGGTGTCGCCGCCGTCGCGCCGTTGTGGGAGGTGTGTGTCTGCTCCATCGCCCGCCCCTGACACTGATCGCTTGTGTTCGGTCAGCAGGGTACGGGGCGCGAAGGCACCTCGGCTACGCAGCCCTGACGCCGAGATGCACCACGTCGGGGACGCCTCGGGCAACGGGGATCTCTTCGGTGCGTACCCGCTGGAATCCGGCATTCCGTAGAGCTTCGTCGAAAGCGGGCGAGGGCTTGGCGGACCACACGGCGAGCACTCCGCCAGGGGTGAGGCGGGCTTTGCAGGCGGCCAGACCGGCAGGCGAGTAAAGGGAGTTGTTGCCCTCCGTCACCGTCCAGTCGGGGCCGTTGTCGATGTCCAGACAGAGTGCGTCGTACGTCTGGCCGTCCGTCTCCGGGGTGCTGGGACGTGCGTCCCTGGTTCCGTTCATGTAGGTGACGAGGTCGGTGTGAAGAATTTGCGTACGCGGATCGGTGAGCGCGGCGGCGGACAGTTCGGCGAGCGGTCCCGCCCGGTGCCAGTCAGATGATCGCCGCCTCGCGCTCGACGACGGTGATGCGCCCCCAGCGGGGGTCGGCGGCGGCGTGCGCGAGGGAGAAACCGACGCCGAGGCCGCCGATCAGGAGGGCGGGTGCCGGGCGGTCGTCGAGGGCGTCCCGCGCCGCGTCGACGAGCAGCCGCTCCGAGCGGCCGTCGGAGGTGTCCATGAGGAAACAGCCGTTGGCGATGATCTGCAGCAGCTCACCGTGGCGCCGCAGCACGACCTCGCCGTACGGGCCCTCGCGCCGGTCGAGGACGACGGGGGCGTCGGTGGTGTGGGTGTGCATGGGCCACAGGGTATGAGCGCGGCGGCGGGGTGCGGGCGGCATTTTCGGCGGTCGGGTGGTGCCGAGGCTGCCGGTGACGCGGAAGTGACGGGTGGGGTTGCTGTGAATCACGTCCCACGTGGGCGCCGGGCGTGGACAGCGCTCCGGGATTGGGCAAAGGGTAGGACGGGACGGAAGGAGCGCCTCACCCGTGAACCAGAGCGTCGAGCCCCCGGACACCGCCGCCACCACCGGCACCGCCCGCGCGCCCGGGGACGGTGAGCCGCCCGCCCTGAACGCGATACCTCGGCAGCAGCCGCCGGGGTTTTGGCGGGAGGGGGAGGGTAGGGGTGCGGCCATGGGTGGGGTTGCGGATACGGCGGAGGCCGCTGTTGGGCCTGCGGCTGCGGCTACGACTGCCGTCGGGGCTGCGGCTGGGGCTACGGCTGCCGAGAGGGCTGTGGCTGCGGCTGGCGTTGGGCCTGCGGCCGTTGCTACCGCTGTGGCTGGGGCCGTCGCCGCTGGGCTCGCTCCGGCTGTCAGGGCCATCGCTGGGTCCGCCACCGTCGGGCCCGTACCTGCCGTCGCGGCCGTCGGCGGGTCCGCCGCCGCGGCTGGACCCGCGCCCGCCGCTACGGCCACCATCGGGCCCGCGCCCGCCGCTACCGCTGTCACTGGGGCCGCCGCCGCTGAGTCCGCGCCCGCCTTCCCAGCCGTCGCCAGGCCTGCGGGCACCGCTACGGTCGGCGCCGAGTCTGCGGTCACCGCCGCCCCCGCCGCCCGCTCCCGGGTCCGCCCCTGGCGGTTGCTGCCCGGGCCCCGGCGTACGCCCTTCACCTTTGGGTACGCCGTCGTCCTCACCGGCACCTCGCTCCTCGGCCGGTACGCCGACCCGGAGCTGGTCGACGCGCTGTTGCGCGGGTCCAGTACCGATGTCGCGCACCTCGCGCACAACCCGCTCCTCGTCCTCGTCGCCAGCGCCCTGTGGATCGCGGGCGGCATCACCTCGCCGTACGCCATCGCCTTCCTGCTCGTCCTCACCGCGCTGGAGCGCCGCATCGGCGGTCTGCGCACGGCCGGGGTCTTCCTGCTCGGGCACGTCGTCGCCACGCTCGCGACGGAGGTCCCGGTCGGGCTGTCCGTCCTCGCGGGACATCTGCCCGGCAGCTCGCTGCACCGCCTCGACTACGGGATCAGCTTCGGCGTGGCCGCCAGCGTCGGCGCGCTCGCGGGGCGGCTGCTCACGCCGTGGCTGCGGTGGGCCGTGCTCGCCGGCTTCGGCGGGATGCTGGTCGAGGACCTGATCGCGTTCACCGACCCCATGACGAACTGGGGGCACCTGCTGGCGTTCGCCGTCGGCGTCTGCGTCTGGCCGCTGCTCAGGCGCAGCCGTCCCTTCCGGGCTCCCGCCAGGCCGGCCTCACGCGCCGAAGCGGGCTAGGCGGGCACCGCCTCCAGTACGGACGGCCACGCCGCCGTCGGCACAATCCGCGTCAGCGTGAACCCTCCCGCCGAGAGCAGCGCCGTGAAGTCGGCCTCCGTTCGCTCCCGGCCGTCCACGATCGCGGCCATGGCGAGGTCCAGCGCTTTGCCGGGGTGCGGGTCGTTGCCCTCGGGGAGCACCGACTCGACGACCAGGAGGCGGGCGTCGGGTGCCATGGCCGCCCGGCAGTTGCGCAGGATGCGCAGGCAGGCGTCGTCCGGCCAGTCGTGCAGGACGTGCTTGAGGACGTAGAGGTCGCCGCCCTTGGGGACCTCTACGAAGAAGTCCCCGGACTCGGCGCTCCACCGGCCCCGCACGGCCTCGTCCCCGCTCAGGACGTGCGTACTGATCGCCGGGGTCTGGTCGAAGAGGACCCCGGTCAGGCCGGGCCGCCCGCGCAGGAGCGTCTTCAGGAGGTTGCCGCGCCCGCCGCCGACGTGACCACCACCGTGCCCCGCTCGGGGAAGGGGAACGCCTCGGCGACGGCCGCGTCGACCGGCCCCGAGAGCGAGGTCATGCCGGCGTCGAACAGCTCCCGCAGCGCCGGGTCCCCGGCCAGGTACGCGAAGAACGGCTGCCCGAAGGTCCGCTCGAAGGACGGCCCCTCCTTGCGCACCGTCTCCTCCAGACCCGCCGAGGTCCGCTGGAACGCCTGGTCGGTCAGCATCACGACCGCCGCGTGCTGCGAGTGCGGCACGTCCGTACGCAGCGAGTCCGCGAGCGGCGTGAGGTGGAAGGCGCCCGCCTCGTCCTCGCGGAAGACGTCGCGCGTGGCGAGATAGCGCAGGACGCGGCGCAGGTGCCCGGCGTGGGTGTCGGTCAGCTCCGCCAGCTCCTCGGCGGTGCGGGGCCCGGCGGCCAGGTGGTCGGCGACACGGCAGCGGGCCGCCGTGCGCAGCGCCGCCGAGAACAGGTGCCCGAGCGCGTGCTCCATGAGCCGGCCGGTGAGGTCAGGTGTGTCCACCGTGGGTCTCCTCCGTGAGAGTCGAGGGGAAGCCTCCACGGTCCCGAGGGAAGGCCCGTCCGTACAGAGGGCGTCCGGGGCCCACCTGGAGCGGATGACGGTGCCGATGTCCACGCCGATGCCGCTCACGCCGTCGCCCCGCACGGTCCCGGCGACTAACTTGGGGTCCCCGTAGCCGAGACGAGAGGCGCAGATGGTGGCCCGCACGCCGGCTGAGCGCGCCCTGGCCCGCTCATTCACCACCGATGACGGCGCGACCCGGTTCAACGTCACCGACCTGACGACGGAGCACCAACCGGACCGCAGCGTCACGTTGACCTACGGCCTGATCGTCGAGCGGAAGGGTCGGGCCGACGAGTGCTGGGTGTGCACACTGCCGTGGGGCGACAAGTCCTTTGCCGACGTGTTCACCTCCTCCGCCCCCGACCCCGAGCGCCTTCGCCAACTCGTCGAGCTGGTACGTGGCCTCTTGGAGGAGTGGTGGGACACCAAGGGGCACAACCGCCGGTCGGCGAAGCTGGGACGCCGCTGCCCCTGAGCCGCCTTTACGGAGGCAAGCGACCCGGAAACGCGGCACCGCGCCCTCGCCGCTCGGTTCGAGACCGAGCGGCGAGGGCCGCTTCGTGCTCTCCACGGCACACCCGGTCACGGTGATCGCTCAGAGCGAACAACGGTTGGGGAACATCGCGGCGCTCATGAGCATTGAGTCGATACAGCTCAACTTGAATGCCGAAAGGGAGATCATGGCTACTGAGTCCACCTCGTACACAACGCTCACTCTGCCTGTGCTGCCGCTCGACGACGAGGTGGTCCTGCCCGGCATGGTGGTTCCGTTCGACCTCTCCGACGCCGAGGTGCGCGCCGCGGTGGAGGCCGCGCAGGCCGCGGCCCGTTCCGAGGGCGACAGCAAGCCGAAGGTGCTGCTTGTTCCGCGCATCGATGGGACGTACGCCGCGATGGGCGTCCTCGGCACCGTCGAGCAGGTCGACGGCCTGGTACGGCGACCCCGGCGCCCTCATCCGCGGCCGCGGCCGCGTGCGCATCGGCGCCGGTACGACCGGGCCGGCGCCGCCCTGTGGGTCGAGGGGCAGAACGTGAGCGACTCCGTCCCGGAGCCCCTGCCCGGCGCCGTCACCGAGCTGGTCAAGGAGTACAAGGCGCTCGCCACCAGCTGGCTGAAGAAGCGCGGCGCCTGGCAGGTCGTGGACCGCGTCACGCAGATCGACGACGTCTCCGCGCTCGCGGACAACTCCGGGTACTCGCCCTTCCTCACCACCCAGCAGAAGGTCGAACTGCTGGAGACCGAGGACGCCGTCGCCCGCCTCAAGCTCGCCACCGCCCAGCTCCGCGAACACCTCGCCGAGCAGGACGTCGCCGAGACCATCGCCAAGGACGTCCAGGAGGGCGTCGACAAGCAGCAGCGCGAGTTCCTGCTGCGGCGCCAGCTGGACGCCGTACGCAAGGAGCTGCGCGAGCTGAACGGCGAGCAGGAAGGGGAGGAGTCCGACGACTACCGCGCCCGCGTCGAGGCCGCCGACCTGCCCGAGAAGGTCCGCGAGGCCGCCCTCAAGGAGGTCGACAAGCTGGAGCGCGCCAGCGACCAGTCGCCCGAGGGCTCGTGGATCAGGACGTGGCTCGACACCGTCCTCGAACTGCCCTGGAACGAGCACACGGAGGACGCCTACGACATCAAGGGTGCCCAGGAGGTGCTCGACGCCGAGCACGCCGGGCTCCAGGACGTGAAGGAGCGCATCACCGAGTACCTGGCGGTGCGCAAGCGCCGCGCCGACCGCGGCCTCGGGGTCGTCGGCGGGCGCCGCGGCGGTCGCCGTGCTCGCCCTCGTCGGCCCGCCCGGCGTCGGCAAGACCTCGCTCGGCGAGTCCGTCGCGCACGCCATGGGCCGCAAGTTCGTGCGGGTCGCGCTCGGCGGCGTACGGGATGAGGCGGAGATCCGCGGACACCGCCGTACGTACGTCGGGGCGCTGCCCGGGCGGATCGTGCGGGCCATCAAGGAGGCCGGGTCCATGAACCCGGTCGTGCTCCTCGACGAGATCGACAAGGTGGGCTCCGACTTCCGGGGCGACCCGGCCGCCGCCCTCCTCGAAGTCCTCGACCCGGCGCAGAACCACACCTTCCGGGACCACTACCTGGAGGTGGAGCTGGACCTGAGCGACGTCGTCTTCCTGGCGACGGCCAACGTCCTCGAAGCCATCCCGGAGGCCCTGCTCGACCGCATGGAGCTGGTCCGCCTCGACGGTTACACCGAGGACGAGAAGATCGTCATCGCCCGCGATCACCTGCTCCCGCGCCAGCTGGACCGGGCGGGCCTGGCCAAGGACGAGGTCACGCTCGACGAGAGCGCCCTGCGCAAGCTCGCCGGGGAGTACACGCGCGAAGCGGGCGTACGCAACCTGGAGCGCTCGGTGGCGCGGCTGCTGCGCAAGGTCGCTGCCCAGCACGAACTGGGCGAGCGGGAGCTGCCCTTCACCGTCACCGACGAGGATCTGCGCGACCTGATCGGGCGGCCGCACCACGTGCCGGAGTCCGCCCAGGACCCGGCCGAGCGGCGCACCGCGGTGCCGGGCGTGGCGACCGGACTCGCGGTCACCGGGGCGGGCGGCGACGTGCTGTTCGTGGAGGCGTCCCTCGCCGACCCGGAGACCGGGGCCTCGGGGCTGACGCTCACCGGCCAGCTCGGCGACGTGATGAAGGAGTCGGCGCAGATCGCGCTGAGCTTCCTGCGCTCGCACGGCGCCGAACTGGAGCTGCCGGTCGCCGACCTGAAGGACCGGGGCGTGCACATCCACTTCCCGGCGGGCGCGGTGCCGAAGGACGGGCCGAGCGCGGGCGTCACGATGACGACGGCCCTCGCCTCGCTGCTCAGCGGCCGGCTGGTCCGCACCGACGTGGCCATGACCGGTGAGGTCTCGCTGACCGGCCGGGTGCTGCCGATCGGCGGCGTCAAGCAGAAGCTGCTGGCCGCGCACCGCGCCGGGATCACCACGGTGATCATCCCGAAGCGGAACGAGCCGGACCTCGACGACGTCCCGGCCGAGGTCCTGGAGAAGCTCGACGTGCACGCGGTGACCGATGTGCGCCAGGTGCTCGAACTGGCGCTCACCGAGGCCACCGTGCCCGAGGCGCAGGTCCCGGTCGCCGTGTAACGGGCCGGGGATCGCCGCGTCACGGCAAGGGAACGGCGCCGCCCCCGCACGGGGCGCCGCCGTTCGCGTACTCAGCCGTTGGCGAGCGCCTGGACCCGGTCGTAGGCGCCGTTGAACTTGTTGTGGTCACCGACCGTCGGCCCGGAGGAGGTGTACTGCCACATGGTGTGGAAGCCCCAGCCCGCGGGGAGTTCGCCCGGGCTGGTGTCGTAGCGGGCGATCCACAGCGGGTTGCTGGCGCCGAAGCCGCTGTAGTTGCCGGTGCACTGCTTCCACCAGCTGGTGGCGGTGTAGATCACGGCGTCGCGGCCGGTGCGCGCCTTGTAGGTGGTGAGGAAGTCACGAATCCAGCTGACCATCGCGGACTGCGACTTGCCGTAGCAGGCGGCCCCGTAGGGGTTCCATTCGATGTCCAGCGCGCCCGGCAGCGTCCTGCCGTCGCGCGACCAGCCGCCGCCGTTGCTCGCGAAGTAGTTGGCCTGGCTGGCGCCGCTGGCGGTGTCGGGGGTCGCGAAGTGGTACGCGCCCCGGATCATGCCCACGTTGTACGAACCGTTGTACTGCTGGGCGAAGTACGGGTTCTCGTAGTACGTGCCCTCGGTGGCCTTGACGTAGGCCCACTTCACGCCGCTGTTCCACAGCGTGGACCAGACGACGTTGCCCTGATGGCTGCTGACGTCGACGCCCTCGGTCTGGGTGGCGCCGCCGCCGGTGGGCAGACCGCCCTGGCCGTCGTGTTCGATGACGCCCTGGCCGAGGCGGGCGGAGCCGCGCGGGGGGACGTCGTCCGCCTGGGCCGCCGTGGGGAGCGTCAGGAGGAGGGAGAGGGCGGACAGGACCGCGAGGAGGATCGCCGCCGGCGAGAAGCGGGGGCGGTGGGAGGGGCCGGGTCTGTGCACGGACATCTGCGTGCCTCCGAAGGCCTCGGTGGTGCTCTGGGGGGACCTTGCGACAGGTTCATGGTGTGAACATGTCACTTGAAAAGCTACGCACGTAGACCGTCGCGGGGAAGAGGTCCAGAGTGGTGCCGTTGGTCCACTCCTGTGGCGGTGCCATCGGAGCGGCACCGTGGCGACCTTGCGAAATACTGGTCAGGCCGTCGGCGCCACGGCCGCGGCGCGAGGGCCTTCCGGCGACAACTTTCAGAATCGGGAAAGCGGGACATGGGTGCTGCAGAGAAGGGCGTGAAGGACGGGGCGCGCGGTGACGCCGAACCAGGGGTGGACCGCGAGTTCCTCTCCCTGGAACGGGAGTTGTCTCTCCTGATGCGCCGCGCGCGGGCCTCCTCCGGCGAGATGGCCCGCCAGGTCCACCCCGACCTGGAGCCCGCCGCGTACGGCCTGCTCGTCTGCCTGGACGACTCGGGACCGCAGCGGGCCACCGACCTCGCCGCGTACATCGGCGTCGGCAAGGCGACGATGAGCCGCCAGCTGCGGGCCATGGAGGAGCTGGGTCTGGTCTCCCGCGAGCCCGACCCCGCCGACGGCCGCGCCTGGCTCATCCGGCTCACGCCCGACGGCCGCGCCCGCTTCCGCACGGTGCGCGCCGCCCGCCGCGCCGGTACGTGCGCCAGCTCCAGGGCTGGGACCGGGCGGAGGTCGCCGAGCTGGCCCGGCTGCTCGGCCGGCTGAACGCAGGCGCCGACGCGTGAGCCGCGGGGTGGCTGGGGGCTGGGGGCTCAGGGCTCTGCGTGAGTCGCCGGACGGCTCGAAGCTCTGCGTGGGCCCCCGGCCCGTGAGCCGCCGGACGGCATAAAGCTCCGCGTGGGCCCCCGGCCCGTGAGCCGCCGGACGGCTCAGAGTTCCACGTAGACCGCCGCCGCGTCGTCGTGCCGCTTGCCGCGCGGGAAGGCGAGCCGGTCGGGATCGGCGTGCTCCAACTCCCGTACGCGGTCCAGCAGGTGCTGCGGGCCCTCCTTGCGGAGCAGACCGAAGCACTCCGCCCAGTCGCCCTCGCGGAAGGTCTCGACCCACCGCGCCGCCCCGTCGGTGAGCGCGGCCACCGCCGTCACGTCCGCCCGCGGCGGCCTCGCCGGTGACCGCGCGCAGGGCGGCCGAGGGGGTCGGCCGCGGCCGTGAAGAAGCCGTCCTCGGCGTTGCGCAGGGCTCGACCGCAGCCCCGTAGGCCCGGCCCGCCACCTCCCGCTCGGCCGAGCCGCGCGGCAGGATGCCGCTGGTCGCGCAGGGCCTGGACGGCGGGCGGCAGTTCGGCGAGGCGGCGGTCGAGGACGGCGGTCACCGCGCCGCCCTCACCCGTCATGAGGAGCGCCGAGTCGGACAGCACCAGATGCTCGACGCGCTCGGCGTCCCACCGCACGAGCACCACGGTTGCCTGAGGCGTACGCGGGTGAGAAAGGTCACAGGTTGAATCATGCGCCTCGGCGGTACGCGAGATGGCGGCCGCGAGGACCTCAGGGAGTGTCATATCCCGGCGTGAAACGGACAGTTCGCCCAGGGCGCCGCCGAGCCGCGCCGTGAACCAGGGGACGGAATGCAGACAGCCCATGGACCCCTCCGGCGGGGTCACGCCGTCCAGCAGGACGAGCGATCCGCCCTGCCCGGAAGCGGGAAGCGCGACCGACGCGTAGTCCTCGTTGGGGCGTGCGGGGTCTCCGGGCTCAGTGGCGAGTTCGATGCGCATCCAGCCAGTCTGCACGAGGCGTGCGCGGGGTCCAGGGGGTACGGGAAGCGAAGTCCGGCTCGGCCCGGACCGGCAGGTCACGCGCCGGAATTGGACCGGAATGATCGACTCCGCCGGGGTGTGGCGGCGCATCCTGCCAAAGCCGGTCGGCGACGTCCAACCGGCGCACCGCATATGCCAGGACTCCCGCGCGCCGGGACTTGCTCGCCAACTCCCTGCCGATGTTCACTCCTTCGGGTGGCCAGGCATGCGATGCGCGACCACCACTCACCGGCACTGAAAGGGTCAGGAGCCGTACCGGGGGCGCGCTCGTGTTGACGGATCGTCACCCGGGCACATGGGCAGACGAAAAACAGGAATGCGAGCACCGGTGCAGAAGATGCGGCCTCGGCGCAAAGGCAAGCAGACGGCCCCGGAAGGGGCCACGCCGGGCGCGCCCCATCCGACCGAGCGCGCGGCGGGCCCCGGAGGGCCTGACGTGACGGTGCCGACGGCGCCCGCGCGGACAGGCGGACGGCGCCCGGGGCTCCTGCCGGACAGGCGACGGCTCCCGCGGGGCAAGCGACGGCTCCTGCCGGGCAGACGGCGGCGCACGGTGCGTCCGCCGGGCAGGCAGCGCGCCCCCGGCCGGGCAGACCGCCCCCACCGGTGACGCCGCCAAGGCCGCCGCCGCGGCCGCCGCGGGCGTCGGCAAGAAGCCCACCGCCCGGGTGCGCAACCGGCTGGTCGTCGCCGTGGCGGTGGTCGCCGCCGCCATCGCCGGCGCGGGCGCGCCGGCCATCCTCGCCGCCTCCGGCCGGCTGAACGACACGCAGCGCCTCGTCACCCTCGCCGAGCAGACCCAGCAGGCCGTCTCCCTCGGCCACTCGCTGGCGTCGAGCGCGACGAGGTCACCTTCCTTCATCGCCGCCGGCCGCCCCGACGGCAAGGGCCTGTCCGAGAGCCGCAGCGCCCGCGTCGACCGGCAGATCGACGAGCTGCGGGCCGCCGACGCGCCGGTCCGGGCTGCGCGACGACCTCGCCGACATCGCCGCCGTGCGCCGGGCCGCGCTCACCGGCAAGAGCACCGCCCTCGAAGCGCACGAGGCGTACACGAAGGTCATCACCGAACTCCACGGCCTCACCCGCGACCTGGCCGAGCAGCTGCCGCCCGAGGCCAACCAGGGCGCCCTCGCCCTCGCCGACCTCGACCACGCCGTCGAGCAGGCCGCCGCCGCCCGCGGTCTGCTCCTCGGCCGCCTCGCCGTACGGCCCTCGGCGTCCACGTCCGTCGACCCGGTCACCGGCCTGCCGGCCACCGGGGAGTCCTCGCCGACGGCCAGCGCCGCGAGGGCCTGAGCGCCGCCGCCCAGCAGGCCCACCTGCGCGAGAAGGCCGCCCTCGCCGACTTCCGTGACGCCGCCGGTGACCCCGCCCGCACCACGTACGACTCGACCGTCACGGGCCCCGAGGTCACCACCGCCGAGAAGTACCTCGCCCGGCTCACCGACCAGCCCACGCTCTCCGCCGCCGAGCGGGGCCTCGACCCCAAGAAGGTCGACGCCGCCGCTCTCCGCCCGCATCGAGACGATGCGCGGCGCCGAGTCCGCGCTCGGCGTCGAGCGCACCAAGCACCTCGCCCAGTTGCGCGACGACGACGTCACGGCGCTGGAGATCCGCGTCGCGCTCGTCGGCGTCTGCCTGCTCGCCGCGGTCGGCGTCTCCATGGCGATGGCCCGCTCGCTGACCCGTCCGCTGGCCGTCCTGCGCCTCGGCTCGGCCCGGCTCGCCGCCGAGCCCGCGCCCCAGGAGCCGATCCGCTTCACCGGCCGCGACGACGAGTTCGCCCAGGTCGTCCGCTCCGTCAACGCCCTGCACGGCCACGCCACCGCCCTCACCGAGCGCCTCACCACCCTTGAGGCGGACCGCAAGCACCTCATCGGCAAGCGCCAGTCCATGGCCGACGAGCGCGAGGCCCTGCGCGCCGAACTGGCCGAGGCCTCCGCGCACCTGGACCGCGTACGCCAGTCCATCCACGGCACCTTCGTCAACCTCGCCCTGCGCACCCTCGGTCTGGTCGAGCGCCAGCTCGCCGTCATCGAGAACCTGGAGGACCGCGAGCAGGACCCCGAGCGCCTCGCCACGCTCTTCAAGCTCGACCACTTCGCCACGGTCATGCGCCGCCACAGCGAGAACCTCCTGGTCCTCGCGGGCGCCGAACACGGCCACCAGCACCCCGGCCCGGTCCCGCTCGTCGACGTCGTACGCGCCGCCGTCTCCGAGATCGAGCGGTACGAGCGGGTGCGCATCGCCACGCTGCCGCCGCACGCGCACCTCGCGGGCTTCGCCGCGGACGACATCAGCCACCTCGTCGCCGAACTCCTGGAGAACGCCACCTCGTTCTCGCCGCCGGACGCCTCCGTCGAGGTCTCCGGGTGGCTCCTGGAGAGCGGCGAGGTCATGCTCTCCGTCCAGGACGAGGGCATCGGTGTCTCCAAAGACCGCATGGACGAGCTGAACGCGCGCCTCGCGGACTTCGACCCGGACGCCGCCCACGACCAGGAGAGCGGGGACGGCCTCGGCCTCGGCCTGTACGTCGTCGCCCGGCTCGCGGCGCGGCACGGCGCGCGGGTGCGGCTGCGGGAGCAGAAGCAGGGCGGTGTCGCGGCGGTCGTGGTGATGCCCAAGCGATCCTGGCGCAGCCGCCCTCGACGGCCGCGGTGGTCCCGCCGCCGCGCAACGGCGAGCCCGTGACGCACCTGCCCGGGTCGGAGGCCGAGGCCAACTCGAACGTACTGCCGGGCCGGCTGGCCGGTGCCCCCGGCGAGGACCCGCTGATCGCGGCGGCCGAGCGGACGCTGGAGACGGCCTCCCGCAGCTCCCGGAAGAGCCGACGGCCGACGACGGCCCCGTGCCCACACCGGCGCCGTCGCCGACGCGGACACCTTCGCCCTCGCCCTCGGCCGAGACGACCATGGAACTCATGGCCCCCGCCGCCCCGGAGCCCGACCTCGACCCCGAGCCCGCGCAGGAAACTGGGGCCGTACCCGGGTCCGAAGCCGAAGCCGAGCGGCAGTCGAGCCCGAGCCCGAGCCCGCCCCCGAAGCCACCGCCCCCGCACCGCCCAAGTGGGAGCGCGTCACCGACAAGGGGCTGCCCAAGCGCACGCCCAAGATCACCGCGCCCACGAGCGCCGGCGCCGAAGCCGCGCGGTGCCGTGGACGCCGAAGCACTCCGACGCCGCCTCGGCGGCTTCCACCAGGGCGCGCAGAGCGGCCGACGGGACGTGGAGGCCGAGATCGCCGCGGGGGCGAACCCGACGGAGCCGAAGGACCAGCCGGGTCCGTCGCGCCAGGCGGAGCCGTCAGACGAGACGGAACCGTCGGAACGTAACAAAAAGACCGCAAACGCCGCAGACGTAATGGGGGACTCAGTCGAGGAGGCAAGCAGTTGACTGCGCCCATGCGCACGCCCAGTTCTTCCGCCGGACCCGCCACGCCCGCTCCATACGGCCTGAGCAGTGAAGCCCGCAACCTGCACTGGCTGCTGACGAACCTCGTGGAGGAGGTGCCCGGGATCCTCTCCGTCGCGGTGGTCTCCTCCGACGGACTGCTGCTGCTCTCCTCCGACCCCGGGCGCAACGCCGAGCGCCCCGCCGCGCACACCGGCGGCCCCAAGGGCTCCAGCGCCGACCTCGCCACCATCGTCTCCGGGCTCGGCTCCCTGACCATCGGCGCCGCCAAGCTCATGGACGGCGGAGGGGTCAAGCAGACCGTGGTCGCGATGGCGGAGGGCAGCCTCTTCGTCATGTCGATCAGCGACGGCTCGCTGCTCGGCGTGCACGCCACCCCGGACTGCGACATGAGCGTCGTCGCGTACCACATGGCGCTCTTCGTCGGCCGCGCCGGGCACGTCCTCACCCCCGAACTCCGCAGCGAGCTGCGCAAGTCGATGGAGAGCGCCCGATGAGCGGCAGCCGCACGACGCCCAGGCTCCCGCAGCGCGGCGGCGACCGGAAACCCGCCCGGGTGCGCCCCTACTCGCTGACCGGCGGCCGGACCCGGTTCGGTCACGTCCTGCTCGTCGAGACCTTCGTGGCGAGCAACCCGGAGCTGGAGGCGGCCGAGGAGCGCCTGGAACTGCCCAAGGGCGACCTCTCCACCCGTGTCATGCCGGAGATGCGCGCGATCGTCGAGATCTGCCGCCGCATGCGCACGGTCGCGGAGATCGCGGCCCTCCTCAAGATGCCGCTCGGCGTGGTCCGCGTACTCCTCAGCGACCTCGCCGATCAGGGAAAGATCCGCGTGTACGGTACGGGCCACGGCCCGGGACAGCCCGACCGCGCACTGCTGGAAAGGGTGCTGAGTGGACTCCGCCGTCTCTGAACTCCTCGAGGACGAGGGTCAGTTGCAGGCCTGGCAGACGGACAGGTCGCGCGCCCCGATCGCCACGAAGATCGTGGTGGCGGGCGGCTTCGGCGTCGGCAAGACGACGCTGGTGACCGCCGTCTCCGAGATCACGCCCCTCCAGACGGAGGCGCTGATGACGCAGGCGAGCGCCGACACCGACGACCTGAGCGGCACGCCGGACAAGACGACCACCACGGTCGCCATGGACTTCGGCCGCATCACGCTCGACGACGACCTGGTCCTCTACCTCTTCGGCACGCCCGGCCAGCAGCGCTTCTGGTTCATGTGGGACGACCTGGTGCGCGGCGCGATCGGCGCCGTCGTGCTCGCCGACACCCGCAGGCTGTCCGACTGCTTCCCCGCGCTCGACTACTTCGAGAGCTGCGGGCTGCCGTACATCGTCGCCGTCAACCACTTCGACGGCAGCGAGAAGTTCGAGGTGCCCGATGTGCGCGAGGCCCTCACGGTGCCGCCGCACATACCCGTGCTGATCATGGACGCGCGGCAGCGGATCTCGGTCATCGAGACGCTGCTCGCCCTGGTGGGCCACGCGCTGGACGTCACCCCCGAGTAGCCGACGCCACCCCCCACAGCCTCAGCCTCTTTGAGAACGTACGTAGGAGAAGTGCCCCCATGCGGAAGATACTTGTCGTAGGAGCCGGACAGTCCGGGCTCCAGATCGCCCTCGGGCTCCAGGCACAGGGGTACGAGGTCACCCTGATGTCCAACCGCACGGCGGACGAGATCCGGTCCGGGCGGGTCATGTCGACCCAGTGCATGTTCCACACGGCGCTCCAGCACGAGCGTGACATCCAGGCGAACTTCTGGGAGTCGCAGGCCCCCAAGATCGAGGGCCTCGGCGTCTCGGTCGCCGGACCCGACGGCTCCCGCGTCATCGACTGGGTCGGCAAGCTCGACGGGTACGCCCAGTCCGTCGACCAGCGCGTGAAGATGGCCGGCTGGATGGAGACGTTCGCCCAGCGCGGCGGCCAGCTCGTCATCCACGGCGCGGCGGTCTCCGACCTCGACTACTTCTCCCGCGCCTACGACCTGGTGCTCGTCTCGGCGGGCAAGGGCGAGCTGGTGTCGATGTTCGAGCGTGACGCGTCCCGCTCGCCGTTCACCGAGCCGCAGCGCGCGCTGTCGGTCGCGTACGTCCACGGGCTCGGCCCGCGCCCTGAGCACCCCGAGTTCGACGCGGTGCGCTGCAACCTCGTGCCCGGCGTCGGCGAGCTGTTCGTCATGCCGACGCTCACCACCTCCGGCCGCGCCGACATCCTCTTCTGGGAGGGCATCCCGGGCGGCCCCCTCGACGTCTTCCAGGGCGTCAAGGACCCGAGCGAGCACCTGGCGCTCACCCTCGAACTCCTGGAGAAGTTCCTGCCCTGGGAGTACGCGCGCGCCACCAAGGTCGAGCTGACCGACGCGGGCGGCACGCTGGCCGGGCGGTACGCCCCCACGGTCCGCAAGCCCATCGGGCGGCTGCCGCGGCGGCGGCGCGGTCCTCGGTGTCGCGGACGTCGTCGTCGCCAACGACCCGATCACCGGGCAGGGCTCCAACTCGGCGGCCAAGTGCGCCGCCTCGTACATCTCCTCGATCGTCGAGCACGGCGACAAGCCGTTCGACGAGGCGTGGATGCAGTCGGCGTTCGACCGCTACTGGGACACCGCGCAGTGGGTCACCAAGTGGACCAACGCGATGCTGGGCGCCCCGCCCGAGCACGTCATCAACATCCTCGGCGCGGCGGGGCAGCTCCAGCCGGTCGCCGACCGGTTCGCGAACGGCTTCAACGACCCGGCCGACTTCGAGAACTTCTTCTACGACCCGGCCAAGGCCGCCGCCTACCTGGAGTCGGTCGCGCCCGGCGCCTGATCACCGCTGTACCCCAGATCGCTGCCGCTGCCCGAGGTCGCCCCCTCGGGCAGCTTCGGCGGGGTGTAGCCACGCATCGGGCGGCTGCCGGGGTCGGGCCGCACCGCGCCGAGGACGGGGTTCGCCGCGATCGGCGACACCTTGACGCGGGCGCCGGGGCGCGGCGCCTGCACGACCATTCCGTCACCCAGGTACAGCGCCACGTGCGTGGCGTTCGGGAAGTAGACGACGACGTCGCCGGGGCGCAGCTTCGCCAGCGGGACGCGGCGCAGCTTCGCCCACTGCTCCTGACTGGTCCGGGGGATCGCGCGGCCCGCGTGCCGCCACGCCTCGTACGTCAGCCCCGAGCAGTCGTACGCGTCCGGGCCCTCGGCGCCCCACCGGTACGGCAGCCCGATCTGGCGCACCGCGAAGTCGAGGGCCTTGCCGCCCCGCCGTGAGGGCGGGCGCGTGGCCGGGCTGCCGCCGAGGGCGCCGGACGCCACGAACTCCTCCTGGGCGCGGGCCGTGCCCGCCTCCTCCGCCGCCCGCACCGCGGCGAGCTGGTCCGAGCGCGGCGAGCAGTTCGTGGACCTCCTTGAGCTGTCCGCCTACCTCATCCCGCTGCTTCTTCTGCCGGGCGGCCAGGGCGCTCTGGGCGGCCAGGGCCCGCCGTGCCGCGTCCGCCAGCTCGGCGGCCCTGCGCTCGCCGCCGGTCAGCCGCTGGATCGCGGCGGCCCGCCCGGCGGCGACCCGCTGGATGACGTGGCCCTGGTCGAGGGCGCGCTGCGGGTCTCGGGCAGAGCAGCAGGCGTACGTAGGGGGAGAGGCCGGTGGCTCCCTGGTACTGCTGGCGGGCGAAGCGGCCCGCGTCGCCCCGGCTGTCGCGCAGCGAGGCGCGTGCCCGGTTCAGCTTCCGGTTCATCTCCGCCGCCCTGGCGCGCTGTTCCTTGAGCTTCTCCTCGGTGGCGTTGTAGGTCTCGGTGGCCTCTTCGGCGGCTCGGTAGCGCTGCTGAAGGTCCGTCAGCAGGGCGCTGACGGAACGGTCCTGGGGGCCGGGGACCGCGTGGGCGGGGGGTGCGGGCGTGCACAGGGCGCCCAGGGCGGCGCCTGTACAGACCCAGCGCAGCAGCCGTGCTGACACGTCATCACCTCCGGTGCGGGGGCGGGACTTCCGCCGCGCAGCGTGCGCGTGAGG
>RBWT01000157.1 GCA_004010275.1 Streptomyces huasconensis
CCGCTACACCCCCGGGCGGGCCCCCGCCCCCCGGATGCAGCCGCACCCACCCCCGCCCACGCCGAGGTGACCATCTCCCGCACGTCGCGCTTGGCCGTCCAGCCCAGCTCCGTGGCGACGCGGTCCGCCGCGGCCACCACGCGGGCCGGGTCGCCGGGGCGGCGGCCGGTGACCTCGGCGGGGATGGCGTACCCCGTCACGTCGTTGATGAGGTCGGTCATCTCGCGCACCGAAACCCCCTCGCCCCGGCCGACGTTGAGGGTCAGGTCCGTGCCGGGCGCCGCCGCCGCGAGCCTGCGGGCCGTCGCCACATGGGCCTCGGCCACGTCGACGACGTGGATGTAGTCGCGTACGCAGGTGCCGTCCGGGGTGGCGTAGTCCGCGCCGAAGACGCGGGGGGCCGCACCCGCGGTGAGCTTCTCGAAGACCATCGGGACGAGGTTGTAGACGCCGGTGTCCGCCAGCTCGGGCGAGGCCGCGCCCGCCACGTTGAAGTAGCGCAAGGACGCGGTCGCCAGGCTGTGCGCGCGCCCGGTGGCCCGCACCAGCCACTCGCCCGCCAGCTTCGTCTCGCCATAGGGGCTCATCGGCAGGCACGGCGTCTCCTCGGTGACGAGGTCGACGTCGGGCATGCCGTACACCGCGGCGGAGGAGGAGAAGACGAAGGACGGGACGCCCGCCTCCACCACCGCTTCGAGCAGGACCCGCAGGCCCTCCATGTTCTCGTGGTAGTACCGCAGGGGCTGTTCCACCGACTCGCCGACCTGCTTCTTCGCCGCGAGGTGGACGACCCCGGTGACGGCGTGGTCCTTCAGGGTGCGGGCGACGAGGTCCGCGTCCAGCGTCGAGCCGGTCACGAGCGGGACCTCCGCGGGCAGGCGCCCGGCGATGCCGGTGGACAGGTCGTCGTAGACCACGGCCCGCTCGCCCGCCTCCGTCATGGCGCGGACGACGTGCGCCCCGATGTATCCGGCGCCGCCGGTGATCAGCCAGGTCATGGTCGTCTTGTCCCGTCTTGTCGTGCGGTTTCCCTCGACGTGCAGTGTCGCAGAGCCGGTGTACGGGTCGCGTCAGCGGCCGGAAGCGCCCCCGAGGGAGCCCTGGAGCGAGCGGGCCAGGCGCGTGAGGCGCCGCTTCGCGACCCCCGCGACCCCCCGCACGCCGGGCGCGAGCCGCACCGAGAGGTTCCCCGCCTGGGTGGCGTACGGCTGGACGAGCAGCACCCCGCGCCATCCGTTCGCCACACCGTGCGGCGCAGCAGCCCGGGGCCCGCGACGGCGTGGGCGGTGGCCTCGCGGGCCGTCCCGTCGTCGAAGTGGAGCCGCAGCCGCAGGTCCCATACGCCGCCGGCCAATGATCCGAGGTCGAGCAGGACCTCGGCGGTCCAGGTCTCGCCGGGCCGCTCGGTCCGGAACGCCGCCGTCCGGCGCAGGCCCGGCCGGCCGCTGTGCCGGTCGACCAGCTCGACGTCGACGGTGGCGGGGCCCGCGGCCGCGACCCGCCCGTCAGCTCGCCGCAGCCGCAGCGTGAGGCGGCTGCCGCCCGCGCGGGGCCGCAGCTCGCCTCGACCGCGAGGGGCAGCAGCCGCATGGGGCGTACGAGGAGGTGCTCCAGGGTGACCTGGGGCAGGTCAGCGGCCCAGACGGGCGTGCCGTCGGCCGCCCTCGGGTACGGCGGGGCGAGGCGTGCCGGGCGCGCCGCCACCTGCTTCAGCCGCAGCAGGTCGCGCGGCTGTTCCGAGGCGAGGACGACGCGCGCGATGACGCGGCCCGGGGCGGGCGCGGCGTCGAGGTCGGCGGCGTCGAACGTCTCCAGGTACGCGCGCGTGAGCGCCCACCACTCGCGCCGGTACTCCTCGCCGCGCGCGGTCAGTTCGCGGGCGTACATGCGCAGCCCGTGGTCGATGAACTTGGCGCGGGCCGCCCGCGCCAGCCGCTTGCCGCCGGGCCCGGACGCGTCCCGCAGGATCTCCACGGACTGGCGGTGGGCCTCCATGCGGGCCCGCCAGTTGGTGATCCCGGAGCGGTCCAGGGAGATGGAGAGCTTGGCGGCGGCGCGCCGCACGTGCCACACGTACACGGTGTCCGGGACGAGCGCGATGGCGGGGACCGGCGGCGAGGACGCGCGCGGTGAAGACGAAGTCCTCGTAGACGAAGCGGCCTTCGGGGAAGCGGATGCCGTGCTCGCGCAGGAAGTCCGTGCGGTAGAGCTTGTTGACGCAGAGCGTGTCGTGGACGAGGCGGGTGCGCAGCTCGGGCCGGGCGACGAGCCGGGCCTTGGCGTACAGCTCCGGCTGCCAGGGCACCTCGCGCCCCGAGGGCAGTTCGCGGCGCACGCACAGCCCGGAGGCGACCTGGGCGCCGTGCCGTTCGGCGGCGGCGAGCAGCGCGGCCGCCGCGCCGGGCGGCAGCACGTCGTCGCTGTCCAGGAACATCAGGTACGGGGCGCCGACGCGGCGTCGATCCCGTCGTTGCGGGGGGTGCCGCAGCCGCCGCTGTTGCTCGCGCGGCGGATCACCCGCACGCGCGCGTCCCGCTCCGCGAGCCCGGCGAGGACCGCGTCGCTGCCGTCCGTCGAACAGTCGTCGACGGCGATGACCTCACGGACGACCGGCCCTTGGGCCAGCGCGGAGCGCACCGCGTCCGCGACGTGGGCGGCGTCGTCGTAGCCGATCACGACGACGGAGACGGGAGCGGCCTCGGTGCCGGAAGCGGTCTCGGCGGACGGGTTAGGGGCGGGTGTGTTCAGGGCAGTCGGGTGAGGCGGGATGCGGTCCACGGGGGAAATGTTAGTGGTTTCTCGTAATTATCCGATTAGGGGGGCATTCATGGGTGCGGCACCGTCCTGGTGCGGCCGCGGTGAACCCCCGACCCGGGCCAGCACCTCGCCCGTGCGCCGGCTCCAGTCGACGACGACCGCCTCGCGCGGCACCTTCTGGCCGGGGGAGAGCAGCAGCCACCGCACGTCGTAGCGGTGCACGATCGCCGCGCGTTCCCGGCGGGTGGAGTCCGGCGCGAGGTAGGCGCGCACGGCGGCCAGGCGGCGGCCCCGCACGTCCTCGTCGAGCGAGCGCAGTCCGGCCACGCCGGGGCGACGAGGTTGACGCCGTACGCGGGCACGGACCGCGTGGGCCGGTAGCCGTCGGTCAGCACGACGTCGCCGCGCCGCATGTGGCCGACCGCCCAGCCGTAGTCCGGCCAGCGCGGTGGCTGGTCGAAGCCGATGGGGTCGAGCGCCCGCGGCACCACCGCGCCCGCCTGGAGCTGGAAGAACCCGACGCAGGCCCCGAGCGCCGCCGCCCCCGCGAGCGCCCCCCGCCGCGCCCCCCAGGGCCGCGGCGCCGCCAGCTCGATGGCCAGGGCGAACTGGAGGGGCACGAGCGTCAGTCCGAGGATGCGGCCGTAGGTGTAGTGGCCGCTGACCCAGCCGTACGCGACGACCGCGCACTCCAGGGCGAACATCAGCACCAGCGGGTCCGTGCGGTCCCTGCGGAAGCGCAGCCACAGGGCGGGCAGACCGAGCAGCGCCAGCCAGAACCGCTGGGGCATCCCGCTGTAGAGCTGGCGGTGAATCCAGTCGACGCTCGCGTCGCCGACCAGGGAGAAGACGCTGTAGTACGGCCAGAGCGACGCGATCAGGGCCGCGGTCGCGGCGGTCGCCGCCCACGCCCACACCTTGCGGCCGGACGCCGCGAACGCGACCACGCCGATCACCGCCGCCACGGACGAGATCGGGTGGACGAGCAGGACGAGTCCGCACAGGGCGCCCAGCCCCACGTACGCCCCGACGCCCCTTCGCCGGGGACCGCGCGCCAGTGAACCGGCCCACGCCCAGGCCCAGAACGCCAGGCCGATCGCGAACGTCGACGGGTAGCCGAGGTTCCCCGTCATCGACATCAGGCCCAGATAGCCGCTCCACCACGCCATGCGCGTGCCCCACAGCAGCACCATCGCGCCCAGCGCGAGCACCGGGGCCCACGGGCGGGGCGTCAGGACCCGCACGAAACGGCCGACGCCGGTGAGCAGGACGAGCAGGTTCAGCGGGCCCGACACCTTGACGACCTGCCAGCCCGCGAGGTCCGTCACCTGGGCGAACAGGCCCTGGAGGACCGCGTACGGCGAGTAGTACGCGCTGCCGTCGCCCGGCAGGTCCGCCATCGGGTGCGCCGGGTGCAGGAGGTCGTCCTTGAGGCGCTCCACGACCGCCGCGTGCTGCCCGAAGTCGCAGCACATCGGCACCCGCCAGAACGCCAGCGACATCACCAGCCAGAACAGCCCGCCGAAGACCGCGTAGGGGGAGGGCCGCCATCGGGGGCCGCCCCCCAGGGCCGTCGCGCCGTGGACGGCCCTGCGTACGAGGAGCGTGCCGCTCACCGCATCAGCCTCTCCGCGACGCGGGCGGCGGCCCGCCGTCGTCCAGGTCGCAGTACGCCTCACGGAAGGCCGCGTACACGTCCGTGTGCCGGGCCGCGATCGCGTCCAGGTCGCGCAGCGCCTCGACGACCTCGCCGGTGGAGGCGAGCAGCGGCCCCGGCGCGCTCGTCTCGAAGTCGAGGTAGAAGCCGCGCACGGTGTCGCGGTAGTGCTCCAGGTCGTAGGCGTGGAAGAGCATCGGGCGCCCGGTGTGCGCGAAGTCGAACATCAGTGAGGAGTAGTCGGTCACCAGCACGTCGGCGATCAGCAGGAGTTCGGCGGCGCGCGGGTGCGCCGTCACATCGCGTACGAAGGGCGCGCGGGCGCCCGGCAGCCGGCCCGCCGTCAGCGGGTGCTTGCGCACCAGCAGGACGTGGTCGTCGCCGAGGACCGACTCGGCGGCGCGGAAGTCGAGCGCCGGTTCGTAGCGGAACCGGCCCGGGGCGTACGCGAGATGGTCCCGGTACGTCGGCGCGTACAGCACGACCCGCTTGTCCGGCGTGACGCCCAGCTCGTGGCGCACCCGCTCGGCGACCTTCTGGCGGTCGTCGCCGAACAGCACGTCGTTGCGGGGCGAACCGGCCTCCAGGACCTCGCCTTCGTAGGCGAGGGCGCGGCCCAGGTGCGGGGTGGAGAAGCGATTCGGCGAGACCAGGACGTCCCACTGGCGGGACAGGCGCGGCAGGGCGTCGAGGTGGCCGTGGTCGGCGTAGAGGGAGTCGGTGAGGTCGGTGCCGATGCGCTTGAGCGGCGCGCCGTTCCAGGTCTGGACGACGGTCTGGCCCTCGCGGCGCTCGAAGAACTCCGGCAGGTGGCCCGCGGTGACGATGCGGCGGCAGCGGGCCAGCGCCTCGTACCAGGCCGCGCTGTGCTCCTCCACGGCCTTCGCCCCGGCGGGCACGCGGGTCTGCTGGTCGTGCGTAACCCACAGGTGCTCGACGTCGGCGCCGCGCCGCACCAGCTCCTCGTGGACGGCGCGCGGCGAGTCCCCGTCGAGGTACAGCACGGCGTCGGTCAGGGGCTGTTGCCGGTGGCGCGGGTAGTGGGCGGTGCGCAGCCGGTGCTGCCGGTAGGCGCCGCGTTCGGTGCGGGCGAGCACGGAGCCCGCCTCGACGAGGAGGCGGTCCCCGAACCGCCGGTCGAGGGTGAACTCCCGCCCCTGGACGCTCTGGTGGAGCGGCAGGCCGGCCGCCACGGAGGCGAGCAGCCGCACCGGCATCCCGTCGTGGGCGCGCCCCGCCTCCCCCGGTGCGGCGTTCGTGTCCCGCAGGAACGCGTACCACCGCCCCTCGCGCAGCGCCCCGCCGCCCGGCGCGACCACCGCGCGCAGCCGCTCCCCGACGCGTTCGGCCGGGACCGTCAGCTCCTCGTCGCGGCCGCTGTGCCGCAGGACCAGTTCGGCGGTGGGCCAGGCGGCCTCGGAGGCGAGCATCTCGACGGTGAGCGTGCCGTCCGCGCCCCACGCGACGCGGTCGGCGACCGGCTGCCGTGTCACCTCGACGACCAGCTCGCCCCGGTCGTTGGCGGTGGCGCACAGCTCGCGGCCGTCGTCGAGAGGCGTACCGCCCCGGGGCCAGGGCGAGGCTCGCGGCCAGCGACTTCAGCGTGCCGTCGGGCAGCACGAGGTTGGCCTGCCAGCGCTCGCCGTGCGGCGCTCGACCTCCTTCGGCGCGAGGTGCGGGGTGGGCGCCACCCCCGTCAGGTCCGCGAGCCGGACCCGCACCTCGAAGCGGTCGTCGGTGAGCGCCACCGGGCAGTCGACGTCCGTCCCCGAGTGCGGGTGGGTGAGCCGCAGGGAGCGGGGGCGCACCCGGCCGGGCAGGCTGCCGCTCAGCACCACGTCGCCGCCGTCGCGCCGATGGGCCTCGACGCGCGCCGCGTACTCCTTGATCCGCAGCACCAGGCGGCCCTTGCTGTACCCGACGACCAGGCGCAGCCCGTCGCCCAGTTCGCGCACCAGGGACTGCGCGGAGGGCCCGTCGGCGGCGCGCACGGCCGCGCGCCGCACCGCGCCGTGGCCCGCTGACGACCTCGCCGAGCAGCCAGTTCCCCGGCTGCCACGCCTCGCCGGTCCGCAATTGCTCGGGGTCGACGGTCATCTCGAAGCCGGCCAGGTCGTAGCAGTGCAGGCGCTGCCGTGACTGCTCGGTGGCCTGCGGGGCGGCGACCGTCCTCGTCGGCACGCGGCGGAAGCGGCCCCTGCTCCGCGTCGACCGCAGCAGCCCGGCCTTGACGGAGTGCGCGGGGCGGGTCGCCTCCAGGTTGCGGACGTACGCGTATCCGCTGATCCGCAGCGTGCCGTCGGCGCCCCACCGGATCTCGCCGGCCCGCGCCACCACGGGCAGTTCGTCCCGCCCGACGCGCGTCAGCTTCTCCGGGACGCGGCCGATGCCCGGGTAGGCGGCCCGGCGCCGCAGCGCGCCGCGCACGTGGAAGGCGGTGCCGTTGGCCCGCTCGAAGGTGAGCAGGTCGATGAGTTCGGCGGTGCGCCCCTCGCGGACCAGGTGCCACTTGACGCGCAGGTCGACCGGGAGCCCGGCGATGACGGACGGGTCGGCGCGGCGCAGGAAGGCGGCGGTGTCCGTCATGAAGGCCGCGCGGTACTCGGGGCCGCCCATCGGCAGCCCCTCCAGGAAGTACACGAAGTCGTCGCGCAGGCAGGAGGCGTCGTACGTCTTCTTCATCTCCGGCGCGTGCCGCGCGAGGAAGCCGCTGACGTGCGCGCACGCCGCGATCCGGTCGCGGACGCCCTTGACGTCGGTGCGCCGGCGGGTGATCGAGCCCTCGCGGACCCGCCAGTAGTAGACGTGGTCGCTGAGGACGTCCACGGAGTGGGCGAGGAAGTGCGCCGGGATCATCACGGGCGTGTCCTCGTAGAGCTTGCCCTCGGGGAAGGTGAAGCGGTGCCGGTCCCAGAAGGCGCGGCGGAACACCTTGTTCCAGGCCACGCGGTCGGAGAGCAGGTCCAGGTCGCGGGAGATGTGCGTACGGGTGCGCGGCTCGGTCAGCCACTTGTACTGCCAGGCCTGGGAGCGGCCGCGCTCGGTCAGCCGCCAGACGTTGCCGCTCGCGAAGTCGGAGCCGGTCTCGTCCAGGCTCGCGATCATCCGCTCGTACGCGTCGTGCGGCACGACGTCGTCGCTGTCGACGAAGGTCAGGAACTCGGCGGTGGGCGACGCCTTGCGCACGCCCGTGTTGCGGGCGGCGCTCAGTCCGGCGTTGCGCTGGCGGACGTAGACGAAGCGGGGGTCGCGGGCGGCGAACTCACGGGCGATGAGGGGGCTGCCGTCGGTCGAGCCGTCGTCGACCATGACGCACTCCAGACCGCCTGGGCCGCCGTGCCCGGGGCCGGCCATGCCGTTGACGGTCTGCCGGGCGATCGATTCCAGGCACTCCTCCAGAAACTCCTCGACGTTGTAGATGGGCACGACGACGCTGAGACGGGGCTGCACGGCGACCGGCCTTTCATGGGAGTACGGGCATATTTAGCCCCCTTTGCCCGTTCGCGGTCCGCGCCGGTCAGTTTCTCCGGCGTGTGTCACCCCAATGAGTGAGGTGAGGTCTTCGACAGGGGGTGTCCGGCTGGCTACGGTCGGTTGACATGTCGCGCTTCTCGGTCGTCGTCCCCGTCCACCGCGTCCAGGGCTACCTGCGCGCCTGCCTGGAGTCGGTGCTCACCCAGTCCTTCGGCGACCTCGAACTGACCGTCGTCGACGACGCCTCGCCCGACGCCTGCGCCGCGATCGCCGCCGAGTACGCGGAGCGCGACCCGCGCGTACGCCTGATCCGCCTGCCTGTCCGGGCGGGCACAGGCCCCGCCCGCAACATCGGCGCCGACCGCGCCACCGGCGGCCACCTCCTCTCCTCGACGGCGACGACCTGCGCCCTGCCGGGCGCCCTCGAAGCCCTCGACGCGGCCCTCACCGACCACGGCGACCCGGACGTCCTGCTCTTCGGACACGACCGCGTCGACTGGTGGGAGACCGTCCGCCCCGCCACCGCCCCCCGCGCGGACGACCCGCTGGCCGCCGCCCCGGCCGCCTGGAACCGCCTCTTCCGCCGCGACTTCTGGCGCGCGCAGCGGCTCGCCTTCTCCGACGCCGCCTACGAGGACGTGGTGCCCGTCCACACCGCGACCCTGCGCTGCGTGGGCGAGCGGATCGCCGTCCTCGACCGGACCTGCGTGCGCTGGCGCGAGCGGCGCGGCGGCAGCTTCTCCACGACGCCGGGCCGCCACCACTTCGCCGTCATCGGGCGGTACGGCGAACTCCTCGCCGCCGCAGGGGCCGCCGACCGCGCCCGGCTCCTGCCGCACGCCGCCGCCCACCTGCTCGCCGTCCTGGACGACCCGGGGCGGGTCCGCGCGAGCGACCGGCGCGACTTCTTCCGCGAGGCGGCCCGCGTCCACCGCGCGTACGCCCCCGAGGGCACCGAGCCCCGCGACCCCGGCGAGAAGGCCCTCGCCGCCGCCTCCTACGCCGCCTACGAAGGGCTGCGCAAGGCCGAGTCGCGGCGCCTGCGCGTGACCCGGCACCTCAAGCGGCAGAAGAAGAAACTGCGCGCCCACGCCATGCGCGCCGCCTACCGCGCCGACCGGTACCGCTCCCTCGACCCGCACCTGGCGGTCTACGGCGCCTACTGGAACCGCGCGGTCTCCTGCAACCCCGCCGCGATCCACGCCAAGGCCCGCGAACTGGCCCCGCACATCCGGGGCGTGTGGGTGGTCTCCGGACGCCACAGGGACAAGGTGCCCGCCGGGATCGAGTACGTCGTCGAAGGCTCCCGGCGCTACTGGGAGGCGATGGCCAGAGCCACGTACCTCATCAACAACTCCAGCTTCCCCGGCGGCTTCACCAAGCGGCCCGGACAGGTCTACCTCCAGACCCACCACGGCACCCCGCTGAAGAAGATGGGCCTGGACCAGCGCCGCTACCCGGCGGGCACGCACGGCATCAGCTTCCAGAAGGTCCTGGACCACACCGACCAGTGGGACTTCAGCCTCTCCGCCAACCCGCACTCCACGGAGATCTGGGAGCGCGTCTACCCCTCCGCCGCGTACGAGGCCCTGGAGGCCGGCTACCCGCGCAACGACGTGTACTTCACGACGGGCGACGAGGAGATCGCCCGCATCCGCGCGCGGCTCGGCGTCGAGGACGGGCAGACCGTACTGCTGTACGCGCCCACCCACCGCGACTACCAGAAGGGCTTCCTGCCCCGCCTCGACCTGCGCCGCTTCGCCGAACGGCTCGGCCCGCAGTACGTCGTGCTGGTGCGCGCCCACTACTTCTACGGCGCCGACGCCGGGCTCGACGCCCACCCGCGCATCGTCGACGTCACCGGGCACGCGCGCGTGGAGGAGCTGTGCCTGGCCGCCGACGCCCTCGTCACGGACTACTCGTCCCTGATGTTCGACTACGCCTGCCTGGACCGGCCGATCGTGACGTACGCCCCCGACTGGCAGGCCTACCGCCTCGCCCGCGGCACCTACTTCGACCTGCTCTCCGGGCGGCCGGGCGAGACCCCGGGCGCGGTGGCCACCACCGAGGACGAACTGGCCGGACTCTTCCGGGACGGCGGCTGGAACTCCCCGGAAGCGGCGCGGCTGCGGTCGGCGTTCCGCTCCCGCTTCTGCCCCTACGACGACGGGAGAGCCGCCGAACGGGTCGTCCGGCGGCTGTTCACGCCCGCGTCTCAGCGTTCGTAGGGCGAGCGCACCGGGAAGTACGCCGTCAGGAACGACCTGATGGCCAGCGCCATCTCCTCGTCGGCCATGCCGCTGTCGGGCGACTCCCCGATGCAGAACGCCGCCCGGTCGCGGTTCTGCAGCAGCCGCCCGAGCCGCGCGTGGTCGGCGCGGTCGCCGATGTCCACGAAGTCGTACGAGATGGTGCCCGGCACCGCCCGCCCGGTGAGGTACGCGTAGTGCTGGTGCAGCGACGACACCAGGGAGTGGTCGCCCACGGAGCGGAAGCGGCTGCGGGCCGTGGCCGCCAGCTCCTCCGGGAAGCGTTCGGTGATCTCCGTGAGGATGCTGCGGCGCAGCGCGTACGGCACGTGGAAGAAGCTGTGCGTCGTGGTCCTGCCGAAGGCGGCGCGCAGCAGCTCGCGGTTGTTCTTCGCCGCCGCCAGATAGCCCTCGTCGTCCGGTGAGAGGGGCAGGGCGGGCACGGACTGCGAGGACCAGAAGAAGCGGGGCAGGCCGTTGCTGAGGAAGAACAGGTCCGGGCCGGCGGGGCGGCCGAGGAACATGTCGTCGTTGAAGTACAGGAAGTGCTCCGACAGGCCCTCGATGCGGTGCAGCTGGCTTTCGATGGAGTGCGAGTTGAAGGTGGGCAGACACGCGTCGGGGTCGGCGAACAGATCGCGGTGGTCGACGACCGTCAGGCCGGGGTGCTCCCGGTCGAGCCACTCCGGGACCTGCCCGGCCGTGACGAGGTACACGTGCCGCACCCATGGTGCGTACATCGCCAGCGAGCGCAGGCTGAAGCGCAGCTCGTCGCGGTTGCGGAAGCGCACGGCCCCGTCGTCCGCCGACTCCCGCCGGTCGCCGCCGCGTGTCGCGTCACGGCGGGCGCGCCACTCGGGGTCGGAGTCGTCGACCCAGGTGTAGACGGCGTCGATGGGGAAGTCGACGTCCCTGACGAGGAGTTCGGTGAACACCCGGAGGGTCGGGTAATCGCGGTCCGCCACCCGCAGGGCCGCCGTCGGGGTGAGCGAGGGCAGCACCGCGCCGGCCAGCGTCGTCCCGAACGGCGCGCGGAAGCCGTCCTCGGCGGCGGGGGCGCCCTGGGGCGTGCGGGGCCAGAACGCCACCGTGCAGGCGAGGCCCGCGCCGTGCCGCAGCGACAGGGTCGTCGTGGTCACCGGCTTGAACACCTTGACGCCGGACAGGTCGCCGATGGAGTCCAGGCGTTCGGCGAGGACGACTCCCGGCGCCGCGTCGCGCGGGTTGACCAGCTCGGCGTAGACCGGCTGCCCGCGCAACGCCGCGGCCAGGGCCTTCAGCGCGCGGTCCTGGTCGTCGGCGGCCACCGCCAGGGTGTGGGCGGTGCCGTCGGGGGTGCGGACCAGGACGTAGGGCACGTCCTGCGCCTGAAGGGCGGAGGCGGTGAGTTCGAGGTTCCACTCCGCCATGCGCGCGGCGAGCACGTCGTCGCGCCGCTCGGCGAGGCGGCCCACCGAGCGGATGACGCGGCCCGTCGCGTCGGCGGCGAGGATCTCGTCCTCGCGGGCCCGCTCGTCGGCGGCGGCCGCGGCGTCGAAGGTGTGCGGCGCGGTCGGCCGGAAGCCGCAGCCGCCGGAGGCGACGCCGAGCGCCACGCGGTCCGCGCGCCCGCGCAGCCGCTCGGGCAGCTCCCGCCCCGCCACGAGCCGCGTGTACAGCTCCTCCCAGCGCGCGGTGACGTCCGCCGAGGAGAAGCGGGCGTAGACGCCTTCGCGGGCGGCGCGGGCGTACGCGCTGCGGGTCGCGTCGTCGCCCATCAACTCGTCCATGGCGCGCGCCAGTTCGCCGACCTCTCCCGGTGGCACGAGCAGCCCGTCGACGCGGTGCCGCACGATCTCGGCGGGCCCGGTCAGCACGTCGTACGCGATGACGGGCACCCCGGCGGCGAGCGCCTCCAGGAGCACCAGCGGGAACGCCTCGTTGTGCCCGGCGGTCATCAGGCTCAGCCCCGCCTTGGCCCATTCGGCGGCCATGTCCTGGCAGGGGCCGAGGAGTTCGACCCGGTCGTGCAGGGCGAACCCGTCGACCAGGCGGCGCAGATGCTGTTCGCGGTGGCCGCTGCCGAAGATCCGCAGCCGCCACTGCGGATGCGCCTCGGCGACCTGCGCGAAGGCCCGCACGGCGTGGTCGACGCGCTTCTCGCCGGTCAGCCGCGCCGCCATGACGATGACCTTGCTCTCGCCGTCCGCGCGCGGCCGGAAGCCGTCCGGCACGGCGTTCGGGATGACGGCCAGCTCGGGCGCGGTGGGCCCGAGGGACTCCGCGATCCACTCCCGGGTGCGTTCGGTGAGGGTGACCAGGGCGTCCAGGCACGGCGCGTGCAGGAGCAGCGGTTCGCCGGAGGGGCCGCGCCGCTGGGTGGGGCGGTGCTCCTGGTGGACGGTGACGACGCGCGCGGGCACGAGCGTGACGGCGGCGGCCAGCAGCGCGGGCGTGGTGGTCACCAGCACGTCGGTGTCGATCGCGGAGAGCGCGGCGGTCAGCTCGATGTCGGAGAGCCGGTCGAAGGTGTCCTCCCAGGCGGGAGGTCAGCTCGCTGGGCAGCGCGGCGAGCGTGCGGCACGCGGAGGCGTCCAACTCCGTGGCCCGCACCGGCCGTTCGGGCGTCGCCGTACGATCCACGAGATACCGCACGGGCAGGGCGCGGGCCTCCGCGAAGAACGGCTCGGCGCGGGTCCGGAAGACGGAGACGACCTCGACCTCGATGCCGGGAGGTTCGGCGAGGTGCGCGGCCTGGGTGTAGGTGGCCAGCTCGGTCCCTCCCATCTCGTCCCCCCACCCGAGCAGGTACGTGATCTTCATGAGGTCTCCTTGGCGGGCTCCCGCGTGAGGTGGCTGATGTCCCGGCACGTCACCGCGAAGGCGCCCGTCCGGGTGAAGTGGGCGTGCGCCCGGACCAGTGCCCCTTCCGGCAGCGCGAAGACCCGGAAGGGCGTGGGGCAGGCGGCCGAGGGGTCGCGCACGTCCGTCAGCCACCGGCCGAGCGGCAGCCCCGCCACCCGGAAGTCCCACACCCACTGCCCGGCACCGGCCCCGGTCATCGCGCCGAGCGGCACCGACAGCGTGAACGCGCCGCCGCTGCTCGGTGACGTCGACGGGTACGACGACCTTGTCCCTGCGCCGCACGGCCTCCGCGCGCACCGGCCCGGCCGCCGCCCCGATCAGCCGCCCGTGCACGGTGATCCCGTCCCCGCGCGGCTCGAAGCGCACCAGCTCCGCGCGCGCCCGGGACCGCGTGGCCTGGAGCACGGCCCGCCCGGTGCGGGACCGGACGATCCGTACGAGGGTTCCGGTCAGCGGGTCGGGGGCGCATGGCACGGTGGGTGTCGCGGGCGGCGCGCCGTCCTCGACGGGCGCGAGCCCCCGACGCCGTACGCGGCGTCGGCGCCCGCGTCTCGACGGTGAGCCGCCACACGCCGTCCCGCATGTCGCGCAGGGTGGCCGTGGCGGTCAGAAGGGGGACGGCGGCCGTGTGCCGTTCGTAGGCGAGGGGGACGGCGAGCCTGCGGCGGCCGCGGGTGATCAGCAGCCGGGCGCGGTCCGACGGCCCGGTGCTCCCGGCGGCGAGGGCGAGGTTCAGGGTGCGGCTGTCGCGGAGCGAGAGGTGGACGGGCGTCAGCGGCGGCGCGGCGCGCGACACGCGCCCGGCGGCGGCCCGCTCCAGGCGGAACCGCGTGCTGGCGCACGGTGCGCGCAGCCGCCGGACGAGGTGCGGCGGGGCCCCGGGAGGGCGGGGTGGCGTGAAACCAAGGCGGTCCATTTATCCACTTTGCCCATTTTGCGACCGGACCTCGCGCTCCGCGCCCCGTTTCTTCCCCACAACCCCCCCAGATTCGGCCCGCACGGAGCAGCGGACCACGTCCCGGGGCCCCCGGGCGACGCCAACCCGCACCCGCGTACGCACCCGAGGGGACCTGGGACCCACGACGGCCCGCAGGCGCTCGCGCTCCCGAGGGGACGTGGGGGTATGTGCGCGCGGAGCACAGTGGTGGTCATGAGGGCGCCGAAGCAGCAGAGCACCCGCGCCAAGATGGCGAGCACGGACATACCCCCGCGGCCCCGCCCCACGAAGCACCAGATGCGCGCCCCACTCCACACGCGCGCCCGGGCAGCGAACAGGCGGCCCCAAGCAAGGGACCGCCCCACTCCCCACGCGCGGCTACTTCACCGCCCCCGCCATCACCCCCGTAACGAACTGCCGCTGGAACGCGAAGAACACCGCCAGCGGAATCACCATCGAGATGAACGCCCCCGGCGCCAGAATCTGCACGTTGTCGCCGAAGAACCGCACCTGCTGCTGAAGCGCCACCGTGATCGGCGGATTCTGCGAGTCGGCGAAGATCAGGGCGATCAGCATGTCGTTCCAGACCCACAGGAACTGGAAGATGCCGAGCGAGGCGATCGCCGGCGCCCCCAGCGGCATCACGACCCGCAGGAAGAGCCGCAGCTCACCCGCCCCGTCGAGCCGCGCGGCCTCCAGCAGTTCGCGGGGGATCTCCGCGAAGAAGTTCCGCAGCAGGAAGACCGCGAACGGCAGGCCGAACGCCACATGGAAGAGGACCACGCCCACCGTCGTCTCGAAGATGCCGATCTTGCCGAAGAGATCGGCGATCGGCACCAGCGCCACCTGCACCGGCACCACGAGCAGCCCGACCACGCCGATGAACCACCAGTCGCGGCCCGGAAAGTCCATCCACGCGAACGCGTACCCGGCGAGGGAGCCGAGCAGCACGACGAGCAGCGTCGCCGGGACGGTGATCATGACGCTGGCAAGCAGCGAGTCGGTGATCGTCTCGTCCTCGAGGAGGTTCGCGTAGTTGTCCAGCGTCAGCTGCGAGGGCGCGCCGAAGACCTTCCACCAGCCGCTCTCGCTCATGTCGGCGGAGGACCGCAGCGAACCGATCAGCAGCCCGACCGTCGGCATCAGCCAGAAGAGACCCACGAGCACCAGGAACACGCGCAGCGCGGTCCCGCCCAGCGCGGAGGCGACGCGCCCGCCCAGGGACTGCTTGGCCTTGACGATCTCCACCCGGTTCGTCGTCATCGCCGTGCCTCCCGCCGCATGCGCCGGATGTTGAACAGCATCACCGGGATCACCAGCAGGAACAGGAGCATCGCGATGGCGCTCGCCACCCCCGCGTCCCGGTCGCCGAACGCGGAGTTGTAGAGCTGGAGCGCGAGGACGTTCGCGTCGTCCTTCGACGACCCCGGCGGGATAACGAAGACCAGGTCGAAGATCTTCAGTACGTTGATCATGAGCGTGACCAGGACCACCGCGAGGACCGGCGCGAGCAGCGGCACCGTCACCCGCCGGAAGACCTGCCACTCGTTGGCACCGTCCACGCGGGCCGCCTCCAGGAGTTCGCGGGGCACGCTCGCGAGGCCCGCCGCGATCAGGACCATGGCGAAACCGGCCCACATCCACAGGTACGAGCCGATGACCGCGGGCGTGATCAGGGACGGGCCGAGCCAGTCGACGCCGTTGTACGGCTCGCGGAAGTTCGAGGCGGGGAAGCGCAGGTGGGCGCCGTCCGCCTCCTTCGGCAGCGCGAAGGTGCCGTCCGCCGCCGCTTCGGTGGACGCGACCACCTCACCGCCCTTGACGGCCTCGATCCTGATGCCCGCGTAGCCGAACTCGGCGGGGTCGGGGGCGTTGGCCTTCCCCCGGCCCTTGCCGCGCGTGAAGTCCTGCCAGGACATGCCGGTGACCTTGTCCGGGTCGGCCTGCGCGGGCTTCGCGGCCTTCGCGTCGTCGGGCAGCTGGTTCGGCGGTACGCCCGTCAGCGCCAGCGCCACCGGCTCGCCCGCCCGCACCGGCTCCTTGGTGATGAACGCGCCGCCGCCGGCCGCCTTCAGGGGCGAGTCCATCGCCGGATGCGCCTGCGGGAACGCCGACGACTCGGCGAACGTGTCGTGCACGCTCACCGCGACGGCGTTGGCCACCCCGCGGTCGGGGTCCGACTCGTACACGAGCCGGAAGATGATGCCCGCGGCGAGCATCGAGATCGCCATCGGCATGAAGATGACGAGCTTGAACGCCGTGCCCCAGCGCACCCGTTCGGTCAGCACGGCGAAGATCAGGCCGAGCGCGGTCGCCACCGTCGGCGCCACGACCACCCAGATCGCGTTGTTCTTGATGGCGGTCAGGATGCTGTCGTCCGTGAACAGCGTCTTGTAGTTGCCGAACGCCGTGAAGTCGCCCGACGAGTCGAAGAAGCTGCGGAACAGCGAGTACCCGATGGGGTAGAGGACGAGCGCGCCGAGCAGCACCAGGGCGGGCAGCAGGAAGAGCACCGCCACGGCCCTGCGGGTACCGGTCACGCTCTTGCGCGGAGTCGTGGCCGGGGGCACCGCCTTCGGGGTGCCCCCGGCGTTCGCGGACGCCACCGCGTCAGTCCTTGTAGGCCTTGGCGGCGGCCGTCTCCAGCGTCTTCTGTGTCCCCTCGACGTCCTGCGGGTTCTTCAGGAAGTCCTGCAGCGCCTTCCACTCGCCCTTGCCCGGCGTGCCGCCGAAGGACTGCGGGGCCTGGTCGGACATGTCGAAGCGGATGTCGTCGCCCGCCGCGATGAGCGCCTTGGCGATGTCGCGCTGCACGTCGTTCGGGTACGCCGCCAGGTCCAGGTTCTTGTTCGGCGAGATGAAGCCGCCCGCCTCCGCCCAGATCCGCGCGGCGTCCGGTGAGGCCAGATAGGTCAGCAGCGCCTGCGCGCCCTTGCTGTCCTTCAGCGCGACGGCCGCGTCACCGCCGACCACCGCCGGGGACTCCGCGCCCACGGCCGGGAACGGGAACACCTTGGCGTCCTTGCCCACCTCGGCCTTGGTCTCGGAGATCGGCAGGGAGACCATGTCGCCCTCGAAGACCATGCCCGCACCGGGCTGGTCGCCGCCCTTGAAGGTCTGCTTCACGGACGCCGGGAACTCCGTCTGAAGCGCGCCGTCCGCGCCGCCCGCGACGAAGCCCTTCTTCCCGAACACCTCGCCGAGCGTGGTCAGCGCCTCCTTGACCGACGGGTCCGTCCACTTGATCTTGTGCTGGGCGAGCTGGTCGTACTTCTCCGGTCCCGCCTGGGAGAGGTAGATGTTCTCGAACCAGTCGGTGAGGGTCCACGCCTCGGCGCCCGCCACCGATACCGGCGGCACCCCGGAGTCGTAGACCGTCTGGGCCGTCTTCATGAAGTCGTCCCAGGTCTTCGGCTCGCTCACCCCCGCGTTCTCGAAGACCCGCGTGTTGTACCAGATCAGCGACTTGTTGGCGGCCTTGAAGTACACGCCGTACTGCTTGCCGTCGACCGCCCCGAGGTTCTGCCACCCCTTGGCGTAGTTCTTCTCCAGCTGCTTCTGCGCCTCGGGGCCGACCGGCTTGGCCCACTTGTTCGCCACCGCCTGCTCGATCGCCCCGACCTGCGGCAGCATCGCGACGTCCGGCGGCTGCCCGCCCGCCACCTTCGACTCCAGGAAGCTGATGATGGGGTCCTGCGCGGGAACGAAGGAGACCTTGGCGCCCGTCCTCTCCTCGAACTCGTCGAGCACCTTCAGGAAGACCTTGCGCTCCGAGCCGCCCCACACGGCCGACACGGAGACGGTCTCGCCGTCCAGCTTGGGCAGTTGGACCGTGGAACCGGTGTCCTTGCCTCCGCCCTCGTCCGTCTTGTCCCCGTCGCCGCCGCACGCGGTGACGGTGAGCGCGAGCGCGCCCGCGACGACGGCTGAGGCGATTCTGGCGGTGGTACGCCGGTGCCGCGGTGTCCTGCGTGTACTGCGAAGAGTGCTGCGCATCACTGCCCCGTTCTCTTCCCTGACGAGTCCCGTGCGCTCTGGTCTACGCCCGCGCGGGGAGGGGCGGCAAGATGGCCTGCGGTGTCAACTCGTAGATCGTGATGGCGTTGTGACGTGCCGTCATCGCCCCTTGCCACGCCATGTCACACCACTGGTGGGAATAGCCGCACCCCGCCCGCCGGTTGAGCCGGGCATGACTGAAGCGACCGACGGCTCCTTCGACCCGCACGCCCTGCTCGCCGAGAGCCGCCTCGGCGTCCTCGCCACGATCAAGTCCGACGGGCGCCCGCAGCTCTCCCCGGTCCAGCCGGCGTACGACCGCGCCACCGGCCGCCTCCAGGTGTCGACCACCGCGGGCACCGCCAAGATCACCAACCTCCGCCGCGACGCCCGCGCCGCACTGGAGGTCACCCACCCCGACGGCATGGCCTGGGCCACCGCTGAGGGCACGACCACCCTCACCGGCCCCGGCACCGACCCACACGGCCCCGAGGTCGAGGCACTGGTGGACTACTACCGCGCCGCAGCGGGCGAACACCCCGACTGGGACGAATACCGCGCGGTAATGGTCGCGGAACGGCGCGTACTGATCACCATGGAGGTGGAGCGGGTATACGGGGCGGACATCCGCTGAAACGCCCCCGCAGGGGCGCGGGGAACTGCGCGCCCAGCCCCGACGGACCCGCAGCGGACTGACGGCGGCGGTCTTCGTGGTGCAGGGCGGTGCGCCAGAGGCACTGCTTCGGGGGCGGGCAGCCCCCCTCAGGGGCGCGGGGAACTGCGCGCCCAGCCACAACACACCCGCACCGACCAGCCGGACGAGCCAA
>RBWT01000158.1 GCA_004010275.1 Streptomyces huasconensis
GGTGGGGGCATGGCCCTGGCCCGCCTGCTCCTGGCTCTGCCCGGGGGTGGGGGGCGCGGCCCTGGCCCTCCGGCTCCTCGCCCTGTCCGGGGTGGGCGTCAGGCGCCGGGCTGCGCGGCGCGCTCGGCTTCGCCGAGGAGGCCCATACCGTCGCCGTCACCACCCGCGTCCCCGCCCGCGCCCTTGCCCTCACCCTCGTCGCCCCGACAGCCGTCGCCACCCGCCGCCCCGCGTCGCCCGACGCGCTCCATCAACTGCCGTACGGTCCCGACCAGTTCGCTGGGCTCGAAAGGCTTGGCGAGAAAGGCGTCGACGCCGACTTCGAGGCCGCTCTCGACCTCGTACTGCGAACACGCGCTGACGATGACGATGGGCAGCTGCCGGGTCCGCGCGTCGGCACGCAGCCGGGCGGCGGTCCGCAGGCCATCGAGCCGGGGCATCACGACATCGAGGGTGACCACGTCGGGCTGGACCTGGTGCACGACGTCCAGACACTCGGCACCATCAGCCGCGGTCACGACCTCGAAGCCCTCCAGCTCGAGGTTGACCCTGATCAGTTGCCGAATGACCTTGTTGTCGTCCACAACAAGCACACGGCCGGGCGCGCCTGACACAACTCGAGAGTAGGTCCACCCTCACCGCCGCGTCCCGGTTTTCCCCACTTCCGCCCCGTGCGAGTCGAGCGGCGCGCGGCCGGAGTGCCCACGGAAATACCTGTTCATGGACAGCCCCAAGGAGCTGGTAGGGTTCTACCCGTCACCGCGCAACCGCGACGACACGCCCCCGTAGCTCAGGGGATAGAGCAACGGCCTCCGGAGCCGTGTGCGCAGGTTCGAATCCTGCCGGGGGCACTCCAGCTCGGACAGCGCGATCAACCCGCTGACCAGCAAGAGTGCCAAGCACAGAGACCCGGACTCAGTCCCACTGAGTCCGGGTCTCTGTCGTTGTGTGTCACTGATCGCGAGTGAGTGGCGAGTGACTTTGCCTAGCCCCTTGTCCTCGCCAAGCAGCCAGGTTGCCACCGAACTGTTCATACCCTTGGCGGCAGTGAGGCCCCCTCCACATGCGACGTGGAGGGGGCCTCACTGCTGCTCAACAGATCAGATGGCAGCGGGCGCCTTCTTGTACCAATCGGTGATCACCTTGGTCAGGTGGACGATGTTCTGCTGCCGCATGATCGGGGCGGACGCGTTGGGCTCGAAGTCCTCGTTCGCCGCGGTAGTGCGCCAGACGCTCTGTTCGGTAACCGGAGCGCCCATGTGGCGGTCGAGCCGCTTGAAGAACTCCTGGACGTCACCGTCTTCCACTCCGTCCTCCTTGAGGTTGCGGTAGACACCGCCAAGGACACGGAGCATTCCTACGGAGCCGAGGAGAGAGGACTCGCGGAGCTGCATCGCCTTGGTGGGAGGCGCCGGCGGCTCGTTCTTGCGCTTCTCGGACAGAGAGGGGTGATAGTTGTCCACGTCCTCTTCAGTGATCGCCGCCAGATCGGTGAAGGCCGTAGAAATTACGTCCAGGAAGCCGCGGACGCTTTCGATCACCTCGTTGTCGGTGAGGGACTCGACCTTTTTGTTCACGCGCCCGCCAGGACCGGCAATGACGGAGCGAGTGATGTCGGCGACGTGCTTGGCACCCATCAGGTTGCGGTTGGCCAGGGTCATGCGGTCGCGCTCGATGTCGATTTTCCCCGAGAAAAGGGGGTGGGCGACGATGTCGGTGAGCGTACGGTTGGCGATGCGCGAGGTGTCGAACCGGGCACGAACAGCGCCGGAGATGCCCTTGGCATTGTCGGCCACGTCGACGAACATCTGCTGCCCGCGGACGCCGTCAACCTCCACGTAGATGTCGACGCCGATGAATTCCTCCTTGAGGCGCTGGAGCCGGAGGATTAGGGCAGCGCGCTCCTCGTCAAGCTTCTGCTTCTTGGCCTCGCTGGCTCGGACCGCCTCACGGTCGATGCGCGCGATCTCGTCGGTGATGCGCTTCTTTTCCAGGTGAACCCCGAGGACGCGGTGCTGACCGTCGATCGTGATCAGGCGCCCAATGCCGCCAATAGCCCACGGGACAGTGAGGTAGCCGACGGTCCCGTCCTCACTGATCGGCTCGAAGCGGCAGCCGCCGGTGTCACGGATGAGGAGGGCCGGCGCCACCCAACCGGGGTTCTCAGCCAGGTAGTTACCGAAGCCCTTCGCGTGGTTGGGGTCGACGCGACGGTTGTCCGGGTCGGGCTTGGCCGGGTCCGGGATCGTGAGGATAACCGGGAGCTCGGACAGAGGGATGCGGGTCGTGTAGACCGTGCGCCCGCCCTGCGTGGTCCGAATCGCCAGGTAGGTGGACTCCTCGCGAGTCAGCGACAGACGGGAGGGGTCGACGGTGATGCTCACCTTAACGTCCTTTCTGCGTCGGCAAGTTGCTTACCGACCTTCACAAGCCGCGACCGTAGGGCCTTTACTGACTAGCCGTCAAGATTACTTATTATTAGCGGTAGTTAGCGAACTAATGTTCGCCGCTCCAGCCCATTGCTTCCTCAATCTTCTTGTTGTTCAGCTCCTCGTGGCATCGATGCACCCCTTGTAGCGGCGATGGATGACCTCCGGCGAGTCACCTGCACGGCGGGCCACCTCCGCAACGGGGACGCCGGCGTTCAGCCAGTTTCGTGATGCAGGTGTGCCGCAGGTCGTACGGTCGATGGGCAAGCAGGCATTCCGCCTTGTCTGACGGGAGCGCGATCGGCCGGGCTTCCTGCCAGCGCCTCCAGTAGCTGCACGTTCCGAGTACGGCGCCGCGCTCGTTGGCGAAGAACCGACCGTCCTTGGGCTCCTCGGCCGGGACGACGTCGCCAGCTCGCTGGTGACCTTCGACTCCGAGCAGGTGTCCCGGGGCAGGCACCGGATTATCTTCGCCCGGAGCCGCAGCTCGTCCCGCAGATCGGCGAGGGCGTACTCGATGTCCTCGTCGTCGTCTCCGGCGCGGTGGTGGTGCGAGGCGCGCTCGCCAACCGGGTCGAGGTCGCCGGCGCCCTTTATGTCGTAGGTGTGCAGCTCGGCGCGCGGGTCGAAGGCGGCGATCAAGAGCATCAGGTGCAGGAGGTGCAGGAGGAACGTCTTGCCCATGCGAGGGATCGTTCCGATGACGGCCGCGATGGACATGAGCGTCATCTCCACCCCTCGACCGCGCTGGTCGGTACCGAAGGCACCGGCTTAAACAGGTCCGTGGCCCCGCTCTTGAGCAGCGGTCACACGGGCTTCCGCGCGGTCGACATGTCCTGGTCGCCGACCCACAGCACCAGGTGCCCGGTGTGCTCCTCCGGCACGGCCTCGGGCAGACGCAGCCCAACGGGCGGCGCAGACCGGACGCGAGCTTGTCGCGGCGCTCGATCACGTCCGTGACGGTCACGCCGTACGGGAGGTCACCCTCCACACGCCAGCCGGGCCCGTCGCGGGTGAACGTGAATCCGTCCCGACCCTTGCCCTGTGCCTGGTTGATCGTTGCCGAGCGCACCCAGCGCGCGAAGGACGATGTCGCTGGTGAGCTTGGGCGCCTTGGTGACCTTTACCGCCCGGTTGATGACCGGAGCGTCGGCCTGGCCGCCGGCCGATCCGGGGCGAGCAACAGCGCGCCGACCGAGACGGCCTGGAGCCAGCCGGGGGTGAGGACGCAGAGGGCGAGCGCGGTGCTCATGCCGACGAGTGCGGCGAGGGTTGCGACGACCGTCCGCAGCCGGACCCGGCCGTCGCGCTGCCGGGACAGCTTCGGGTACTCCGCCGCGTCCTCACGCCGGACGGCGGCACGCGGGCTCACCCTCGCGGTCGGCGACCCAGCGCATCGTGGCCGCGATGAACTTCGCCGCCCCGCGCGGGCGGGAGCGCGAGGCGCCCGGCGTAGACCGGGGAGCGGAGCGCGTGATAGCCGGCGAGGTGGGTGTAGTGACTGGCGACCCAGCGGGCGGCCGTTTTGAGTTCGGCCGTCGACCGCAGCCACGCCGGGACGATCCGTCGCCGCTTCGCGCCCGCGAGTCAGCCGAGGTATCCGGGCCCAGCGAGCGCTGGACCGCCGACCAACCGGCGAGCCGACGGATCGCCCGACTCGTCCGTGTGGGAGTCGGGCGACACGTCGACGGTGGAGTTGGCCGACTCGGTGCGGGCGGCTCGGGCCTTGTCGAGGTCGACCACGTCGCCCCGAGGTCGGGCGACCCGGTCGTGGCCATGTCGGCTTCGAGCCGGTCGAAGAAGTCGTTCTCGTCGCCGGGGTGCTTCACTGAGACTCTTCCTTCTCTCGGGAGGGATGGTGGGGTCCGGCCGCTGCTTTTGGTCGGTCGTGACCGGGCCCCGTGGCTCACAGGTTGGATAGGCAGCCTTGGTCGTCGCCGGTCGCCGCGGTGGCGTGTTGGGCGGCTCGGCGGGCGGTGGTGAAGCAGGACGGGCACCAGGCGCGCAGCTCGCTCGCGGGCAGAGCAGCGGCGCCGAGCTCGGTCGTGAGCGGGTTGGCCGCGGCGGCCATGTAGCGGATCGGACCGCTGTGATTTCTCGCGTGGCGGCCGTGCTCGCGGGTGCAGCGCCCCTCGCTCTACGCGTGGGGCTGTCCGCATACGCCGACGCACTGGCAGCGGTATTGTGCGGCCTCCATCACGGTGTGGAAGAGGTCGGCAGCGGCGAGCGAGCCCGGCATCACGCAGGCACCCCCGCCACCGGTGCCCCGGCCGGAGTGCCTAGGCGTCCAAACCGGCGACCGGTGACCCCCGACAGCAGCCGACCGAGCCGGGCTCCCTTGATCCCGACTCGACTCTGCTTGGCCGCGTACATGACCTCGGCGGCCCGGCCGAGGAGCGAGGAGAGGTCTTCGCCGGGAAGTCGGCGGCGCGGACCCAGCCGAGGGACACGGTGGCGTTGATCCCCGCCAGCGGCCAGTCGGCGGTCAGCTTGCGAGCCTCGGCTAGCAGCTCCGCCGCCGAACGCGGCGGCTTCGCTCCCTTGGAATTCTGTCGGACGGTGCGCTTCCGCGGCTTCCGCTCGTCAGGTTCCTCGGCCGGCGGCGGCGCGGTGAGGGCCTGTGTGTCGAGAAGAAGGGCGGCCACGTCGTGGGCATGATCGCGGGGGACGCAACCGTTCGCCTGTATCCACACACCCACGTGGACCACCGAACGCACACCTACGAAAGTCCGTGAAGGGTTGAACGGACAGCCGGAAACAGGGCGCGCGGGGTTCGGCACCGTATGCCGGTGGATGCGTTCAAACAGTGCGGCCAGCAGATACCCCTTCGCCTCGACGGCCCGCCGTACTGGCGGATGCCCCAACCATGCTTGCGAGTGAGTGGCGAGTGAGATCGCCTGACGCATCGGAGCCTCGCAGCTCCCGAGCAGGTCAAAGGTCATACCGACTCTCTTCGCGCCATGCCTCCGGAGCCGTGTGCGCAGGTTCGAATCCTGCCGGGGGCACCTTGTAGTAGGTGCCCAGAGACCCCGTCATCAGCGGCTTCGCTGAGGACGGGGTCTTTGCGTTTGTGCGGGTGGGGCCGAGTTGGAGCGGTTTCATGTTGGTGCCGTACTCGTACGTGTGAGGTGGTCGAAGCCGGGTAGGTGGGCCGCTATCGGCTTGTCGGGGGACGAGGTGAAGGTCGAACGGACGCGGGAGGGAACGAGAATGGCGGTCATGGTCACGGCTCAGCAGACGGCGACGGTGGCGGTGGAGAACACTGCTTTGACCATGCCGGCGGTTCCCCGCCCGCAGAAGGTGGCGCCGAAGGACGCTCGTGCGCTGTCGAAGGTGTTCTTCGACCGGCTCGCCGTTCTGGAGGAGGGCACCCGGGAGTTCCAGGATGTGCGGAACACCCTGATCGAGATGAACATGTCTCTCGTCCGCTATGCCGCCGGCCGGTTCCGGAGCCGTGGCGCGGATGAGATGGAGGACATCGTCCAGGTCGGCATGATCGGTCTGATCAAGGCCATCGACCGCTTCGAGCTGACGCGTGAGGTGGAGTTCGCCACCTTCGCCGTGCCGTACATCGTCGGTGAGATCAAGCGGTTCTTCCGGGACACCTCCTGGGCCGTCCACGTGCCGCGGCGTCTTCAGGAGGCCCGGGTCGAGCTGGCGCGCGCCACCGAGGAGCTCCACACCCGTCTGGGGCGCACCCCCACGGTCAAGGAACTGGCCACGCTGATGAACCTCACCGAGGAAGAGGTCATCGAGGCCCGGCTGGCCTCCAACGGGTACAACTCCAGCTCCCTGGACGCCGCCGTCAACAATGACAGCGACGACGGTGAAGCCGCCCTCGCCGACTTCATCGGTGCCGAGGACCCCGCCATGGAACTCGTCGAGGACTTCCACGCCCTGGCCCCGCTGCTCGCCGAGCTCGATGACCGCGACCGCGAGATCCTGCGGCTGCGGTTCGTCGAGGAGCTCACCCAGTCCCAGATCGGCGAGATTCTCGGCTGCTCCCAGATGCACGTCTCCCGGCTTCTCTCCCGCACCCTGAAGCAGCTGCGGGCAGGCATGCTGGCCACGAGCTGAGCGGCCCTGCCCACCTCACCTGCCCACCTCGTCGTCAACGTTCAACGCCCCGCCCGGCCCCCGGCCCGGCGGGCGTTCGGCGTCTCGGGGGGTCGGTGGCCGGTGGCCGGGCTCGCACCTGCTCCACATCAGCGCTTCACGTCAGGCGCATGTGCAGGCGCAGGACCAGTCCCTCGTCCGTCGCCCGGATCTCGACCAGGTCGCAGAGCTGGTGCATCATCCACACACCCCGGCCGCCGTTCGCCCCGTAGGGGTCGGGGCGGCGGCGCCCGGTCAGGGGGTCGGCGAGCCGGCCGCGGTCGCTGATCTCCGCAATGAGTTCGTCGGCGGTCCGCCACATGCGCAGGCGTCCCTCGCCTCCCCCGTGCCGTACCGAGTTGCTGGTCGCCTCGGCGACGGCGAGGAGCCAGTCCGTGCGGCGCTCCGGGGGCAGGCCGGCGGAGGCCGCCCAGTGGTCGGCGTCGTCACGGGCCCGTGCCAGGTGCCCCTCGTCGAACACCATGACGGTCGCGGCCCGCGGTTCGGGCAGCGGGAGGTCGCAGTCCCGGGAGACCTCGTGGGGATCGGCGTAACGGGAACTGGCGCGGTAGGCCGCCGGGTCGCCGACGACCGGGTGGGTGCGGTGCGCCTGGGCCAGTACGTCCTCGGGCAGCGCGTTGTCGTAGGGACACAGGATGCTGACGCCGCGGCCCGCGAAGGCGAGGTTGATCAGCGCCTCGTGGCGTGTCGCCTCCTGGCTCTCCGCCGGGGTGCGGCCGACCCAGATCGGTTCGCCCACGATCGACACCCGCCCGTGCGCGCCCTCGGGGCGGTCGGCGAATTCCTGGAGCATCGAGAGGATGCGGCCCGGGTTGCGGCCCGCCTGGGTCATGTCCACCCAGGTGACGTGCTCGTGGCTGTCGGCGAGGGCGTCCTTGAGCAGCTCCAGGCGCCGGCCGGGCACCGCCACCAGCGTCGGCTGTCCGTCCTCGACGGCGCGTCGTACGAAGGTCCCGACACCGTCGAGGTAGCCCTCCACGGTGTCGTAGAAGAGGGCCGGGTGGAAGAAGGGGCTCTGGCTGTCGTGCGGGGCCGGGGCGTGCGCGTCCGTCGTCATCGGTCGACGACCTCCAGCGCGGAGCCGAACTCGGGGAAGAGGTCCAGGAGCCGCCGCAAAGACGGTGGCGCGTGCCGGACCCGCAGCGCACCACCGGCCGCCGGTCCGCGGCCGCACCGGCCAGGGTGGCCAGGGAAGCGGCGTCCAGGTGGCGCAGGGCGGAGAGGTTCAGCTCCACCCGCTCCGCCGGGGTGTCCTTGAGGGCGGCGGCCGCGGCGGTGACGACGGCACGCATGTCGTACCCCGCCGACCCGGCCATCAGCAGCCCGGGGCGGTCGGTCAGGGGGGCCACCTGCAACGCGGCCCCGTCCACGGGATCGCCGCGGTGCGCCGGGTGGGCGCCCGCCAGGACGTTCACGTACTCCTCGGGCAGCAGGCGGCGGTCGTAGAAGCACCATCCTGTGAGCGGCAGTGGCTCGAAGACCTCGTGGTGGAGGCGGAGTTCGTACTCCAGCAGCCGGTCGGCGCCGATGATGTCCCGGGCGCCCCATGCCATCTCGCCGATCACGCGCAGCCCCCGATGTCCCCGGGCGGACGACGACTCCACCGCGGCGTGCCACCCCTCGATCGCCGCGTCCGGGTCGAAGCGCGCCCCCGCGAGGTAGGTGCCCGCGGCGGTCGACACGGACAGCTGCCCGCGGGCGGCCGCGCCCTCCGCGTCGATTCCCGCGTCGGCGAGCGTGGACAGCACGCGGCCGGGCTCGGTGGTGTCCGCCACGTACCGCACCTCCTCACCCCGCTCCAGCCCGCCGCGGACGAAGGCACAGAGATGGTGGGCCCACTCCCGGTCATCGGCGAAGACGACACTGGAGTGACGCCCCGCCGCCGGCTCCCGCTCAGAGGGCGCGGCCACTGTCGGCATCACCGCCACGCTGCTGATCCCCTGCCTGTCGAATCGACTCGCCTCTGCCATGGAAGCACAACGCGGCCACCCGGCTCACCCTCACGCGAGTTTTCGCCGGGCCTGTACCTGTCTACGATGCTGTGATCAGCACCCGGCGCACTGGCGGGGTGACGGCCACCGGACGTGCCGCCCGTTCCGGGCGTGGAGGTGCAGACGTGAACGGTGTGTCCGGTGCGGCCGATCCCCCCGAGCGGTTCGTGATGCTGCAACAGCTGCTGGGCACGGCCCTGGACCGGCTGGGTGCCGGGGCCTACGCGGTGGATGCCGACGGCGGCATCATCGCCGTGAACGCGCAGGCCGAGGTGTTGCTGGGCCGCGGCGCGGACGAGCTGCTGGGGCGGGACGCGCATGACTGCCTGCACCGGCGGCAGGACGGGATGACCATGCCGCGCAGCCAGTGCCCGATGATGGAGGCCTTCATGGCCGACCAGGTGCGCCAGGAGGAGAAGGGCTTCTTCGCGCGAGGGGACGGCTCGCTGCTGACGGCTTCCTGGCTGGTGGCTCCGCTGCGCATCACCTCCGACGAGAGAGGCGCCCTGGTGGTGTTCCACGAGTACAGCCAGGCCGGTGCCCCGCTGCCCGTGTCGACGCTCCGGGCGGGGCTGCTCTCCGAGCTGGAACGGCTGGCGTTGCTGGCCGAGACCACGACCCGGCTGACCGCCACCCTGGACGTCGGCGAGGCGCTGGACCGGCTGGTGCAGCTGATCGTCCCGATGCTGGCGGACTGGGTCGTCATCGACCTCCTCACCGAGAACGGCCAGGTGCAGCGCACCCTGGTCTCCCACGGTGACGACCGGGGGATCACCCGTCGGCACGATCTGCAAGGGGCCCTGCTCTCCGTGCCCGAGACCTCGCCGCTGCCGCTGTCCCGTGCCCTGCGCGGCGCGGGCTCCACCCTGGCGACCCCGCAGACCTATCAGGGCCCGCCGGACTCCGACGTCGCCGTCGAACAGCGCCGGCTCTTCGAGGCCACCGGCATGCACTCCGCGCTCATCGCTCCCGTCCGCGGTCTGCGCGAGGTCCTCGGTGCGCTCACGCTCGGCCGGTCCGACCAGGCGGAGCCCTTCACCACCGCCGAGATCCCGCTGCTCGAAGACATCACCCGGCGGGCCGGGCTCGCGCTGGACAACGCCCGCCTCTACCAGCGCCAGCGCAAGGTCGCCGAGACCATGCAGCGCCACCTGCTGCCGCAGCTGCCACGCGTCCCGGGCCTGGACATGACCGCCCGTTACCTGCCCGCTCCGCACGCCTCCCAGGTGGGCGGTGACTGGTACGACGTCTTCCATCTGTCCGACCGGGCCCTCGCCCTCGTCATCGGCGACGTCGCGGGACACGACCTGGACGCCGCGGCCGGCATGGCCCAGGTCCGCAACATCCTGCGCGCCTACGCCTGGTCCCGGCGGGAACCCCTCAGCGCCCTCGTCGAGCGGTTCGACCAGGCGCTGCCCCACATCACCGACGTCGGCATGGCCACCATGATCCTGGGGCGGCTCCAGCCCGGGACGGCGGGCAGTGGGAGCTGCGGTGGACCAACGCGGGCCATCCGCCGCCCCTGCTGGTCACCCACGACGGCCGGGCCCGCTATCTCAACGGCGGACACGGCATCCTGCTCGGCGCCCACGCGGGTATCCCCCGGGCCGACGCCGTCGGCGCGCTGCCGCCGCTGTCGACGCTGGTGCTCTACACCGACGGGCTCATCGAATCCCCCCGGCACCCCATCGACGACGGCCTGGAGCGGCTGCGCTGCTCGCCGCCCGCCTCGCCGGCCATCCGCTGGACGCCTTCACCGACGCCCTGATGGAAGCACGCCCGACCGACAACGACGACGACGTGGCCATCCTGACCGTGCGCGTGCCCGCGGCCGACGCGGACCCGGGCTACTCCTGAGCGCCGCGGGTGCCCGCCGCCCGTTCCGCCATGTGCCGGAACTCGTCCAAGTCGTAGGTGGCCAGGGCCGCGTCCAGGTTGGTGAGGGCTCCCAGGTGTTCCAGAAAGCCCTGCGGGTCGTACTCGATCCGGAGCGTGACCCGGCTCTCCGTGTCGCTGAGGCGGTGGAAGGTGACCACGCCCGCGTGGTGGACGCCCTCCGTGGTGCGCCAGGCGATGCGCTCGCGGGGGGCGATCTCCGTGAGTTCGGCCACGAAGCTCTTGTCCGCGCCGGGCAGGGCGAGTTGCCAGGCGAACGTCCTCGCGTCGATGCGCTGCACGTGCTTGACGTGGCTCAGGAAAGTCGGCCAGCGCTCCACGTCTTCCCAGAGTGCCCAGGTCACGGCGGTCGGCGCGTTGATGTCGACGGCTTCTAGCAGCGAGGACGCCATCGGGTTTCCGCTCCCTCGGTTGTCGTCGGGGGCCTTGTCTCGTCCCCTCCGGAAGTCTTGGCTCTTCCCCTTCCCGGTACCCCGGTGCTCCGGGGTCACCCGGAAAGTCTCGTGCTCGGCGGGGTTCGTCCGGCATGCTGGCCCGCGGCAGGGGGCCGGTCGGCGGCTTCCTGCGGTACAGGAAAGGAGGGCGCGTTCGTGGGCGACTGGATACGTTGCTTCCACCCCGCACCCGACGCCGGGGTCCGTCTGCTCTGCTTCCCGCACGCGGGAGGTTCCGTCGTCGCCTATCACGGGCTGTCGGCGGCGGTCTCGGGCCGGGTGGAGCCGCTGATGGTGCAGTACCCGGGGCGTCAGGACCGGTTCGGCGAGCCGTTCGCCGCGGGGGCGGACGAGATCGTCGACGCCGTGCTGGACGAGCTGCCCCGGGGGCCGGGAGAGGCGCCGCTCGCGCTGTTCGGGCACAGCATGGGCGCTCCTGGCGTTCGAGACCGCGCGGCGCCTGGAGCGCGAGGGGCAGCCCCCCGTGGCGCTGGTCCTCTCCGGCAGGGCGGCGCCCTCGCTGCCCCGGCGGACCGCCGCCACGCGCGCGGTGCGGGACATGGACGACGCCGAACTGGTCGAGGAGATGCGGAAGTTGTCGGGCACCGCCGACGAGCTGCTCTCCTCCCCCGAGCTGCTCTCCATCTTCCTGCCGCCGATGCGCGCCGACTACCAGATCGTCGACGACTACGTCTACCGCGCCGGGCCGCCGCTGAGCTGCCCCGTCGCCGTCCTGACCGGTGAGACGATCCCCGGGTCGCCCCCGAAGAGGCGCGGGCCTGGGAGAGCGAGACGCGGGGCGGCTTCTCCTGCCATGTCCTGGCCGGGGGGCACTTCTTCCTCGACGGCCATCTGCCCTACGTGGCCGACGTCATCGCCGCCACGCTGCCGGGCCGGGAGGCGATGACGGCGCCGTAGCCACCGGGCCCCGGGCCTGTCACCGCGGCTCCTCCGCCTCGAACTCCGACAGGAGCGCGTCCAGGGAGTCCTCCGCCGCGCCGGGCTCCTTCAGCCCGGCGATGTGTGACGCCAGTTCCTGGAGGGGCAGTTCCTCCAGGAACAGCGTGATCGGCACGTCGATGCCGAAGTCGTCCCGGAGCCTGCCCACCAGGTGGACGGCCGTCAGCGAGTCGCCGCCCGCCGCGAAGTACGTCGTCCCGGGGGTCACCGCGGCCTCGTCCAGGCCCAGCGCCTCGGCCAGCAGGGCGGAGACGGCCCGCGTCAGGTCGTCCCCCGGGGAAGCCGTCGGCCCGGTGCCGCCGGGCGTCCCGGTTCCGGCCGCCGCGCCCGGCTGCGGCAGCCGCAGCGCGCCGAAGCTCCGGGGGCTCGAACGGATACGTCGGCAGGCTCACCCTCCGGGCGCCGGGCGCCGGGTCCGGCCAGGGGACCGAGCCGCCCTTCAGCCACAGTTCCCCGAGGCCGCGCAGCCCGTCCGGGTCGGGGCCCTCTCCCGGGTCGGCGGCGGGGCGGCGGCCCTCCGCGAGCGCCGTCAGCCGGTCGGCCGCCTGCGCCGGGTCCGCTGCCAGGACGTACGCGCGTACGTCCATGGGGGTGCGGGCGGTGCGCAAGGTGTGCGCGGTGTCGGTGAGGGACGGGGCGTCGGGGGCGCGCAGGGCTGTCGCGAGGCGTGCGGCCAGTGCGGTGAGCGCCTGTTCCGTGCGGGCCGAGAGGGGGAGGATCTCCGTCGCCGCGGGGCGGCGTCCTGCGGGGCGGGGGGTGTGGGGCGGTGCGGGGCCTGTTCCAGGACGACGTGGACGTTCGTACCGCCGATGCCGAGGGAGCTGACTCCCGCGCGGCGCGGGCCTTCGGCGGGTGGCGGCCAGGGGGCGGTGCGGTCCACGACACGGAACGGGGAGGCGTCCAGGGCGAGTTCGGGGTGGGGGCCGGTGAGGCTGACGGTGGGGGCCAGCGTGGCGTGCTCCAGCATGAGGACCGTCTTGATGAACGAGGCGACGCCCGCGGCCGCGTCCAGGTGGCCGATGTTCGACTTCACGGAGCCGATGCCTATGCGGGTGCCCGGCGCGCCGCCCGTCGTGAACGCCGCGGTGGCCGCCGCCAGTTCGATGCGGTCGCCCAGCTCGGTGGCGGTGCCGTGCGTCTCCACGTACTGGGCCGCCGAGGGGGTCAGGCCCGCCGCGGCCCAGGCCTCGACGATCGCCGCCGTCTGCTGTTCGACGCCGGGGGCGGTGAAGCCGACCTTCGTGGCGCCGTCGTTGGTCAGGGCGCTGCCGCGCAGGACCGCGCGGACCGGGTCGCCGTCGGCGAGCGCGACGACAGGCGGCGCAGGACGACGACGCCCACGCCGCTGCCCGGCACGGTGCCGCCCGCCCGCCCGTCGAAGGGGCGGCAGTGGCCGTCCGGCGAGAAGATGCCTCCCTCGTGGTGGACGTACCCCTGTCTGCGTACGGTGTCGACACTGGCGCCGCCCGCGAGCGCGATGTCGCACTCGCCGAGCAGCAGCGCCTGCGCGGCGAGGTGCACGGCGGTCAGCGAGGTCGAGCAGGCCGTCTGCACGGTCAGGCTCGGGCCTTCGAGGCCGAGGCGGTAGGAGATCCAGGGGGCGAGGAACTCCCGGTCGGTGAGGATGCGGACCTGCATCGCGCCGAGGGACGCGGCGAGGGCGCGGTCGGTGTGGGCGGCCAGCATGTGTTCGGTGGGGCTGCCGCCGACGTAGACGCCGGTACGGGCGGTGACGGCGAGCGGGTCCTGGCCCGCGTCCTCCAGTGCGGCCCAGGCGGTCTCCAGCAGGAGGCGGTGCTGGGGGTCGAGGGCGGCCGCCTCGGTGCGGTGGAAGCCGAAGAGTTCGGCGTCGAAGCGGTCGGCGTCGGCGAGGTACCCCTTGGTGGGCACGTGTGCGGGGTGGCTCAGTTCGGCGGGGTCTGCGCCGTCGGCCAGCAGTTCGGCTTCGGTGAAGTCGGTGAGGGAGCAGACGCCGTCGCGGAGGTTGGTCCAGTACGTGGCCAGGTCGGGGGCGCCGGGGAACCGTCCGCTCATCCCGACGACCGCGATCGCGGAGTCGGTGTCGAAGCCCGGGTCACGGTCGGGGTCGTCTGCCTTGCGTGCCGGCTCGGTCATCGTGACGTGCCCTTTCTGGAGCGACTGGAGCGGAGCCGCTGTGCGGCGGCGTTCTGGCGTGCGCGGCGCTCGCCGCCCCGGCGCTCGGCCGCCGTGGCGGTGGCGGGGGCTTCCCCGGTGGCGCGGTCGAGGTGGGCCGCGATCGAGGCGACGGTGGGGTGGCGGAACAGGTCGACCAGGGTGAGGTCGACGGAGGTCTGCCACCCGTCGGCGGCCCTCGCGCGCAGGGCGTCCAGGACGCTGACCAGCCGCACCGAGTTGCCGCCCAGCTCGAAGAAGTTGTCGTGGACGCCGACCCGGTCCAGGGTCAGCACGCGGGCCCAGACGTCCGCCACGCGCCGTTCGGTCGCGGTGCGCGCGGCGACGTACGTACGACGTGACGCGCGCCGCTCCGCTCCCGGCGCGGGCAGGCGGGGCCGGTCGATCTTGCCGGAGCGGTTGAGGGGCAGCGCGTCGAGGCGGACGTACTCCTCGGGGAGCATGTAGCCGGGGAGCCGTTCGGCGAGGTGGGCGCGGAGGGCCTCGTCGGAGGGGGTGGCGCCGTCCCGGGGCACGACATAGGCGACCAGGCGCTGGTCGGCGCCGCTGCCGTGGACGGCCGCCGCCGCGACCGCCACCTCGGGGATGCCGGCGAGCAGGGCCTCGATCTCGCCGAGCTCGATGCGGATGCCGCGCAGTTTGACCTGGGAGTCGGAGCGGCCGAGGTAGTGGAGGCGGCCGCGCGCGTCGACGCGGGCGAGGTCGCCCGGTGCGGTACATGCGGGTGCCGGGCGGGCCGTACGGGTCGGCGACGAAGCGTTCGGCGGTCATGGCCGGGGCGGCCGATGTAGCCGCGGGCCAGGGAGGCGCCGGCGATGTACACCTCGCCGGTTACGCCGGTGGGCACTGTGCGCAGGCGGGCGTCCAGGACGTACACGCGGGCGCCCGGCACGGGGGCACCGATCACCACGGGCTCGCCGGGTTCGAGGTCGGCGGTGGTGGCGTAGACGGTGGCCTCGCTCGGCCCGTACGCGTTGACGATCCGGCGGCCCGGCGCGCTGAGCCGCTCGACCAGCTCGGCGGGGCAGGCCTCGCCGCCGACGGCGAGCGTACGCAGGTGGGGCAGTCCCCCGCTGCCGCCCGCGCTGTCCGGCAGCAGCATCGCGGCGGACGGCGGCAGGAACACGTAGGTGATGCGGGAGTCCCGCAGCCGGGCGTGGAGCGCGTCACCGAGGCGCTCGTCGTCGCGGGCGATGTGCAGCTCGGCGCCCGCGACCCAGGGGAAGAACAGGTCGGACACGGCGACGTCGAAGCCGAAGGAGACGCATTGCAGGACGCGGTCCTCGGCGGTGACGGGGAAGGCGTGGCGCACGGCTCCGGTGAGGTTGGCGAGCGCCCGGTGCTCGACGGCGACGCCCTTGGGGACGCCGGTGGAGCCGGAGGTGAACAGGACGTAGGCGAGGTCGTCGGGGGCGGGGGCGGTGGCCGGCTGTGGGGGTGCGGTGGGCCGGGTGGCGCCCGGGGCGTCGGCTCGCAGGCACGGGACGCCGAGCCGCTCCCCTTGGGCCGCGGTCTCCGGAGCCGTCAGCAGCAGCCCGGTGCCGGAGGTCTCGGCCATGTGCGCGAGGCGGGCGTGCGGGTGGGCCCGGTCCAGCGGAACGTACGCGCCGCCCGCGCGCAGACGGCCAGCGCCGCGATGCCCATCTCGGGCGAGCGGGGCAGCAGCAGGCCGACCCGGAAGCCGGGGCGCATGCCCGCCTCGCGCAGCCGGGCCGCCAACGCGTCCGCCCTGCCGAGGAGTTCGCGGTAGGTGAGCCGTACGTCGCCGCAGACCAGGGCGGTGGCGTCGGGCCGGGCCGCGGCGACGTCCGCGATCAGGTCGGGCACCAGCCGGTCCACGGGCGCGGCCCCGGCCGTGCGGTCGGCGCCGCGACGAGCGCGGCGGCGCGCTCCTCGGCGGGGACCGCGTCGAGGGTGGAGAGCGGGGCGCCGGGGCGGGTGAGGGCGGCCTCCAGGAGGGTCCGGAAATTGCGGGCCCAGGCGCGGACGGTTGCGGCCTCGAAGAGGTCGCTGCGGTAGATGAACCGGGCGGCGAGGGCAGCGCCGCCGCCGTCGCTCTCCTCCCAGCGTTCGACATGCAGGTGGAAGTCGAACTTGGCGGTGTCCAAGGCCAGTTCGAGGCGCTCGACGCGGGCGCCCGGCAGCGCGAGGGAGAGGTCCGTGTCGTCGTCGTACGCGAAGACCAGTTGCACCACCGGGTCGTGGCTCGTGTCGCGGGGCGGGGCGAGGGCGTCGACGACGGTCTCGAACGGCGCGTCCTGGTGGGGCTGTCCGGCCAGCAGCTCCGCGCGGACGCGGTCGATCAGCTCGCCGTACGAGGGGTCGCCGGACAGGTCGACGCGCAGCGCCAGGGTGTTGGTCAGCATGCCGACCATCTCCTGGAGTTCGGGGCGGTCGCGTCCGGAGACGGGGAAGCCGATGACCAGGTCGTCGCGGCCCGTCAGCCGTGCGAGGAAGGCGGCGTACGCGGCGAACAGCGCCATGAACGGGGTGGCGCCCCGGGCCCGCGCCGCCCCGGCCAGGCGGGTGCGGAGCCCGGCGTCGAGCAGGAACCCCGCACTGCCGCCCGCCGCCGAACGCACCGCCGGGCGCGGCCGGTCCAGGGGCGGCGATACGACGTCGGGGGGCGCCGCGCAGCCGCCCGGCCCAGTGGGCGACGGCCTCGGCGTAGGCGCCTTCGGCCTGGCGGTCGCGCTGCCAGGCGGCGAAGTCCGGGTACTGGAGCGGCGGTTCGGGCAGAGGGCGGGCGGCCCCTGACCCGGCCTGTGCCTCGTACGCGGCCGACAGGTCCCGCAGGAGGACCCCGAGGGACCAGCCGTCGCAGATCAGGTGGTGGGCGACGAGCAGGACGCGGTGGCTGCTGTCGTCGACGGCGTACACCGTGCAGCGCAGCAGCGGTCCGGTCGCCGGGTCGAAGGGGCGGGCCGCGTCCGCGCGCATCCGGTCGGCCGCCTCGGCGGCCCGCACGTCCTTCTCGACCGTGACGTGCGCGCGGCCGGTGGCGGAGACGATCTGCGCCTGGCTGCGGTCGGCGGCGGTGCGAAGACGGTGCGCAGGGCTTCGTGGCGGGCCACGACGGCGTCCAGGGCCCGGGTGAGGGCGCCGGGGTCGAAGGGGCCGTGGACGGCGAAGGCGGCAGGGACGTTGTACTGGGCGGTGCCGGGGTTCATCCGGTCCAGGACGAGCAGGCGGCTCTGGGCGTCGGAGACGGGGAACTCGTACTCCTCGTCGGCGGGTGCCGGGGCCGGGTGCGGTGCGTCCACTGGGTTCACTCTCCCTGGAGGGGGGTTCGGGTGCGGCCGGCGAGGGTGGCTTCGAGGGTCGCGGCGATCCGTGCGGCCTGTTCCGCGTGGAGCACCTCGGCGTGGGCGCAGGGCAGTTCGTGGACGGTGACCGCCGTGGCGGCGCGGCGCCAGGCGGCGGCTTTCTCTTCCGTGGGGATGGCCTCGGGGTCGCGGGTGGCGGCGAAGAGGGTCACGGTGCCGTCGTAGCGGGAGGGGACCCAGCTCCTGCCGATGACGACGTGGCGGGCGACCGCCGCGGCGAGCGCGGTCAGGCGGTGCTCGCCGATGCCGTCCAGCGCGGCTCCGTCCTCGCGGAGGATGCGCCGGGCCTCGGCCTCGACGACGGCCGGTGCGAGCGGGGTGCGGACGGCCTCGGGCGGCTTCGGCATGGCGTCCACCACGGCGAGCAGCGCCACCTCTTCGCCGGACGCGCGCAGCCGCACCGCCATCTCGTGGGCCACGGGGCCGCCGAAGGACGTGCCGAGGAGGAGGTAAGGGCCGTGGGGCCGGACGGCGCGGATGCGGTACAGGTACGACTCGGCCAGATCCGCCACCGAGGACGGCAGGTGCGCGGGTCCTGCCCCGGCTGCCGAGAGGGCCGGGGTCTGGAGCGCGTGGACCGGGCGGTCGGGCGCGAGGTGGGGCAGCAGGGCCGTGTACGCCCAGCTCACGCCCAGCCCCGGGTGCACGCAGAAGAGGGGGGCGCGGTCGCCGTCGGCGCGCAGGGCCAGCAGCGGGGCGAGGCTCTCCGAACCGACGGGGAGGGAGGCGCCGGGTACGGGGCCGCTGCTCGCGGAGGCGCTGCTCGCGGAGGCGGTGTTTCTGAAGGCGCCCGGTTCGGTCGTGTTGTCCAGGCGGGCGATGAGCCGCGCGGGCGTCGGCGCCGCGAAGAGGGCCGCCACGGGGACCCGTACGCCCCAGGCCTCTTCGATCCGCCCGGCCAGGCGCAACGCGCTCAGCGAGTGGCCCCCGGAGGCGAAGAAGTCGGTGTCCGGTCCGGCCTCCGTGCCGCCGAGCACCTCGCCGAAGAGCGCGCACAGCTCCTTCTCGCGGGCGGTGCAGCGGCGCTCGCGTCGTCGCCGCCGTCGGTCCGGCCGGGGGGTCGGGCAGCGCGGCGCGGTCCGCCTTGCCGTGCGGGGTCAGCGGCACGCGTCGACGAGGACCCAGGCGGTGGG
>RBWT01000159.1 GCA_004010275.1 Streptomyces huasconensis
CCTGCGCCCGCCCGGGGTGTCATGCCGCGCTGCGGCGGCCTCCCTGGGGCGCCGCACCGGAGCGGCCGCGGCGTGCGCGCCCCGCCCCGGCGCCGCCCCCCGGCGGAACCGGCACCGTCGCGGGACTGACCGCCCTGCCCCTGCCGGGGCACCCTGCGCTGCTGTCCGCCCTGCCCGGAGGCCGCACCGCCCCCGCCGCCACCGCCGCCGCGCGGCCGGCGGCGCGCTGCGAGGTCTGGGCGGGCTGCTGCGGCTGCGGCGTCTCGATGACCACCGGCACGCCGGAGGGCTCCCGGGCGCCGGTGATGCGGACCAGTTCCTCGTCGGAGGAGGTGATCCGCGCCGTGCGGGGGTTGATCTCGGCGTCGGACATCAGCCGCGTCATCTCCCGCTTCTCCTCGGGGAGCACGAGGGTGACGACGCTGCCGGACTCGCCCGCCCGCGCGGTGCGCCCGCCGCGGTGGAGGTAGTCCTTGTGGTCGGCGGGCGGGTCGATGTTCACGACCAGGTCGAGGTCGTCGACGTGGATGCCGCGCGCCGCCACGTTCGTCGCGATCAACGCGGTGACCTGGCCGGTCTTGAACTGGTCCAGCGTGCGGTTGCGCTGCGGCTGCGAGCGGCCGCCGTGCAGGCCGGAGGCGCGGACGCCGTTGGCGAGGAGCCGCTTGGTGAAGCGGTCCACGGCGCGCTTGGTGTCCAGGAACATGATCACGCGGCCGTCGCGGGCCGCGATCCGCATGGCGACGGCCTTCTTGTCCGTCTCGTCGGCGACGTAGAGGAGGTGGTGCTCCATCGTCGTGACCGCGCCCGCGGACGGGTCGACGGAGTGCACGACGGCGTCGGTCAGGAACATCCGGACGAGCCGGTCGATGTTCTTGTCCAGCGTCGCCGAGAACAGCATGGTCTGGCCGCCCTGCTCGACCTGCTTGAGCAGCGCCGTGACCTGCGGCATGAAGCCCATGTCGGCCATCTGGTCGGCCTCGTCGAGGACCGTGACGCGCACCCGCGAGAGGTCGCAGTCGCCGCGCTCGATCAGGTCCTTGAGGCGGCCGGGGGTGGCGACCAGGACCTCGGCGCCGCGGCGCAGCGTGCCCGACTGCTTGGTGATCGACATGCCGCCGACGACGGTGGCCATGCGGAGGTTCACCGACGTCGCGTACGGCGTGAGGGAGTCCGTGACCTGCTGGGCCAGCTCGCGGGTGGGGACGAGGACCATGGCGAGCGGCGACTTCGGCTCGGCGCGGTGCCCGGCGGTGCGGGCCAGCAGCGCGAGGCCGAAGGCCAGGGTCTTGCCGGAGCCGGTGCGCCCGCGGCCGAGGATGTCGCGTCCCGCGAGGGAGTTGGGGAGGGTCGCGGCCTGGATCGGGAAGGGCTCGGTGACGCCCTGGGCGGCCAGCGTCTTCAGCAGGGCCTCGGGCATGTCCAGGTCACCGAAGGCCTCGACGGCGGGCAGCGCGGGCGTGAGGCTCTCGGGCAGTGCGAACTCGCCGCCCTGCGCCGGCTTCGGCTTACGGCTTCCGGGCTTCTTCGCGGAATGTGCGGAGCCCTTCGCCTGGCCGGTCGGCCTGCCCTTTCCGGCTGCGTTCGCGGGCCGCTTGCGGGCGGGTCGTGCCGGGCCTTCGGAGCGGTTCATGCAGTAATGCCTTCCTGGTCGCTGGACTTTCCGGACCTCTGAGCCTGAGGGCGGCTCGTGGGCCCGTAGGGCCCGATGACAGCGCAAGCCGAGGCCCGCACCTTCCGGTGCGGGCCTCGGCTGTGAGGTTCGCGCGCTGCGACGATCAGGCAGGAACGATGTTCTCGGCCTGCAGGCCCTTCTGGCCCTGGGTCACCTCGAAGGAAACCTTCTGGCCCTCGAGGAGCTCACGGAAGCCCGAGGACGCGATGTTGGAGTAGTGGGCGAAGACGTCGGGGCCGCCGCCGTCCTGCTCGATGAAGCCGAAGCCCTTTTCCGAATTGAACCACTTAACGGTGCCGGTTGCCATGTCAATCTCCTCAACAGGGGCAGTGAATGGAGAATCGCGGAATTGCCAATCTCCAGCGCTGCAATGACCCCCATACCGGAGAGAACCGGAAAAACAATAATGCGCCCTCGGAGCATTCCCGTCAGGCGCACATAAAGTCCATGGGTACCAAAACTGCAACACGTCAACTTTAACACGTCTGGCGGAGTCGTTGTTCCCGGACCGGGGAGACCTGCGCCACCCGCCCCCCCTGCCCCCCTGCTAGGCCACGATCCCGGCCGCCCGCCGCCGCGAGCCATGCCGGGAACTCCCCCACCAGCCGGTCGTACAGCTCCGCGTCCGGCAGGGCCAAGGGGTCGTTCCCGGCGTGGAAGAAGCCCGCGTTGTCGACCGGGCGCTTGGCCGGCACGGCCAGTTCGTCGAGCTTGCGCAGATAGTCGAACTGCTTGCTCGTCGGGTCGCCGAAGCCGATGAACTGCCAGAACAAGGGCAGTCTCGCCGCCTTGCACAGGTAGCGCTCGGCGGCGAGTCTGTTGATCGGTCCGCCGTCGGTCTGGAAGATCACCAGGGCGGGCGGGGCGGAGCCGCCGTCGGCGTGGTCGACGTAATGGTCGACGACGGCGTCCATCGCCAGGTGGTAGCTGGTCTTCCCCATGTGCCCGAGCCCGGCCACGATCGCGTCGATCCGGCCCCGGTGGTCGTCGAGCGCGATCTCCGTCACCGCGTCGACCTCCGTGGAGAAGAAGACGGTGGGCACGGTCCCGTCGTCGTCGAGGTGCGCGCAGAGGCCAAGCACCCGGTCCGCGAGGGCCTGGACGCTGCCGTCCCGGTAGTACGGCCGCATGGACCCCGAGTAGTCGACGACGAGGTAGACCGCCGCGCGGGTGCCCTCCAGGCCGTGTCTGCGCAGGGACACCCCGGCGCTCTTGTAGAGGCTGACGAGCGCGGGCGCCGACTCCTCCACCTTGCGCAGACTGATCGCGGCACCCCTGCCGGTCGTCGTCGAGTCCATGCGCCGCTCCGTTCTCCCCGGCGGACCGCCACCGCGGCGGCCCGCAGCGGCCGAGGGTACGCGCTCGCTCCCTTCTGCCTTGGCCCTCGAACGTCTCCCCGAGTACTGCTCCTGGGCGGTCTGCGCGCTCAGCCCTTGACCGCGCCTGCGGCCAGGCCGGAGCCCAGTTTCCGGTGGACGATCACGAAGAAGATCATCACCGGCAGCGTGACCAGGGTGGAGCTGGCCATGACCGGGCCCCAGGACGTCGAGTTCTCCCCGAAGAACTGGTAGATGCCGACGGCCGCCGTGTACTTGTCGCTGCCCTTCATGAAGGTGTACGCGAAGACGAACTCGTTCCACGCCGTGATGAACGCGAAGATCGACGTGGCGACGAGCCCCGGCGCGACCAGCGGCAGCAGCACCGACCAGAACATGCGCGGCCAGGACGCCCCGTCGATGTACGCGGCCTCCTCGACCTCCTTGGGGACGGTGGCGACGAAGCCGCGCAGCGTCCAGATGGCGAAGGGGAGCGAGAGGGCGATGTAGACGATGCTCAGCCCCAGCAGGGAGTTGAGCATCTCGTAGTCCCGCATCTGGATGAAGAGCGGGATGACCAGAGCCTCCAGCGGCACCATCTGCACGATCAGGATCATGATCAGTACGGAGGTGCGGAAGCGGAACTTGAAGCGTGCCACCGCGATGGCCGCGAAGAGCGACAGCAGCGCGGCGGCGGCGATCGTGGCGAGGCCGACGAGCGCCGAGTTCAGCAGGTACGTGCCGAAGTTGCCCTTGTCGAAGACGAACTCGAAGTGTTCGAGGCTGAGACCGCTGGGCAGCACGTCCGAGCCGCGGGTGAGCGCCTTCGGGTCGAGGGCGGTGGAGATCATCCAGTAGACGGGGAAGAGGGTGAAGACGAGGAAGCGCGGCGACGGCGACCGGCAGGCCGATGCGGCTCGCGAGGGTGGTGCGGGTGTGCGTGCGGGTGCGCGTGCGCGTACGGGTGCGGGCGGTCACAGTTCCTCCTCCCCTTGCCGGAAGAGCGTACGGATGTAGACGACGGTGATGATCAGGAGCAGCACGGTGAGCAGCACCGCGGCCGCGGCGCCCGCGCCGTAGTCGTTCTTGGCGAACGCCTCGATGTAGGAGTAGACGCCGAGGTTGTAGACCTCGGGGTTGGAGCCGTCGCCGCCCGGCATCAGGTAGATCTGGGTGAAGACCTTGAAATCCCAGATGGTGGAGAGGATGGTCACCACCAGGAAGACCGGCTTGATCGTCGGCACGGTGATGTTCCAGAACCGCTGCCAGGCGTTGGCGCCGTCCAGCTCCCCCGCCTCGTACAGCTCCTTGGGGATCGTCATGAGTCCCGCGAGGACGGTGATGGCGACGAACGGGAAGCCGTGGTGGATGACGTTGAGGGTGGCGATGGCGTAGAACGGGCCGCGCTCGGTGAACCAGTTGGTGGTCTCCGGGTCGATCAGGCCGACCGATCCGGCGAGCTGGCTGACCATGCCGTCCTGCGGCTGGAAGAGCCAGATCCATACGTACGTTCCCGTCACCGCGGGCATGGCCCAGGCGGCGAGGATCGCGATCGAACAGATCAGCCGCCAGGTCGGCCCGAGGCGGTTGAGGAGCAGCGCCACGAGCGTGCCGAGGGCGACGGTCAGGCCGACGCAGGCGACGGCGAAGAAGACGGTGTTGGGCAGGACGGTCCGCCACAGCAGGTCGCTGCCGAGCAGGTCGCTGTAGTGGTCGAAGCCGGTGAACGTCCCTACGCCGCCGCCGAATTTGACCTCGTAGTCCTGGAGGGAGAGTTTGCCGACCTGGATCAGCGGCCAGAGCAGGAGCCCCGCGAGGACGAGGAGGGAGGGGGTGAGGAGGAGCCAGGGGCGGGTGAGGGTGACCCATTTCTTGCGGCGGCGGGCGGCCTCGGCGCCGCCGTCGGGCCCCGCGGGGTCGCGGCGGACCGTGGCCTCGGGTCCGCCGCCGCCCTCGCCGACAAGCGTGTCCTTCACGACAGTCGCGTCCTTCACAGTCGCGCGTCCTTACCAGTCGTGTCTTTCCCGGCAGTGCCTTTCACGGTGCCGGGCCGCCTTCGTCACTTGTCCTTGGCGAAGATCGCGTCCATGTCCTCGGCGGCCTTGTCGGCCGCTTCCTGGACGGACGCCTTGCCGGTGAGGATCGACTGGACCATGCGCGGGATGACCTTGGAGGCCTGGATCTCGCCGTACGCCTTGGTCTTGGGGACCGTGGCGCCGGCCTCCAGCATCTGCGTGGCGAACGGCTCGACCAGCGGGTCCTTCTTCGCCGCGATCTTCTTCAGCTCGGAGTTCTGGCCGGGGAAGTAGTTCGTCTGCTCGGCCCACTTGGCGGCGAACTCACCGGTGGTGAGCATCTTCACGAACTCCCAGGCGAGTTCCTTCTTGTCCGTGTTGAACGTGGACAGGTAGGAGCCGCCGAGGAAGGACTTGCTCATGCCGCCGTTCTCGCCCGGGAGCGGCACGGCGCCGAGCTTGCCCTTGAGGGACGGGTTCTTGTCGACGATCGCCTTGGGGGTCCAGTTGCCGCCGATGGACATCCCGATCTCGCTCTTGTTCCAGGCCTCGCCGACCTCCTTCTCCGTCCAGGTGCTGACCTTGGCCGGGGAGACCTTGTCCTTGGTGGCGAGGTCGGTGTAGAACCCGATGCCCTTGACGGCCTCGGGCGAGTTGATGCCGGACTTCCACTTCCCGCCGGACTCGGTGGCCAGTTCGCCGCCCGCGCCCCACACGAAGGGGGCCGCGAACATCTCCGCGCCGCCCGCCACCGGGAAGGCGACCAGGTTCGGCTCCTTCTCCTTGAGCGTCTTCGCGGCCGTCCGCAGCTCCTGCCATGTGGTCGGGGGCTTGATGTCGTGCTTGGCGAAGAGGTCCTTGCGGTAGACGAGCGAGCGGACGCCCGCGTACCAGGGCATGCCGTACTGCTTGCCGTCGAGCGTGCCCGCGTCCTTGAGGCCCTCGACCAGGTCGTCGCCGAGCCGCGACTTCTTCACCTCGTCGGTGACGTCGACGAGCGCGTCGGTCTCGGCGAACTGCGGCACCCAGGTCGTGCCGACCTCGGCCACGTCGGGCACCTGCTCCTCGCCGCCCTCGATGGCGGTGGTGAACTTCTTCTGGGCGGTGGCCCACTGCTGGTACTCGACCTTGATCTTGGCGCCGGTCTTCTTCTCGAAGGCGTCCCCGGCCTCCTTGAAGAAGGGCCGCGCGTCGGGATTGGTCCCCTCCATGATCCACACGGTGAGGGTCTTGCCCTTGCCGTCGGTGGCCTTGCCGCCGTCCTCACCGTCGTCGCCGCCGCATGCCGTGGCGGTCAGTCCGAGACTCATGGCGACAGCAACAGCCGCGATGACACGTCGCTTCATGCCGGCCCCCTCCAGGTTCCGATTGGTGGGAGCGATTGTGGTCACACCGGACCGAGGCGGTCTAGACCCATTGGTATAAGCGGCCGAACCGTAATGACGGTTGCGAGTGACGCAACATACGCTCATAGCATTGCGTCACTTGCAACGCAGGGGTAGCGGGGAGAGGCGCCTCGGCACATGCCACGGCGCCCGCCCAGGTCCGGTCGGGGACGAGGCGGGCGCCGCTTCAGTTCCGTACGTCGTTGTACGGGACGTATGAGGGGGCGTACGGCAAGCGCCGTACGCGGGGGCGGGGCTAGACCGTCAGGGCGCGGTCCGTCGGGCGGATCGGGGCGGGGCGGTCGCTCGCGCCGGTGAGGAAGCGGTCGACCCCGCGGGCCGCCGAGCGGCCCTCGGCGATCGCCCAGACGATGAGCGACTGGCCGCGGCCCGCGTCACCGGCGACGAAGACGCCGGGGACGTTGGTCTGGAAGTCGGCGTCGCGCGCGATGTTGCCGCGCTCGTCCAGCTCCAGGGCGAACTGGTCCACCAGGCCGTTCTCGCGGTCCGTGCCGGTGAAGCCCATCGCGAGGGTGACCAGCTGGGCGGGGATCTTCCGCTCCGTACCCGGCTTCTGGGTCAGCTTGCCGTCGATGAACTCGACCTCGACGAGGTGCAGGAACTGGACGTTGCCGTCCTCGTCGCCCTCGAAGTGCGTGGTCGAGACGGAGTAGACCCGCTCGCCGCCCTCCTCGTGCGCGGAGGTGACCTTGTACAGCATGGGGAAGGTCGGCCACGGCTGGTGCGGCGCCCGGTCCTCGCCCGGCTTCGGCATGATCTCCAGCTGGGTGACCGAGGCGGCGCCCTGGCGGTGGGCGGTGCCCACGCAGTCCGCGCCCGTGTCGCCGCCGCCGATGACGACGACGTGCTTGCCCTCGGCGGTGATGGGGGGCGCCACGAAGTCGCCCTCCTGCACCTTGTTGGCGAGCGGCAGGTACTCCATGGCGAAGTGGATGCCGTTCAGGTCACGGCCCGGGACGGGCAGGTCACGGGAGATGGTGGCGCCCGCGGCGATGACGACGGCGTCGTACCGCTTGCGCAGCTTCATCGCGTCGATGTCCCGGCCGATCTCCATTCCGGTACGGAACTTGGTGCCCTCCGCCCGCATCTGCTCGATGCGGCGGTTGATGTGCCGCTTCTCCATCTTGAACTCGGGGATGCCGTAGCGCAGCAGGCCGCCGATGCGGTCGGCGCGCTCGTAGACGGCGACGGTGTGACCGGCGCGGGTCAGCTGCTGGGCGGCGGCGAGGCCGGCCGGGCCGGAGCCGATGACGGCGACCGTCTTGCCGGAGAGCCGCTCGGGCGCCTGGGGCGCCACGTCGCCGGTCTCCCACGCCTTGTCGATGATGGAGACCTCGACGTTCTTGATGGTGACGGCCGGCTGGTTGATGCCGAGGACGCACGCCGACTCGCACGGGGCCGGGCAGAGGCGGCCCGTGAACTCCGGGAAGTTGTTCGTGGCGTGCAGCCGCTCCTGCGCGGCCTGCCAGTCCTCGCGGTAGGCGTAGTCGTTCCACTCGGGGATGAGGTTCCCGAGCGGACAGCCGTTGTGGCAGAACGGAATGCCGCAGTCCATGCAGCGCGAGGCCTGCTGGGAGATGATCGGGAGGAGCGAGCCGGGGACGTAGACCTCGTTCCAGTCGCGGACGCGCTCGCCGACCGGGCGGGTCTTGGCGACCTCGCGGCCGTGGTTCAAAAAGCCCTTGGGATCAGCCATTGGTCGCCGCCTCCATCATCTTCTCGGTGATCTCGGTCTCGGAGAGACCGGCTCGCTCGGCGGCGTCCTTGGCGGCGAGCACTGCCTTGTACGTGCTGGGGATGATCTTGCTGAAGCGGCCCACCGCCACGTCCCACTCGGCGAGCAGCTTCTCGGCGACGGTCGAGCCCGTCTCCTCCTGGTGGCGGCGCACCACGTCGTGCAGCCACTGCTTGTCGGTGTCGGACAGCTCCTCGACGGCGCGAGGTTGCCCGCGTTGACGTTGTCGCGTCCAGTCGATGACGTACGCGATGCCGCCGGACATGCCGGCCGCGAAGTTGCGCCCGGTCTCGCCGAGGACGACGGCGTGGCCACCGGTCATGTACTCGCAGCCGTGGTCGCCCACGCCCTCGGAGACCACGGTGGCACCCGAGTTGCGGACGCAGAAGCGCTCGCCGGTGCGGCCCCGCAGGAACAGCTCGCCGCCGGTCGCGCCGTACGCGATGGTGTTGCCGGCGATGGTCGAGTACTCGGCGAGGTGGTCGCGCGCCGCGGTCCGGGCGGACGATGATGCGGCCGCCGGAGAGGCCCTTGCCGACGTAGTCGTTGGCGTCGCCTTCGAGGCGCAGGGTGACACCGCGCGGCACGAACGCGCCGAACGACTGGCCCGCGGAGCCGGTGAAGGTGATGTCGATGGTGTCGTCGGGCAGGCCCGCGCCGCCGAACTTCTTGGTCACCTCGTGGCCGAGCATCGTGCCGACCGTGCGGTTGATGTTGCGGATGGCGACCTGGGCGCGCACGGGCTGCGCGTCGGTGGCGGTGGAGGCGGCGAGCGCGTCGGCGGAGAGCTTGATCAGCTCGTTGTCGAGCGCCTTCTCCAGGCCGTGGTCCTGGACGGTGACCTGGTGGCGCACGGCGCCCGCGGGCAGCGCGGGCACGTGGAAGAGCGGCTCCAGGTCCAGGCCCTGCGCCTTCCAGTGCTTGACGGCCTTGTCGGTGTCGAGCAGCTCGGCGTGGCCGACTGCCTCCTCGATGGAGCGGAAACCCAGCTCGGCGAGGAGTTCGCGGACCTCCTCGGCGATGAACTCGAAGAAGTTCACGACGTACTCGGCCTTGCCGGAGAACCGCTCGCGCAGCGCCGGGTTCTGCGTGGCGATGCCGACCGGGCAGGTGTCGAGGTGGCAGACGCGCATCATGACGCAGCCGGAGACGACGAGCGGCGCGGTCGCGAAACCGAACTCCTCGGCGCCGAGCAGCGCGGCGATGATGACGTCCCGGCCGGTCTTCAGCTGGCCGTCGGTCTGTACGACGATGCGGTCGCGCAGGCCGTTGAGCAGCAGCGTCTGCTGGGTCTCGGCGAGGCCCAGCTCCCAGGGACCGCCCGCGTGCTTGAGCGAGGTCAGCGGGGAGGCGCCCGTACCGCCGTCGTGGCCGGAGATGAGGACGACGTCCGCGTGGGCCTTGGAGACGCCCGCGGCGACCGTGCCGACGCCGACCTCGGAGACCAGCTTCACGTGGATGCGGGCCTGCGGGTTGGCGTTCTTGAGGTCGTGGATGAGCTGGGCGAGGTCCTCGATGGAGTAGATGTCGTGGTGCGGCGGCGGCGAGATGAGGCCGACGCCGGGCGTCGAGTGCCGCGTCTTGGCGACCCACGGGTAGACCTTGTGGCCGGGCAGCTGGCCGCCCTCGCCGGGCTTGGCGCCCTGGGCCATCTTGATCTGGATGTCGTCGGCGTTGACGAGGTACTCGCTGGTGACGCCGAAGCGGCCGGAGGCGACCTGCTTGATGGAGGAGCGGCGCGCCGGGTCGTACAGGCGCTCGGCGTCCTCGCCGCCCTCACCGGTGTTGGACTTGCCGCCCAGCTGGTTCATGGCGATGGCGAGGGTCTCGTGCGCCTCCTTGGAGATGGAGCCGTACGACATGGCGCCGGTCGAGAACCGCTTGACGATCTCGGAGGCGGGCTCGACCTCGTCGAGGGGGATCGAGGGCCGGTCCGACTTGAAGCCGAAGAGACCGCGCAGGGTCATGAGCCGCTCGGACTGCTCGTTCACGCGGCCGGTGTACTGCTTGAAGATGTCGTAGCGGCGGCTGCGCGTGGAGTGCTGGAGGCGGAAGACCGTCTCGGGGTCGAACAGGTGCGGCTCGCCCTCGCGGCGCCACTGGTACTCGCCGCCGATGTCCAGCGCGCGGTGCGCGGAGGGCACGCCCGAGGCGGGGTAGGCCTTGGCGTGGCGGGCGGCGACCTCCTGGGCGATGACGTCGAGTCCGGCGCCACCGATCTTCGTCGTCGTACCGCTGAAGTACCGCTCCACGAAGGCCTGGTCGAGACCGATGGCCTCGAAGACCTGGGCGCCGCGGTAGGAGGCGACGGTGGAGATGCCCATCTTGGACATGACCTTCAGGACGCCCTTGCCGAGGGCGTAGATCAGATTCCGGATGGCCTGCTCGGGCTCGATGCCGGGCAGGAACGTGCCCGCGCGGACGAGGTCCTCGACGGACTCCATCGCCAGGTAGGGGTTGACGGCGGCGGCGCCGTAGCCGATGAGGAGGGCCACGTGGTGGACCTCGCGCACGTCGCCCGCCTCGACCAGCAGGCCCACCTGGGTGCGCTGCTTGGTGCGGATGAGGTGGTGGTGGACGGCGGAGGTGAGCAGCAGCGCGAGGGGATCGGCGCGTGCTCGGCGTCGGAGTGCCGGTCGGAGAGGACGATGAGGCGGGCGCGCCTCGATGGCGGCGTCGGCCTCGGCGCAGATCTCGTCGATGCGGGCGGCGTGCGCGTCGCCGCCGCCGCTGACGCGGTAGAGGCCGGAGAGGGTCGCGGCCTTCATGCCGGGCATGTCGCCGTCGGCGTTGATGTGGATGAGCTTGGCCAGCTCGTCGTTGTCGATCACCGGGAAGGGCAGGGTGACGCTGCGGCAGGAGGCGGCGGTCGGCTCCAGGAGGTTGCCCTGGGGGCCCAGGCTGCTGTGCAGCGAGGTGACGAGTTCTTCGCGGATGGCGTCCAGCGGCGGGTTGGTGACCTGCGCGAACAGCTGCGTGAAGTAGTCGAAGATGAGGCGCGGGCGCTCGGACAGGGCCGCGATGGGGGTGTCCGTGCCCATGGAGCCGAGCGGCTCGCCGCCGGTCTTGGCCATCGGCGCGAGGATGATGCGCAGCTCTTCCTCGGTGTAGCCGAAGGTCTGCTGGCGGCGCGTGACGGAGGCGTGCGTGTGCACGATGTGCTCGCGCTCGGGCAGGTCGGAGAGCTCGATCTCGCCGGTCTCCAGCCACTCCTGGTACGGGTTCTCGGCGGCGAGGGCGGCCTTGATCTCGTCGTCCTCGACGATGCGGTGCTCGGCGGTGTCGACGAGGAACATGCGGCCGGGCTGGAGGCGGCCCTTGCGGACGACCTTCGCGGGGTCGATGTCGAGGACGCCGACCTCGGAGCCGAGGACGACGAGGCCGTCGTCGGTGACCCAGTAGCGGCCGGGGCGCAGGCCGTTGCGGTCGAGGACCGCGCCGACCTGGGTGCCGTCGGTGAAGGTGACGCAGGCCGGGCCGTCCCAGGGCTCCATCTGCGTGGAGTGGTACTGGTAGAAGGCGCGCCGGGCCGGGTCCATGGAGGTGTGGTTCTCCCAGGCCTCCGGGATCATCATCAGCACGGAGTGCGGCAGGGAGCGCCCGCCGAGGTGGAGGAGTTCGAGGACCTCGTCGAAGGACGCGGAGTCGGAGGCGTCCGGCGTACAGATCGGGAAGATCCGGTCCAGCTTCTCGGCCCCGAACAGGTCGGAGGCGAGCTGGGACTCGCGGGCGCGCATCCAGTTGCGGTTGCCCTTGACGGTGTTGATCTCGCCGTTGTGCGCGACGAAGCGGTACGGGTGTGCGAGCGGCCAGCTCGGGAACGTGTTCGTCGAGAAGCGGGAGTGGACGAGCGCGACGGCCGTGGCGAAGCGGCGGTCGGACAGGTCGGGGAAGAACGGCTCCAGCTGGCCGGTGGTCAGCATGCCCTTGTAGACGAGGGTGCGGGCGGAGAGCGAGGGGAAGTACGTCCCGGCCTCGCGCTCGGCGCGCTTGCGCAGCACGAACGCCTTGCGGTCCAGCTCCAGGCCGGTGTGCTCGCCGTCGGCGACGAAGATCTGCCGGAAGACCGGCATCGTCGAGCGGGCGGTGGCGCCGAGCAGCTCGGGGGCGACGGGGACGTCGCGCCAGCCGAGGACGGTGAGGCCCTCTTCGGAGGCGATCGTCTCGATCTGTGAGACGGCGGCGTCGGTGGTGCCGGCGGTGTCGACCGGCAGGAAGGCGATGCCGACGGCGTAGGCGCCGGCCGCGGGCAGCTGGAATCCGGCCACCTCGCGCAGGAACGCGTCGGGCACCTGGAGCAGGATGCCGGCGCCGTCACCCGAGTCGGGCTCGGAGCCGGTGGCGCCGCGGTGTTCGAGGTTGCGCAGTACCGTCAGCGCCTGTTCGACCAGCTCATGGCTGGCAACACCGGTCAGGGTGGCCACGAAACCGACACCGCAGGCGTCGTGTTCGTTACGGGGGTCGTACAGCCCCTGGGGGGCGGGGCGACCGTCCATGGGCGACCAGGCGTGGGTACGCATCGGCACTCCCGTCGTCGTCGAGGCAACTACATGTGGCGAGGGACGACGTTGGCCCTGGCGAAATTTCGTGCAGGTTACATGATGGAACGCTTCTCGAAAAGCGGATAGCTCATTCCACCATGTGGACACCGCTCGCGGAGTGGGGAGCGGTTCGAGGGGGACCTTGGGGGGCCGCTGCGGACAGATCCATGGCCGAGGACCCGGAGCGCCGCGAGCCTCATTGCCCACAGCGCTTACGGCTCATGCCCCATGGCAATCGATTCGAAACCGCCGAGTAACGGCTATTTATGCGAGGTCCCGCATAGGCCTGCACGGCGTCATCCTACGGCCGTGCCGAACAAGCTGCCCAGGGCGTACGTCACACCGGCCGCCGCCCCGCCGAGCGCGAGCTGCCGCAGTCCGCTGAACCACCAGGACCGCGCGGTCACCTTGGCGACCACCGCGCCGCAGGCGAAGAGGCCGATCAGCGCGAGCAGCAGGGCGGGCCACAGCACGGTGGCGCCGAGCAGGTACGGCAGTACGGGGAGCAGGGCGCCCAGCGCGAACGAGCCGAAGGACGACACCGCGGCGACGGTCGGCGACGGCAGGTCGCCCGGGTCGATGCCCAGTTCCTCGCGGGCGTGGATCTCCAGGGCCTGCTCGGGGTCCTTGGAGAGCTGGCGGGCGACCTCGCGGGCCAGCTGCGGCTCGACCCCGCGGGACACGTACAGCGCGGCGAGTTCCCGCTCCTCGTCCTTGGGGTGCTTGCGCAACTCCCGGCGCTCGATGTCCAGTTCGGCCTGGACCAGCTCGCGCTGCGAGGCGACGGAGGTGTACTCGCCCGCCGCCATGGAGAAGGCGCCCGCGGCGAGCCCCGCGAGGCCGGTGATGACGATGGTCTGCTGCGAGACCGAGCCGCCCGCGACACCCGTCATCAGCGCCAGGTTGGAGACGAGTCCGTCCATGGCGCCGAAGACGGCGGGACGCAGCCAGCCGCCGTTGACATCACGGTGGGTGTGGTTGTCGCGGTGCGCCTCGTGCAGCGCCGCTTCGGTCTCGATGATCGCCATGGTATGGACCCCCTCAATGCTTGGACAGCGTCCAAAGTACGCGCGAAAAGAATCTCCCGCCAGCAAGGAAGGCCGTACTTACCTGCGCAAACGCGCTTCGGCGGGGGTCTCGCGGGGCTGTCCGGACGCTGCCGGAAAGGAGGCGCGAAGGGGTGATCTGAGCCCGTGCGTGCTCGTGTGAGCGCCCCGCGTGGCAGAGATGGACCAAGCACCGCATCCAGCGGTCCGCGCGACGTACCGGCGGTCCGCGCAACAGGGAGGCACGGCATGGCATCCAGCGCATGCGTTCCCTCGGTCCCGACACCCGGCGACGTCGCCGGCCTCCGCGAACGGGCGCGCGGCGCGCTGCTCGGCCTGCGGTCGCGACGCGCTCGGCGCCACGCGGGAGAACATGAAGCCGTCCGAGATCCGGGCCCGTTGGGGCCGCATCACCGGATACGTCGCCGAACACCCGGCGGGCACGGACGACACGGAGTACGCGATCTTCTCGGGGCTGCTGCTCGCCCGGCACGGTTCGGCGCTGACCGTCGCCCACGTCGAGGCCGCCTGGCACCAGTGGATCGCCGACCTGGACGAGGGCCCCTTCCGGGGCGCCGGCTTCAGCGAGCGCGGCACGCTGGAGAACCTCCGCCGCGGTCTCGCCGCCCCCATCTCGGCCCAGCACCGGCACGCCTGGAGCGACGGCCTGGCGATGCGGGCCGCGCCGTTCGGTGTCTTCGCGGCGGGGCGTCCCGCCGAGGCGGCCCGGCTCATCGCGATCGACGGCTCGGTCAGCCATGACGGCGAGGGCATCTACGGCGGTCAGGCGGTCGCGGCGGGCGTCGCGGCGGCGATGGCGGGCGCGCGGGTGGACGCCGTCGTGACGGCGGCGCTCTCCGTCATCCCGGACGACTGCTGGACGTCGAGGTCGCTGCGGCGGGCGGTCGCGGTCGCCCGCCGCGGCGAGCGCGCGGTCCGCTCCGCGGTGGTGATCGGCGGCTACCCCTGGACCGACCTCGCCCCGGAGGCGGTGGGGCTCGCCTTCGGGGCGTACGCGGCGGCACGCGGCGACTTCCGCTGCGCGGCGCTGTCCGCGGTGAACATGGGGCGGGACGCGGATACGACGGCGGCGGTCGCGGGGGCGCTCGCCGGGGCGACGTGCGGGGCCTCCTCGATCCCCGAACCGTGGGCCCAGGCCATCGGGCCCGCACGGGGCAGCTGCCTGCCCTCGATGCGGGGGCATCACGTCCTGGACGTGGCGGAGCTGCTGCTTCCTGCGGGGGAGTCCTCGTGAGCGTCGACAAGCCCGCCACTGTTTCCGCTGTGGGCAGGCGTTCCGCAGGGCGAGTGGGGCCTCCCCTGCTCGAGCGAAGCCGAGAGCTTGGGGAAGGGTGGGCACAAGCCCACGGTTCCGGGTGCCGACCAAGCGGGCCCCCGCATCGAAGGCCTGCTGCTCGCCTCGCCGCAGGCCGACGCCGGCCGGGTGGCCCGCGGCCCGGCACCGGGCCGCCCGCATGCCCGAGTGGACCCGCCGCCTCACCCGCGAACTGGACACCTTCGCCGAGCAGAACGCCACCACCACCCTCCCCGTCCCCATCGCCCTGAACCAGCCCCCCGAACCCCTGCGCCTCGGCCCCTCCGACGACGCCGAATGGGCGGCCTTCACCGCCGAGTCCCTGCTCCGCGCGGCGGACGGCACCCTCGACCCCGGCCTGCCCCCGGACCGCCGGGTCCGCGCCGCCCTGGACCTCGCCTGGTCAACCCTTGCCGCCGAGGTCGCCCGCCGCCGCGGCCCGCGCCCCCGAGGTCGAGTCCGCCGTACTCCCCCTGCGCGCCCGCATCTCCGTCCGCGCGGGCTCGGCAACCTCGCCGCCGGGCTGCGGCGCCCGCCACCGGCCACGACAACCCGCACTTCTTCGACGACGCCGCCTGCGTACGCGCCTGCGTGCTCGCCCTGGTCCACCCCGGCGACCCCGAAGCAGGCCGCCGCGCTCGCCGAGGTCGACGCCCGCTACACCCAGGACGGCGACGGCATCCACGGTGCCCGCGCGATGGCCGCGGCGATCGCGGTGGCGCTCGGCGCGGCGGACGTCGAACAGGCGGTGGACGCCGCGCTCGCCCAGCTCCCCGAGCACACCGAGATCGGCCGCAACGCCCGCCACGCCGTGAAGCTCGCCCAGGCCGCCGCGTGCGCCTTCGACCTCGTACCGCTCCTGGAACACCAGATCGTCGACCACGTGTACAGCTACGGCATCGCCGCCGCCGAGACCGTTCCGGTGGCGCTCGCCCTGGCCACCGCCGCGCGCGGCCGCGTCTGCGAGGCCGTGCCCGCGGCCGCCTGCCTGTCCCGGGTCGCGGACTCGGCGCCCGCCCTCGCCGGGGCGCTGCCGCGCGTTCGGCGACGGCGGCGGCGATCCCCGAGGCGTGGCGCGATGCCTGCCGGACGCTGTCCGGCTGCACGCTCCCCCGCCTCGCCGGCACCGACCTGGAGGAACTCGCCGGACACCTGGCACACAGGGAACTTGCCGCTCCAGGTGGACAATTCCGACATGAAGCCCATGCAACCCACGCAGCCGACACAGCTCACGCAGCGCACGCGGCCGACAAGTAGCGCGATCGGCCTGGCGGACCGCATCGCCGGCAGCCTCGTCGGCGCGGCCGTCGGCGACGCCCTCGGCGGGCCCGTCGAGGGGTACGCGCCCGAGCAGATCGCCGAGCGCCACGGCGGCCGCGTGCGCGGCATCGTCGGCCCCTGGAACGGCGACGAGTGGCGCACCGCCCGCCCCATCGCGCCGTACCACAAGGGTGACGGCCACGTCGCCGACGACACCTTGCTGACGCACGCGCTCGTACGGGTGTACGGCACCGTCCGCGATCACCTCGACGCGTACGCCATCGCCGACCACCTGGTGCCCGACCTGATGACGACGCCGCGCTGGATTCCGGAGCTGGAGGCCGAGGCCCTGCCCCTGCACCGGCTCTTCCTCGCCGAGAAGTGGCTCGTCGCCCGCCTCCACTACGGCCACGTCGACCCGCGCGAGGCAGGCACCGGCAACATCGTCAACTGCGGCGCCGCGATGTACATGGCGCCGTCGGCCTCGTCAACGCCGCCGAACCCGGAGGGTGCGTACGCCGAGGCCCTCGACATCGAGGGCGCCATCAGTCCTCGTACGGCCGCGAGGCCGCGGGCGTCTTCGCGGCGGCGGTGGCAGCCGCCTGCACGCCCGGCGCCACGCCGGAATCGGTGGTCGAGGCATGCCTCGCCCTGGCGAAGGACGGCACGCGCGCGGCGATCGAGGCGGTGACGGAAGTGGCCGCGCGGCACCGGGACTTCGAGACGGCCCTGGCCCCCGTCCGCGCCGCCGTCGCCCCCTTCGACACGGTCGGCCCCGACTACCGCGCCCCGTCCCTCGGCGCCCGCCGCCCCTCCCGCCTGCACGCCATCGAGGAGCTGCCGGTGGCCCTGGCCATGCTGCTGGTCGGCGAGGGTGACGCGCCGCACGGTCCTCGGCGCCGTCAACTACGGCCGCGACTGCGACTCCATCGCGACGATGAGCGGCGCGATCGTGGGCGCGCTGCGCGGGGAGGCGGCGGTCCCGCGCGACTGGGCGACGACGGTGGCGCAGGCGAGCCGCCTCGACCTGCACGCCCCCGCGACGGCTCTGACCGAGGTCGCCCGGGAGATCTTCACCCGGGACGTCACCCGCCGCCGCACTCACGAAGCGGCCTACACGGCGCTGACGACCACGGAAGCCGAGCCCGGTGCGCGTGCCGTGACGACCGCCCAGGTCCGGCCGGCCGGGACGCGGGCGCAGGCGGGCGCGAGGGCCGAGACTTCGGTCGACGCCCGCTCCGGGGAAGCCACACGAGTCGCCGCCCGAGGCGCGGACGACGACGTGACGGCAGCCACGGCAGTCACGACCTTCACGGCAGCCACGAACACCATGGCAGCCCCCCGAAGCCACAACTGCCGCGCCAGCCCCCGAAGCCACAGCAGCCACCAACCCCACCCCCACCCCACCCACGAAGCCACCACCGACACCCCCACCCCACCCACGAAGCCACCACCGAC